>CAZTBA010000362.1:0-6271 GCA_964611725.1 uncultured bacterium
ATGACTGTGGATCGAAGGCACCTACCGACATCTCGGATAACTTACCTGGTTCCATAGTATTCTCCTCCCTCACATCTCCATCTAATCTCCGTATCTGTCTACTAACTCTCCAATCAGATCCCAGTGATCCGGCTCAACATTGGTAGCCTCGTCGATACTGAAGAGCGGCAGACCGAGTTCTTTCATCACACCGGCACCCTCGAATAGCCACCACTTCTCAATGGGAGGGATAGTAGAGACCTCGAAACGACGGGCAACGTGTGACAGGCCCTGTCCCGAGAGTTCCCCAATTGCCAGGACATCTTCACCCACCCAGACAGATAAGTAGTCAAGCAAATTTTCATTAATAAGGACCTCAACCTGGCTTGCGACGTAGGGACGAAGTCCGGGCAGGCTCTTCCTGGGACCACGGGCTTCCAAAGCCAGATCGATTTTTCTATCAAAACCATCGAAAAGATCCCTGATCCGTCTTAGATAGCCCGTCAGAACTTCTCCCTGATGCGATGCCCAGCGGCTGTCATCTTCGGGAAGCTCATTGGGATCGAGATCATATTTCTCTCTAAATGTCTCCACGACCGGCTCCTCATAGCCTATGTAGCCGGCGTCAATTATGTAGACCCCGTCCATCCCATATTCGACAACTTCACGGATAATTGACAGCCGGAAATCCTGCACTTCCCGGTAAGAAAGGCTCCCCTGAGTACCCCGGCCAATTAAGGGACAGTTCGGGTCCGTATGCTCACGGACCTGAGTCTCGCTGGGCAATCCTCCTCGTCGCGGCTTACAGGTTAGATCCGGGTGCTGGAGGATAAACTGATTATGCTTTCTCACTCCACCACATCCCCCATGGCTATCCGTTTGGTCATACCAGGCCCAGATTGTCATCCTCTTATGGTGCGCATAATCCACAGCCGTTCTCAGGGAATCCCAGTTTCTAAAATCAACTGATGTAGATTCTCCAAGCTGTTCGCTAAAATAGGCATCAGCGAATTCGACCCTGCTTGGATAATTGAGTGGTCCGCTGCAGGTAATCCTCCAGAGAAGGGTCCTGATACCCGCATCATACACGCTGTCTATAAGGCTTCTCACTCCTGATTCGCCCCAGGTTCTCTCAGATTTGCCCCAGATCTGAGAGAAATCCGAGATCGATAATTGCATGGCAATTTGCATAGTTCCTCCTTTTAAGGCTATAGCAATTTCAGGATTCCCATGGCAATTTGACTTTAACCTCGCGACCAAGCCTTGCTGATTCATATATACCATCGAATATGATGTTGGTATAAAGGAACTTATCTCCGGGAACGGGGGATGGCAGATTTTCTTTGATGGCATGGACAAATTGCTTGATCTCATAGTCAATATCGCTGCTACCTTCCGGGAGCTTTTCGGGTGTGACATCTTTAAGATCCTTATATCCTCCATGCACGATCTTGAAAGGCTGAAGCTGGAAGCCACCCTCTGTTCCGGCTATCTTCATCTGCCAGTATTCGTCGAAATTGATTGCCCAGGCATGGCCGAATATCAACGTGATATCTCCTTCCAATCTCACAAGCGATACGGCATAATCATCAACAGAAAATTCCTCCGGTTTCCAGGGAACATCCGGGCGATTTCCGAAATAGGCTCCCAAGGAACCTGAAATCGAAAGTGGCTTCGGATGGCCCATTATGTATAGTATACTATCGAGGTTATATACACCATTATCCATCAGCCCGCCACCTCCCGCCGTATCCCTCTTTATGAATGTGCCCCCGGGGATGCCCCGATTCTGCCATCCGATTGCTTCGGCATAGTAGATCTTGCCCAACAAACCTTCGTCGACAGCTCTTTTTGCCGCGAGGATTTCGGGGCGAAAGCGCCATTTCATGGCAACCATGAGGATCTTCCCTGATTCCTCCGCGGTCTGCACCATTGCATAGGCCTCTTGTGTATTGACTGCCATCGGCTTCTCGACAATCACGTGCTTTCCTGCCTTCAGTGAGTCGATCGTAGGCTGGCAGTGAGCCACATTGTATGTGCAGACACTCACTGCGTCAATTTCTTCGATTTTTAGCATTTCACGGTAATCTGTAAAGACATGTTTCGCACCCCAACGTTTTGCAGCATCCCGTGCCTTATTCTCAATAATATCGGCGACGGCCAGTATCTTCACATCTTTGGGAGCTTTCAAGTATCCATCCGCGTGGGCGTTGGAGATCCCACCTGTGCCGATAATGCCAATGCCTAATTTGCCTTCGACCATTTTTCTGCTCCTTGTATAGATCAGATGAGACTGCATGACGGCCTGCAACAGATATACTTCTTCACATATCTACTGTAGCCGAGTATCCTTAGGACCTGTCTTCCGGGAACCATATTGCAGAAGCCATATTGCCCCGCCGATACCAATAAGCGGGAAACCTAAAGCCGGAATAATCAGAATCTTCCAAAGCTGCTGTTCACCAAGCCTCGCTCCTATCAATCCCATTAGATTGATAACCAGAAATGCCAATGCGCCACCTGCGATCGCCTGTATGGCCATTGCAGATCCAAAGCGTCGATGCTCATGTACGGAGAGCATTGTAAGGATCGCAGGGTATTCGAGAGACCATAGAAAGGACCCTAAAACGTATCCTGTGGCAGTAATCGGTTGACTGCGTGAGAGTATACCTGCCAGGAAGGCCATACCTCCCAATATGCCGGGTGCAATAAGCATCACCCGGCTTCCCACCTGCTCAGGCAGTAAGACAAGAGCTCCGCGCGACAGGACATATGCAAGCGACCTTGCTGCCATAACGATTCCCGGAGCAAAGATATGCTCAGAGAAGCTTTTTCCACCCAGAACCATCGGCATCCATATGCCGGCAGCACTGTCAACTGTCCCGTGCATTACGAGAAGGGAAACGAGCGACATGCTGCTGGGGGAAAGCAGTATCTGAAACCATTTGCTCTGAGCTTTCATCGGAGGCTTAACCTGACCCAGTGTCTTCTCTTTGCGATACAGGAATATGCCCAGAAACGTCGGTACCGCAAAGGCTGCAAAAGGCAGATGTAGAACGTGCTCGAATTTCAAACCGGAGTGTATGCGCTGTAAATGGAGAAGATACTCCGCCCACAGAGAGAAAAGAATCCCTCTTATGCCTATGGTTACCATATTTAGTGAAAGTATGCGTCTGCGATGCCTTGGAAAAAGGTTCACAAGGTAAGACTGAATGGCAATGTTAAGGGGACTAGCGAAACATGCGATTACAGTGACGGCAGCTAACATCACGATCCACTGTTTCCCCTGAGCCGCCAAGCACATCCCAATACCTATTCCTGCAAAACATGCTCGCAGGACGGCTCGTGGCCCCCAGCGATCTATCATTATGCCTGCTGCAAGAGCAGTCAAAGATCCCGGGATTGCCCCGATGCTGAAGAGGAGACCGAACTGGCTTACGCTGACACCGAAATACGATTGAAGCGTATCCCGAAAAATGGGAAGAACCCCACTATAGCCACTCAGCGCCCCGAGGAGGATAGTTATGGCTGCATACTTGAAACGGCGTTGAGAAGGCCTGCGCTGGCACAGGACATTCCCTTCCCTTACTTCGTGATCCACCGCGCATTTACTCCTTAACCAGTCGTTTCTATTGAAGAGAAACGGTAAGATAGAAAAGACGAGGTTAATATCTCGGTACCGATTCCCCGTATTCCATATCAATCTTTGTATCTGGACACCAGCTCCTTGATCAATTCCCAGTGATCCGGCTCGACGTTGGTGGCTTCATCGATACTGAAAAGTGAAATGCCAAGCCTCTGCATCACATCGGCACTCTCGAATAGCCACCACCTCTCAATAGGAGGAAAAGTAAAGACCTCGAAGCGGCGAATTACGTGAGACAGATCTCGATCAAAGAGCTTGCTGAGCGCCAGTATATCTTCGCACGTCCAGACGGACAAATAATCCAACACTTTCTCTTTGATAAGAAGCTCAGCCTGACTGGCCACGTATGGGCGGAGGCCAGGCAGTCTTTTCTGGGTTCCCCGGGATTCAAGGGCTAGCTCTATTTTCCTATCAAAACTATTCAGAAGATCCCTCACACGTCTCAGATAACCTGTCAGGACCTCTCCTTGATGCGAAACCCAGCGGCTATCATCCTCGGGGAGGTCGTTCGGATCAAGACCATATTTCTCTCCGAACGTCTCCACAACAGGACCCTCATAGCCTATGTACCCATAGTCCACTGCATAAACCCCATCCATCCCATATCCTGCGACTTCGCGGATAATCGACAATCGATAGTCCTGCACCTCTTTGAAGGAAAGGCTACCGTGCTGACCCTTGCCAACCAAGGGACAGTCCGGATCCATGTGTTCCTCAATTTCTATCTTATCATATAATCCACCCCGGCGTGGTTTTCGAGTCATTTCCGGATGATGGAGGATAAATTCGGTATGTCTCCTCCCCGCTACGCCACATCCTCCGTGGCTATCTGCCCCATCATACCAGGACCAGATGTTCATTCCTTTATGATGTGCATAATCCACAGCTATTTTCAGAGTTTTCCACCTGAAATCAATGGCCGAATCCTCTTCCAGTTCCTTGTTGAAATATCGGATTTCTGAAAACTTGCCCGTGCTTGGATAATTGGGAGTCCTCCACAGAATAGTCCTAATGCCTGTGTCATATACACTATCAATAAGGCTTCTCACCCCCGATTCGCCCCAGGTCCGCTCCGATACACCCCAACCGTGGGGAAAATCAGAGAAGGACAGTTGCATAAAAAATTGCATGTCTTCTCCTACAGAAAGTTATTAATAGCTAAATATCTGCCAGAGTTCTATACGCGTGCGGAAAATCCTTATTTCAGATTTCCTTTACCAAAGATACCCAGCGAATCCCTCCATCGCATGAAGGATAGATAGTCGTTTGAAGAACAGAGCCACACCAGTGAGCAGAGTTGAAGTGCACGTGACCACAGAATGTGGCAATTATGCATTTTGATTCCTCGAGAATGTGCATAAATTCCAAGGTATTCTGATCTTGCTTCAAGCAATAATACACCTTCCTATGCTGTGCAACTTCCGGCAAAAGAGTCGGGATCGGCGCTGGTACATGATAGAAGAGGATCGTGGGTGTCTCATCATCAGACAGAATAAGATTACGAAACCAGCATAGATCGGCACTTCCGATTTTGGATTCACTGGTATCTAAGGCTATGAATCGTATACCTTGATATGTGAAGCAATATGACACTGAATCCATATTAAACCGCTTTTTCCACGCTTCCCTTATTTTCTCAGCTTCGGATTCATATGAATTAATCCATCGATCGGGAGGTTCAAATCTGGCGACATCGTGATTGCCTAAGGTGAAGTAAACAGGAGCCCTGAATCTTTTGAGCACATAAGCAGCAAACTCGAGCGAAAGAGGTTCAAAAAAGTCTATTAAATCCCCGGAAATAAGTACGAGATCAGGGCTGCAATTATTAATCTTATCCACCAAAGCTAACATCATATCATCTGTTTCACCCAGACTACGGGCTATCCCGTAGGAACGAAGCATCTCCCTTTCCTCAGCAGTCAATCCCCGGCCTGGCATCCAAAGCTGGAGGTCACTCAGATGAACAAATGTGAGTCTCGTAGTTACTGATGGATGGGCTAATGTCAGAGATTTCTCACCACATATACGGACACGCTCTTCGGCCATCACCGATTTCATATACCCCTCAGAGTCTTATTTTTGAAAAAGCCACCAAAAAGAGATTCAGATCCATATCGCTGAAATAATGGACACAAAAAAATAGCTGAAATCCGCTATAGGATTAGCTTCGTAGTCGGTTTTCAGCTTATACTCACTTCAGTCAATAACGAGACTATTCCTCACGTCCATAAGAATAACCACGATTGGACCTTGTCTTAACGCAGTCAGCCAAAAACTGAAGACTGGCGGCTGAAAGCTTACTCTGTTCCAGATTAATATCATTCGAGAGATGGTGTTCCGGATTACGCTATAAACCTCGGAGAAAGGGGCGCTCTAATGAGGTTTGAGATGAGATCTGTTTTATGTATGTTTAGAGCGCCCCTTTCCAAAGGCTTCTTTCCTTCCCGAGAATCTATCTAACAATGATCCCTGTTGAGTCAATCTGAAGAGCTTTACCCCTGTTGTAACGGGTTTTCCTCTCTATCGTGCTGCTTGACAGCGAACTTTCGGTTTACCTCCTTTTACTTTCTCATACCCTGAAAACCTGCTCCCGCATCCTCGTGCTATCCCCCATATGCCTGATGGGGGGCACCGGGGGGAAGAGGC
>CAZTBA010000363.1:0-6269 GCA_964611725.1 uncultured bacterium
GTATAATGCCGTCGATCCAGAAAATCGGCTGGTCGCTACGGAGCTGGAACGTCGCTGGGAAGAGAAGCTGCGCGAGCTTCAGGCAACCCAGGAGGATTTTGAGCATTTCCAGCAGACGTCGCCAGTGACAGAGCTGTCCCCGGAACTGCGAAAGCAGTTTCGACACATTTCCGAGACACTGCCCCAGTTATGGCCATCGTTAACCAACACTCAGAAGAAGGAGCTCCTCCGCAGCCTGATTACTAGAGTTATCTTGAAACGGGAAACACCAGACCGGATCGAAGTCCGAATCGTCTGGATTTCCGGACACTACTCTATCACTTATGTTCGGCCACCGATCCATCGGCAGCAGGATGTTTCCAGCTATGATGAGATGGTCGGACGGATCCGGGTGCTTTACCAAAAGGGGCTAAGTGACCAGCAAATGGCTGAGCAACTGAACGCCGAAGGCTTCAGGTCGGCCCACGCATTGGACATCTCTCCAGCCATGGTGTTAAAGATCCGGATGAAACAGAGATGGCTTCTTCTCCTGGGACAGAGCCGGAACGCCTTATCCGTGCAAGGCCACCTGACTCCGCGTGGTCTGGCTGCACGACTGGGCATTGAGCGAAGCTGGGTCTATCGTCACATCTGTAATGGCGTCATTGATCCCAGGTATGTCATACGACATCCCCAGGGAGTCTATCTGATTAAGGATAGTCCTGATTTGATCTTGCATCTGCGCCAACTCATCCGAAAATCGCAAACTTCAACTGGAGCAAAGAACGAAGATGAACCTCAGCCAAACTCGATCTCCACGCGATGATCAACAAGCATCAGCAGGGAGAAATTTCAGTTGCTTTTTCGCCAGCAGCTTTATATGCTTTAATATCTTCCCCTTTCCTCCTTTCCTGGAGGCAGGGGATCCATCCTGAAACTATCATACCTAAGGAGGTATTTAGATGGATGGGCCAAAGTTACATGGGCGGTGCGGTCCCAGGAAAGGGTGTTAAAAACAACAAACGGTTCCCCATCTTTTGGTGTATGCGTATTTAGCTGTTCGGCGAGGAATTGCAGGGCCTTCCGGCGCACCTCGGACCCTCGCTGTATGATCTCACTGAAGAGATCATAGGCTTCTTCCTGGACATGTTCATAGCAGGTACCACAGATGATATCATGGAACTGGTTAACGCAAAGGTCACACCAGGCTTCCCTCAGAAGTTCCTGAGGATACTCCAGGCCGAGTAAGATCGCCCAGGAACTGAGCTTCTCCGCATCGGTCAGGAGCACCTCAGCATAACGGTTGAGGCGCTTGATACGGCTGTCGGAAGTATATGTCCCGGTATATTCGAATCCAAGCTCTCCCTTTATGATCGGAAGCCGGTCCGCATACAATTTCAACTGATTCAGAACTTCATCGCTGGAAGCCCAACCGCAGTCCGGTAGACTCTGCTCCTTTTTTCCTTCCTCCAAAAGGGGGATCCAGTCTCTTTCCATTGTAACCCTTCGATCGGAATTCGCGCCTGTTACGACATAATCTACAGGTAGCCCGGTCCTTTCCATCTCGGGAATACATTCCGCCAGAACTGAGGAATCGGGTTTTCCCCTCCATTTGCCTGCCAAAACGAAAACACGGGTACCCTCAAAGCCCTCCCAGATAAACTTGTTGATGACCTCCCCTGACGAATCAAAGGGTTGACATCGGTGAAAATAGTAGCCTTCCAAACCGGATTTCCTGAGGATCTGGGGCAGGCTGTCCCCATGGGAGAAGGCGTCCGGATTCCAGCACACCGTGGCACATTTTCCGAAGGTATCTCTAAAATAACGCTGGCCGTACAGGCTCTGTCTTACGAGCGATTCGCCATCTGGAATAATGTTATCAGGTTCGACCCATTGCCCTCCACAAACCTCGATTTTGCCGAGTCCCACATGCTTGCGAATTTTCGAGAACAGCTCAGGGTAATTGCGCTCCATAGCCTGGAAAGACCAGGCAGTGGACCTGGAGAAGATGAACTTAACTTCAGGATAGCCTTCTATCATCTCTATAGCCCGCTCAAAACAGCGCTTCATCAACTCCTCGCCTTCGGGGTGTCGTTTCCACAGCCAGGCTACATCCAGGTGTTGGGTGGCAACGATAAATAAGCGTCCGGACCTGCTATCTTCTGGCATAGAATCTATCCTTCGACCAGATGGGGTCTTGTATGTTCTCTCGTTCTGTCATTGCAGCACAGAATCGCCCTGGCAGGGCATCTCTGGAAAACCCTGGTTATACTACCATGGTCGGAGAGTGTATAAACCGCATTAGCAGGACAGTGATAAGCGGTCAGAATGGTATCGGAAGTATATCCCAGCAGGGGCGACCATCCGGCCGCCCCTGTTTCATCTGGAAACAATGTATAAGGGAGTTACATTACAGCAATTTACAGCGTAGAGAGTACAGCATGCTGCACCTCTAAGCTTACGACCAGCTACCTGTTTGTGATACGTCTCCACTGTCGTAGGCCCACCATTGGCCACTGCCATCGGCCAGCCACTCCACCCCGAATGTAAGGATATAGTTACCATTTATATCCTGGTAGAACGCGAGCTCTCCTGAGTCATCGGGGTTGGAGGTAATCTCGATTTTGCCACCACCCTCACCGAAAGTCGTCAAGACAAAAGTGTAAACTTCAGTCTGGGGATCGGTCTCCCAGGTCCACTTCATGGAGATTTCCGTGGTAACCGGCTTATAGGCAATCAGGAGGCCACTGTTACCATCCTTCGCCTCCTCCGCACGCATAGACTTCCAGTTGTTGTAGGTAAATTGACCATCTGTACCATTCAAGAACATTTCCCAGACATAATTATTCCCTGACTCTGAGACTTCCAGAGTCATGCTAAGGGCATCCTCGGTCCATGTGTATGTCCATCCCTGGATAGAAACAGGTTTTGCCAATTTCATGGCACTGGCGGGCGGTGACAGGAGCGAAGTATGACTCCCAATGGCGTTAGCCATGCCAATATAGGCAACTGCCATCTTTGCCATGGGATCCTGTGATTGTGCCATCTTCTGAGGCACGTTAATGGTTTTGACCTGGAACTTAGGGGCTTCGGGGCCTCCGTTAGTACCTTTATCCTCAGAGCAACCGGCTATCAGAGCGATAATCAGCAGTCCAACGAGCCAAGGCGCAAGTCTCCTGATTTGCACAATACCCTCCCTTCCTGTTATGTTGAAAAGGAATTAGATTTGTGAATCTGCTGCCGATACTGTAAAAATAATCCGAAGAAAAGGATGGAATTTTGATGGGCTATTACCTAAAATTAATACGGCCACGGAACCCTATGAGATGCCGACACACGTTCGGCATGACAACTCATCAGAAATAATACCATACCAGTGTTATCCTGAATCTGTTTCAGGATCTCTTTGTATTTATAACATTACCCGATTATCTCTCAACCTCCATAATCATGCCCTTACAATTCGTAGACCCGGTGTAAGGCTCTCGTTCATTACCTCCTTTCCCTTACATAATAGATACAAGCCCTCAACTGCTGCCAGGATTATTGAACATTCAGGATTACAACTGACTGTATTACCCTGCCGTGCTCTCTGACTTTTCCAGACCTGCCTCGCGCACCGTTTTAAGAAGCCCGACCAACCCGCGCGATCCGAGCAGCAGCCAGAGGCCAATAGCCAATTGAACTATCAACCCTCCGATGCGTCCTTTTGTCATAGCATCCACTGGCGTATGGTCGTACCTGTCTAATATTGATAAATAAACTATGAGTTGGGCTAATTGAGGGAAAAACCTTGCGAGGACAAGCATGCCAACCACCGAAAAGGCGATTGCCTGAATGTCCGCACCGGATATCTTTGACACTTCGGTCGGGGCTTCCGCACCCGAAACGACACGCGCGGCGATACGATCCACAAGAACCCAAAGGAGTATGCCGAAAACTACCATAAGCGTAGATCCCACCAGAGTCGCAAGCCAGAGATTACTCATAGACCCTTCTGTGCCCCGGGAAAAATGTCTGACCAGTTCAGTAACAGCATAACCAAGACCACTTAAGCCACCGACGACAAAGTAGATGCCAAGTATCTTGCACGCGAGAACGGCCACTTCGTGCTTTGTCATGATCTATCACCCCCTATGCTCGGCAAGAGTATACGCATTTCAAGGCATCCGATTTGTGACAGGGATCACACTTTCCACAATCCGTAAGCGACGCGGATAGGGAGAGCAATCATCAGAATAACATCCTCATATTTCAATTGAACCAGGTTTGCTGTTCCGGATAATTCTGTATTCCTTTTGACAGATTTCAGGTTACCAGAGATCGAGGCCCATCAACTCCTCACCGAATATGATCTCGCCCTGGTATATGCTCGCGATATCCGCTATCCCCTTCTCCCTGGATCCCGGTCTGCTGAGGGCGGGACCGGTGTGGGTAAGTATCAGCTTCCGAGCGCCGGATTCAAGCGCCATATTAGCCGCATCCAGAGTTCCCGTCTGACCGGGTGCTTCGCCGTTCTCCTTCATGGTCTCCTGATGGTCCCAGCAGTTAACCACGAGGACGTCAGCTCCGTGCGCAAGCTCGCCCACCGACCTGCAGGGGCCCGTATCGCCGGCAAACGCGATGCTTCCCTCATCCGAATCGACCCGATAGGCGAGCGACTCAAGCCACGGCTCGACGTGGTGGACGCGTGCGGCAGTTACCCTCCAACTGTCACTTTCCATCACCTTTCCCGGGCCCACATCACTGACATCCAGAGATGGCTCGGGACGCGGCAACGAGCCGCCGCGGTTTGCATGCACGCTCTGGCTGACCGGGGCTCCCACGCGCGCTTTCCAGTCATGGTTGAAAGCCCCATCACTTCCGATGATCCGCTCGGTTATCCATTTGGTGGGCGGCGGTCCATAGACCTGCAAGCGGTTCTCCTTGCCTGTGCTCTGGTCCCAGCGACACAGCAGGAAGCAGGGATAGTCCGAATTATGATCGAAGTGGTGATGAGTGAAGAAGAGGTAGTCGATCTGTGTCGGGAACAGACCGGCTTTGACAAGCTTGTAAGTGCTGGCCGGACCACAATCGAACATCAGGTAATCCTCGCCCAGGAGTAAAACATACGAGGTTCCAAAACTCGATTTCGTGGGAGTTGGGGTGCCTGTGCCTAACAGATATATCATAGCCATAAACGACCCTCCTTATAGACTACCGGGCAACCTTTCCGCTTATCATTAACCCTCAAATAATTGCGAAGGCAGGTCGGCGGTATCAGCCGTTCGATCCTGCCACCGGCGTATCCTTTCGGCAAGGTCCTCGATAAGAGGTCGAAGCTCCCTCTTCTTCGCCAGGTTTGTGGTCTCAATGGGATCTTCGTTCAAATTGTAAAGCTCATGTTCTCCCAGCAAGCTATAATTAAATTTCCATCCATCCTGTGTTATAACCGTCCGTACCGAAGCTGATACCGCTGCGATAGCTTCCTCCTTAGTGGCGATTTTTGCCATGTTACCAGGCCAACAATCGTCACGGATCTGCTTAGAAATTCCACTGTCCTGGCCATTCCATTCGATAAACACATCATCCAGATTCGTCTCCCCTTTCCGCTCAAATACGGGTTTCAGGCTTTTTCCCTGGAGGTGATTGGGGATGGCCTGCCCCATCAGATCCAGCAGTGTAGGGACGAGGTCTATCTGATTGATCGGACCGCCCACCCTGCTGGGAGCTATCTGTCCCGGTAGCCGAATTAGCAGGGGAACTCGCACGGCTTCCTCGAACATTACGCACTTGGCCAAAAGCCGATGGCTTCCCATCATATCGCCATGATCCGATGTGTAGACAACTATGGTATTATCCGAAAGCCCACATTCTTCGAGCGTGCTAAATATCGTGCCGACATGCGTATCTACGAGGCTGCACAAACCCCAGTAGTTCGCGATAAGCCTCCGCCAGCCCTTTTCTGTGTCAAGCGGGATGTCATCGTAGCCGCGTTCACAGTAGGCCCGCTGCATGAGGCGTGTCTTCAGAGGCTGATCCTCGGTAGGAACGGCGTCGAAATTGCCGGGCAGTATAACATCTGCCGGGTCATGTTGATCATCGCGTGGACCGAAGAAGGGCATATGTGGTTCGAGGAAGTTGACGAACAGCACGAACGGGCGATCCCTGTTTTCCCTGATAAATCTCGAGGCCTCACGGGCGAGATAAGCTGGCTTCCCAAGCTCTTCAGGGAGTCGTGTGGGGTGCGGGAGGGGGTGGGTTTTTGGAAAGGTAGGCGGTAGACAGTTGTGGGTAATTTAAATGGTGTT
>CAZTBA010000364.1:0-6246 GCA_964611725.1 uncultured bacterium
TTTCTAATAAGGTTCATCATCACGTTTTCGCCATCGGGACACCAGTTCGGGTGGTGTCCCCCTTTGCACCAAACCGAGTCCGGCACGGCCACATGGATGTTTCCGCCATCCGCATCCATGGTGATAACATTGTTCAGTAGTCGCCCCTTGGTTTTTGGAACCCAGCGCAGTACAAACATCAACCGGGTTCCCTGGGGGTTCCATTTCACGTGGAAGCCGTAGAAGTCGCCTTCTCTGTATCTGGTTTTCTCGAAGGGCGGAACAGCAGTTTCAAAGATCTCTTCGATTGAAACAAGCAGCGAGCGCTTGCCTGTGCGCGTATTTGTGACATAGAGTCCATCTTCTGAAGAGGCACCATGGTTCCTGGGGACATGGCTCGCGGGCACGATCACACCGTAGCCCGCTTGAGCAAGGCCGGTCCGCAGCAGGCAAGGGCTCGCGACCCACTCCCCGTCCGGCGAGACCATGTAAACGGTCCCATCGAGTTCCTTCCGGTTTCCCGTGAGAGGGTCTACTTCGACCCCAAAGGGCGTCCATGTGTTCGTGTTGACATCGTTGAAGAAGAGACTGTGGTCGTCCGTCCCCCACTGTACCTGTGCGCCCAATTGGGTGTCCCAACCCCGCGTCTCTGCGATTGCATGTTGCTTTCCATTCCGAAGGTCGACCAAAAGCACTTGTGCAATATCGCCGGGTTCGGGCAAACGGTCCTCGAACGGAAGGCGGGTCAAGGCAATATATTTGCCGGAAGGGCTGAATGGCGAGGTATCGAAGAATCGGTGAATTACACCGGATACCCGGGGTGTGACACAGAAAACGGGAACGGAAGGATTAAAGTCAGTGTATCGGGGAAAACTCCTCGAAAGATTCATCGTCAGGCCCAATCCCTGTTGGTTTCTATCATCGGATGAGATAAGCGGCGCGGCTTATCCGCGTCCACCGGGGCGCCTGGTTGGGAATCTCTATTCCTGTTTGACAACGTCGCCTTTGATCGGAGAGTAGCGTTTCTCAGACGCAGCCTTTCCGTCTCTGAACACAATTATGTTGTCGAAAAAACACTTTATCCCCGTACCATTCTGGATGATCGGCGTGTTTTGGAGATGGTAGTGTATATGCGGTTCGGATGAATTCCCAGAATTCCCGCATAGGCCAAGGACCTGACCTCTCCTGACCTTGTCTCCCGGCTCAACACGGATGCTGCCCTGCTTGAAATGAGCAAGAACGGATACTTCATACTCCCGGTGTTTGATAATGACAGCATTACCCAGGGCAGAATATGGATTCATCGATCCAGGAGCATTATCCCGGACTCCCCGGATTACGTCGGTTACAACACCATCAGCCGGTGCAAGCACCTCTCGGCCAAAAGCCAGATAGTCTTCATTTTTCTTTCCCTCATCCTTGTACGTTTTGTCTTTGCTGTCTTTTACAAGAAAATCGAAGGCATATCTCTGGTTCGGGACGCCATGATGCTGGTTTAATTCTCTGGTGTCGCCACCCCAGAAAACAAACCACTTTCCGTCAAATGGCAACCTGAGTACTGTGGTGTGCTTATCGGGAGCGGGAATGTCGGGGGTGTGAGGAAGAAACCACAATCCAATAATCTTGTCCTGTCCGTCGAGAACGACTTTGATATCGAGCAGGGCGCGCTCAAAATGGGCTGGAAAGATTGCCTGATTCGGTGGAACAAAGCGGGGAGGATCCAGCCTGTCGATCCTGCCACAATTGGCCATCAGGTTCTTGAAGAATGGCTCAGATTTCTCCAGCGGGAAGGCATCCAACATGACTTTACCGAAATCTTGCTGTATGCGGACATAGTCCTGCTCATTTATGGCATCCACCATTCGATCAACAACAACCTTGAAGCGGTGTGTTGGTTCTTCTGCGAAGACCGTCATAGCCAGAAGCGAAATAACGATCGAAACCAGGTAAGAACTATGCGATGTCATAACCATCTCCTTCTAAACCCCGATCCGATCAAGCTCCGACAGGACCCGTTCGGCTGCGCTCTGATCGGGGCAATTGATTCCCAGACACACGTTCCGTTTCGAGATTCTCTCGAGAAGCGGCCTGATGCGCTCAGAGGGGCAGTAGATCAACAGCTTCTTGCCTGCCGCCTGCACACGATGAAACAGGTCGATCCAATCCAGGGGATCCTGCGAAACTCCTGCACCCGGAACCCATTGAATTCCGTCGAGTGCCTCAATGCCGAGCAGCGCGTCAAGATGCTTGATCGCTCCCGGGCCGTCCAGATGGTAGAGAGCGAAGTCAGCGTGTTCGGCTTCCTGTCGGAGTTCATCGAGAATGAGATCTTTGAAAACCCGCGGCGAAACCATGCAACACAGATCGCTCTGGAGTGTCCAAAGCCGACCGGGGGCCCAAAGATAAAGCCAGTCGAACGAGCCATCCTGGTGCGGTGAAGTGATCGCATGGACTTCATCGTAGAGTCCCTTCGAAATGTCGACGAGTTCCTGTATGACGGACCTGACGGCATCCCGGTTTTCGATCATAGCCATGAGAGTGCTTTCGGATCCCCACATGTTGGCGATGACATCCGAAACACAGCCGAACCCCTGCCCACTGACAAAGTAGTCCCCATGGGCACGTTTCAACGAAGCGCGTGTGAGGTCGCAGAGCAGACGATACCATCGGTTCGATGGATCGAATTTCAGGGGCCCGATTCCATCCCACGAATCATAGAGTCGCGACTGCCACACTGTATTCGCTTCGAAATGCATTTCGCAGCCGAGGTATCCCCCGAGCGGCACAGGGCCCAGATATACCCAGTGTCCCGGGATGGCCTCACCACCGTAGAAGGTGGACTCCAAACTAACGTCGACGTTGTGGAAGACGACGGCCGGGTTCGTGTATTTGTCGGGCAAATCATCGCGTGTGCGACGCCGCATCACACCACTGCGCGGTGATTTGACCAGGGCAACCACACGGTCGGTCTTATCTCCGGCCCACCAGCAACACAATCGCTCCCGAGCTTCTGCCCAATCTGGCTTATATTTGCTCACGGTCCTCCTCTTCGAATGGCGGCCAGCCTTTGTCTGGTTGGCAGTATTTCAGACGGCAAAGTTTGGATCGATATACAGATCAGGATGAATCACGGCTTGCCGTCATGGACGGCTGCCTTCGAGTCCGCCTGCGCTTTGCTCGACAGTTCGCTCAGCAACCACATCAGTGGGGCGCCGACCGGCACATCGTATTCGGTGGAACAGTTGTTGGCGAACGGTTCGGGATTGTCGTCTTTATCGCCCATGATGCCGGTCATGACCGCACCGGGGATCTGCGGTGTGGGCGGGAAGAACTCGCCGACATTGATGAACCGTAGCGGCTGGTTCAGGCCGACGCCTTCGATCGTGCTCGCATCAAAGGGATTGCAGCCCATTATCCAGTCCACCTGGCGCTGGGCTATGGCGAGATAGCGGCCTTCCCCGGTCAGACGGTGCGCCCGCAGAAGGAAGAGCGCAGCGGTTGAAATATCGCCGTTGGGGCCGACACGGATCTCACCGCCGTTCGGACTCTGGTAGCGGAGGAAGTAGCGATAGCATCCTGTCCCGCCCGCCCGGCCCGCGCCCGGCGCGCTGGCATACCAGTAGGAGGGAATCAGCCCCCAGGCGTTCCGGTCTGCCAACAGGCACTTCTGCTTCGCGATGAGCGCCACGGCCCGTTTCCATTGTCGCGCGTCGGGATGTTCCGGGCGGAGCATCAGCAATTCGGCCAATCCCATCGGGCCGAACAGGGTGGATGCGGCCAGCGCCTTGCGGTCGGAGTTGACGTAAAAGCAGGCTGCCGCCGGATCGACCTCTATGTCCCCTCCCACCTGGAGCTTGACCAGGTCATTCGCCAGCGAACAGGCCTGATCCAGGAAACCCACCTCGCCGGTGGCCTCGAACAGCTTGATCGCAGCGTACAGTGCGTCACCGCAGTTGGGGGTACAGTATATATCGTAGATCCCCAGCAGCCAGTCATGCGCAGGGGGCAGGATCCTCGGCTTGTAGGGGTCCTGCGGGGCCGATGGTCCGGTGATGTAAGCCCAGATACGCCTGGCGGCATCCAGGCACTTGCGGCTGTGTTCGGGGTCCCGGTCCGCCAGGTAACGCGCCGCCAGGGCCTGGCCGATAATCGTCAGATAGGTCGCATGGGGTGGTGGGTCGTTTGGATACACCTTGCGATCGGACCAATTGTTCGGATAGACCACGTGATCCATCAGGCCGCCGTCGGGGCGGATCATGTTGTGGAAGTACCGGTTACCCCAGCGCAGTTCGTCGGCGATCTGTCCGTTATCCCAGCGGGGGTTGCGGAGCAGACCCAGTTGCGACAGCGCGCTCAGGCCAAAGGGTGTCCCCATCATCCACTTCCGCAGGTCTCCCGATTGGTGCCAGCCCCCTACGAGGTCAACGTGCTCGCCCGTATCGGCCCGGTGCGCATCGTCCAGGTGGCAGGGCGCATTCCAGCCCGTCAGACTGTCGCCGCAGCGCTGGGTCGGGAAATAGTTGAAAAGCACCCGCAACGCCTGGTCATAGACCTCCCTGTAAACCAGCACCGGCCGCGACACCAGACTGCCGCAGCGAATCAGATACGGTCCCTCTTTCTGCACGGAACTGAAGTCGCCTACCCAGGCATCGCCCAGCTCCGCGTTGACTCGCCTGAGTTGACCCCGGTACACCACAACCTTAGCGCGAGACAGTCCCTCGCTGACGGTGAACTCCGTCTCCGGCGGGTTGGTGAGGACGACGTGCTTTGCACTCTGCGGCAAGAATCCTACATGGTTAACCAGTATTCTGTCGTTCACAACTTCCTCCAAACTATCGCGTTCAGTGAAAACATCACGTGGTTTGTGTTTTATCCCTAACGGAGCATAGCGATAACCGATCAGGTGAAGTGAAGGGTTAGCGCTGCGATTTCCTTGCGCAATAAATACAATGTCTTAGGCAAAAGCAAGTGAAATATTGAAATCGATAAATGCCGAAAGTGGGTTCGCACGCGAAATTTCTTGATCGGGCGCATGATGTGATCGGAAAGGGAGCACTGCTCTGTCAATGTCTTTCCCGAAGCTTTTACCCATTCCATAACGTGTATGTCTAAACTTCAGTCTACTTCGTTCTTATTGACAGTTTTTTCCTTTTCTCTTATCTTTTCAATTGGTCCCAGTATGAAGCTGAAGGAATTATATGGCTTCGGGAGGGATGACATGCGTCCGATGATTTGTTGTCTGTAGCGACTTCACCTTGAATCTACTATCTACAATGCTATCTCGCCGGTCTTTCATAAAATTCATAGCCAAAGGAATGGCGCTTTCACCGCTTGGCCCCTTCGTGCTCAAAGATGGTGTTTCCTGGGGAAAGGGGCTCGCAGAAAGCCGTGTGGTCATATCGAGGGACGACAGGGCGACAGATGGTCCGAATATAGATCCCAATGTCGTCAGGAACATGTTTAACAGGGCTATAGATGCCCTCACCGGCAGATGCGGGTGCAGTTCCATATTCCCCACTTACACTACCGGCCATAAGATCGGGATAAAGATCTCCACGGTGAACTCGGACCTCCCGACGCACCCGGAGGTTGTGGATGCCATAATTGATATGCTCAGGGAGATGGGGGTTCCCGATGAGGATATAATCGTCTGGGAAAATAGCAACACCGGCCGTTTCAACAGCTCCGGATACACGCTCAACAAGGATGGCCCGGGCGTGAAATATGTCCTCACGGAGAATTCGGGCTACGGCTACGATGGCTTGAACCCGTTTTCGATAGATGGCAAGGAGATATGTCTGAGCAGGATACTGACGGAACACTGCGACCACCTGATCGCTGTGCCCGTCCTCAAATATCACTCCCGCCCCGCCTGCGGTGTTACCTTCGCCATGAAGCTCCACCTCGGTTCGATCGACAAACCGTCCCTTCTGCATAACACTTTGAGGACCTCGATACCGAAGCTCTACAGCTCGCCACAAATAGCAGGCAAGACGAGGCTTATCGTCGGAGATGGGCTTTTCGGCATCTATTACAGGAGTCAGGGTGATCCGCCGCAGTTCGTCTACAATGGCCTTATCGTGGGAGTCGACCCCGTTGCCGTTGACTACCAGGCGAAGCTGATAATAGAAAAGGAGCGGCAAGACCGCGGGATTTCCCCGCCTGTGCTCGATACCGCCTTCCTCGGTTACGCAGCCGAAATGGGACTCGGCACGGACGATCCTGACCGGATGGAAGTGCTTGAAGTGCAGGAGGGTGGTATAAGCT
>CAZTBA010000365.1:0-6236 GCA_964611725.1 uncultured bacterium
TCGTTCATTTATCCATAGCTCAATTCAGCCTATGAACTAGCACCATTGGTTAGTAGTCACCACAACTTCTGAACAGTTATTCAATTTCCTTATCCTGGCAGGTTAACACTATCAAGGCAAGCTGTCTCTGCTCTATGGTACTTACGGTCTATTATACACCTGTAATAGCTCAGGAGCTTCAGGGCAACTTTGGATACCTCAAAATCCCAGGCCCGCCTCTCGGCGCCCCGCGAAATCCTCCCCAGATCCTCTTCCGCCCTGAGACAGTTTGTGATCTTCCGGGCCAACACTTCTGCATCATCCGGCTTCACCAGATATCCTGAAACACCATCTTCGATAATCTCGCTGAACCCGGAGCCCGATGTGGCTATAACAGGTCGTCCAAGAGCCATCGCCTCTACACAGACGAAGCCAAATGCTTCCCACAGCGACGGGAGGAGAACTATCTTCGCTAATTTGACTATAGGGAAAAGCTCTTCTTGGGGAAGGTTATCGAAGAAGATCACGTTCTTACGAAACCTGCTTGCATTTTGCACTATATATTCTCGCATCGCCTGTCCCCGGAAACCGATATCCTTCCCTACAAAAACTATCTTTATATCCGGAAATTGCTCAAACACGGACGGAAGGGCCTGTGCGATGATGTGAACACCTTTCCTCTCCTCAAGTCGTCCAAAATAGACCAGCAAATCCTGTCCCCTTAGCACCGAAGGAACGGGACCATTTTCTCCAAGATCTATCACACGTGAAATATCTATGCTATTCGGTATGACATCAATCCTCGAAGGGTCTATATCCCATCTCCTGGCAACTACTTCGGCCAAAGCCCTCGTAGAGCTGAAAATCCCATCACTGCGGAGCGTCTGCGCCTTCTCCATCCAGTTAATGATGGGGCGTTGAGTTAGAAAGCCTCTCCTCTCCAATTGATTAGCCATGAAGAAAGGAGTAGCTAACCTGGTAACTAAAGGTACCTTATTTCTCGTGGAAAAACAAAAGGCTTCGCTGGCAAACTCGCTGGATTGAACTATATCGAACGGACAATCTATCTGGGATATCTTTTCAGCAACTGCATAGGAATATCTGAAACGCCATAATTCCTTCGGCAGGATTTTCCTGTGATTTATTCTATGTATCCAAACACCTTTCTCTTGATAGACCTTAGCTCCGTTCTTGGTTGACGTAATGACATGTACCTGATGCCCCAGTCGGACTAAAGCTGCGGCCATATTGCTGGTGTACGTGCCAATCCCGCCAAAGTGGGTCTCAGGAGGATATTCTCGGGAAAAGAAACAGATGTTCATGGTATCAGGATCTTTCAGCGCTTTTTAGCCAATCTTATTTATTATCCTCGCATATCTAGCGATGGTGTGTGGCTTGACGTTAATGAGCTTCTTCGATGTACCACCTTCTGCACAGAAGGTCGCGATATCATATATACTACGCCCTTTCTGCCACGCTTCACCACTAAAGGTCCACAAACATGAGTCTATGGTGCCTACCAACCATCCTGGTTTACCCTTCCTCAGCAAATTCCTTTCAGATCTCTTTAAGTCACTAACATCGTTGATAGTCTCAAAAGGAGTCCATCCATCCCACTGGCCTGCTGTGTAATTTAGGGCGATAAAACTATCGTCCATGTATTCCACTTTAGATCCCAAGTTAAATCCCGCTTTGGTGAACATATAACTAAGTCCCACAGATTTGGCTACTTCAACAATATCTTTACTCAGTGCTCCAGCCTGATAGAATTCATAGGGGCGATAACAGGAAAAGAACTTTTCCAGACCCAAGCCTTTGAGCCAGCTTTTTATGATCTCTTTGTAATCTTTCACCTGAGCATGAGAAGAAATGTTACCGTCTGCGGAGCGATCCTCCTCAAGCGATCTTTTCCTATATCTAATCTGCAAATGAGGGGGATATTTTAGCAGGCGAACTGGCTTTGGCCTCTTCCACCAAGGAAGCTTTTCCAAACTTGCATCCATTGTCGTCCACCACCCCTTAGGCACATAGCCCTGGTCTTTCACTCTCCCCAGGATGCTTCTCAATCCACCCTCTAAATATTCACACAGACTGTCGCTTTCCATACATGACTCTATTCCCACTCCCAGCCCACAACTCCCCAGCACTGGTTCAACCAGAGGATAAACCCCGCCTTGATCCAGAGAAATAGTAATCAACTCTAAAGGGGGGTGCATCATGTAATCGAAACTCTGAGCCGTTAGGACCAGACCGCATTTCAACCTGCTTACAGCTATTAAGTCGACAAGTTCGTAAAGGTTTTCAAGCTCACGTATCATGCCTGTCCAGAACATTAGAGAAATCAGAATTTTGCCTTCACAGGCGAAATGCTCCAGCTCTTCATCGCTATATTCAGGTTTATAAAAACCTTCATCTACATGGTTCCAGGAATAACCAATGTGTTTTGTGGATTGGAACGGCTGGCGACAGGGATCAATAACCTGAAAGCAGCGGTTCAACTTCGATAGTTCAAAGAAGTCACGGTCACTATATTGACGGCCATAAACAACTTCTCCCTGTGAAGAAATCAGATCACTTAGCCGTGAGAGGATATCTTCCTGGGGAATACCATAGATAGCTATAAGATGCTCTTCACAGGCCTTCGGTAGCCAATGAAGGATTAGTGTAGGGTCCCCTAATATCCATCCTCTCACCTTGCCGCCCCAACGTTTTGCTACACGTTCAGTAATACTTGAATAGCTATCACCTTCCCTAAAAGATTCGATGACATCAACGTCGTATCCTCTACTTTTAAGGCGTTTCACCTTCCCATCGTCAACGAAGCAGCACAATATTTTGGCTTTCCCACCACAAAGATTATCCAACTGATCCTCTGTGATGGACTCGGGAACTCCTATCGCTTTTCGATAATATATTTCCGGATAAAGGTAAGTCCCGACCCCTTTAAGCTTCCCCTCGGGGTCGAAACCCACCATAACTACAGTAGATGGAAAAGGGATTCCGAGATGACTAAGAATTTTCTGATAGAAAACATCTACTTCATTTGAAATAACTACCACGGGTACATTTAAATGCTCCACAGTAGGTAGAAACATGGTATGACCGTTGGAAACGACCTGAACGTCAAAGTTCAGAAGAAGGAAGTAGAATTCCCCGAAGTGACGATCTCCGGAGACTGTTCCTCCTGTTAGCTGACCTGATTCCAGGTTCCTCCAATCCCCTCCGGGAAAATGGATCCCCAGATGATAGCTATCATAATAGTTGTCAAAGAGATAACCCTTCTCCTCAGCGATCCACGCTAAAGTCGGTGAAATAGCTATATTCTTAGAATCACGAAGTTTAGAAAGGTAAAGTAATAATTTATCTTTCATTAACCTGACCGAGTCAAAGTTGTATTATATCCAGGAGAATAATTCTGCGGAAAGACTACCTGAATCTATACCTGCTTGGCCTTCGGGGAAGAGTGTTCCAGGTTGGCAGGTTTCAACAATAGGCTGGATCCCAAACCTCGAAACATGTATACAATGTTTTTAATATTACCATGTCTCATCTGGCGTATGACAGCCCTGATAATTATAAACGAGGAGAGAAACATAAAGCTTAGCCATTGGGCGAGGCTGGCATATCTCCGCATCAAGATCAGGTGATTTCTTACTTTCTGACAATAATAGTTGGATCCGGGCATCGTCTTGGAATATAGATGCCATATTTGAGACCTTGGTACATACACTATCCGGTAGCCTGCTTTCTTTGCTCTGATACACCAGTCTATCTCTTCATCACAGTAAACACCAAATATAGGATCAAATCCGCCAATCGCTCCCAAGACGTCTTTCGTGATTAAAAACCCACAACCCAATGCCCAGTCGATGTCGCAGATCTCATCATATTGCCCTTCATCGTACTCATCGATTCCGCGCAATGTAACGTCACATCGGGAGAAGTTCAATCTTCCTCCAACAGCCCAGATACGGGTGGGTTGCCCTGAGTAATAGATTTTGGGATTTAAGACACCGATGCGAGGGTCAGATTTCGCAACTTTTACCATCTCTGTAAGAAATCCTCTATCCACCTTTGTATCATTATCTAGGAACAGAACATATTCAGGTGTTTCAGTTCCATCATCGTTAATCTGCTCCAGGGCCAGGTCGATTCCTACATTGCGTCCACCTGCAACGCCCAGGTTTTCCTCATTCTCAACGATTTTGATTTCTGGGAAAAGCCCGCGGATCTTCTCCACCGAACCGTCAACTGACCCGTTATCGATGAGAACAATCTCGTAATTTGGATAGTCGATATTTCTTAAACTATCCAGACAGTTAATCGTATCTGGTGCGTTATTCCAGTTTAAGATGATAATCAGAACCTTGGGGAACTGCCTATCTGATATTTCATTATTCATTATGCATACCTTCACTGATTTCCTTATATGCCCCTCCGTTCCTTCCCCCTATTATAACTCTATCTATGGCTGATTCCAATCTTGGAAGGGTAGACTGGATGGAGAAATCCTGGCGGATCATTTCAGCATCGGAGGTGTCAACCTGCGGTGCACTTTTCAAGAGGTGGTATATCTTTTCAGGGAAATCCTGTATATCTACAATGTGCAAATTTTTGTATTTCTTTCTGATACCCATAGCACCCTCAGGTGTCGAGAGTATGGTCTTCCCGAAACCCAGTGAATATACCACCTTGGTTTTCATTCCCCCACCTCTGACAATGGGAACGATTACCAAATCAGCCTGACGGATATAGGCTACCAGATCTTCGACATAACCTGTAAACTCTATATTCGGATGAACTACGTCCGTCGGAGGATAGGAGCCAACGAACTGGAAAACCACATCAGGTATCTCCTCGGCCACTTCCTCGACCATCCTATCCCGTACGAGGTAAACGGCATCCAGATTGGCTGCGTGTCTGTAATAGCCAAAAAATAGAACGGTAGGCCGATCGTTCGGACGGACTTCGTAGAACGGATGACACGTCTCAGAATCGAATCCGTTCGGTATAACGATCAGACGACCATTTCTTGCCCATTTTCTGAAAACATCCGCGTCATCTTCCGAAATAGCCACGATCAGATCGGCTGATGAGCAGGTCATTCTCTCAATCATGTAGATATATGGTACGAGGGGATACCTCCGTGGGTCAGTCTTCGCAAAATCAAGGTACCTCTGATACTCTACATTATCCTCAAAATACACTACGGGGATGCCAAATTTCCTGGACAATAGCATCCCGTATATTCCGGTCTGACCAAAATACGCACAGATGACATCGAATTTTTGTTGTTTAAGCAGTCTTTCGGCCGTTCTATACATCTGATTGCTAAACGCGAAGTAACCCGTGTCAGAATACCCAATTGATATATGATTTGACGTTTCCTTGCGGGTATAATTGTTTTTCGAAACATCTTTATCCGACATATTAACTATATATATATCATTATCCCTTGACAGAAAATTGGCGATATCCGTGGCCCTTATGACAGAGCCCCCCAAGCTTTCGGTAAACATCTCAGCGACGGTTATGAAAAGGATCTTCTTTCTCATCTTATGTCTCTCATGGAAACGTATAACATTTAGTCGCTATAAATACAGGCCGGCATGGTGTCTTCGATCGGGGAATAGAAACCGCTGTCTTTGGGATTAGAACTGTTCGGTAACATCGGAGAGCTGCACCAATTCTTCCCTGGGTACATCACCCGACACTACATCCGAGGCGATCATACCGGTTTTCATCACATGGTCCATCGTATCATATCTATACAGACCTTGCCTCCCATGGACCACAAGGTTAGGTATGGTCAGGACGTAATCATACAGAAGCCCGAGCTTCTCCTTATAATCGATTTCATACAGTGGATAACCATATTCGAGCGCCTCAATCTTATACTCTAACACTTCATCTTCAGTTAGCAGTCCGAGCCGTTCCAGATCATCCGTACATCTTTTGACGAGACTCTCATCGTCCAGATTCCACCAGTAATCCCCTCGGTTGCATGCTATTTCGCAGACCAAAACCGTCTTGCCCTCAGGAACCATGTTTCTGCTCCAGTTACCCATCTCTAGGATCCGAAAGAAGCAAATATCCTTTTCCGGGACATATATCCACAAGTTATCCGTGACCTGTTCCCTATTCACCAAAAGGGCCACAAATCTCAAGCACCTGTTTGGCAGTGACTTCGATATACTTAGAATATTCTCGCTCGGCTTTGGCATCATGGCTGAAATTAGCTGGGGCAGGGGTATAGT
>CAZTBA010000366.1:0-6230 GCA_964611725.1 uncultured bacterium
GTGCACACGTTAGAAGGAGAACGAGTGGCAAGAATGGGTCTGAGATAGTTGTCTTTCCCGAGCTGAACTGGATCGGCATTGTGCTCGATCCGGACGAACGTCTTCCCGATATCGATCGCTCAAACAACGAGATCAGAAAAAGCAGAGGAATGTAGTGTCAAAATGGAGAGTGTTCCATCACGAGCAACTTTCCGCAGTCGGCACTTTGTCATCAGAAGCTGAAAGACCTGGTGTCGGATAAGATTTTTGTAACTATACAGGGGTTATAGAGTTTTTTTATGTAAACTGACTTAGAGCCATCAAGAAAGTCAGGTTTCTCAAGGTTGTAAGCATTGGTGACCAGGTTAAAATGATCATACGTAACCTTCACTTAGGGGAGAAGATAGTAAGGCAGTCCGGAATCGCCTATGTGAATGATGACGCAGTAGTTGAGGCAGAATGGGTTTGCGTTAGAGTTTAGCGGTTTTTTGAAGATTTAAGAGACTTCTCTCTTTAGTTTACGGAAAGATCCTTATACGACATTGAAGAAAGGGGGGATGACATAAGATTATGGATTAGCAATGCCTTATAGTGTTGTGGATCTTCATATTTGTGATGAGAGGAAAGGGAGAGACAAATGTCACAGAAACTGCTTCTATTCGTAAGCGTCGCCTTATTCATGGTTTCCGGAGACGCACTTGGCCAAATTAGCTTAGAATCGGAATGGGAATACCCAAGCGAGTCGGGCAAGGTATATTATACTTTTAGGGATTTTTATGATATTGACGAAGACGGGATTATTGAAATGGCTATAGAGCAGAGAGCATACCTACCAACAGGGGATGTGGGCGTTACCAAGATTGAATTCATGGATTACTCAACTCGTGCTATAAAATGGACGTTAAATGCTGAGAGTGGTAAATTCATCGAGGATGGACCGGCGGGCTTTCTGCCATTAGTAGATTTGAATGGAGATGAGGCAAAGGAAGTTTTAGTTGTAGAAAGAGAACACGCCACTTCATCGGATTCGTCACCTTTCAGTAGAATAGTCGATTTAGTCACCGGAGCTAACATCTTGGACCTGGGAGAGGGTTATGTATACCAGGATTGTAAAGATGTAGACGGGGATGGCGAATTGGAATTGATATTTAAAGGTTGGGACATAGGAAAATTCTTTTTCTATTCGACAGGCGTTCTAACAAATATAGGTGGCAAAGAAGGAGCCTCAAAACCTTCGAACTTCAAGTTAGGACAAAATCACCCTAACCCTTTTAATCCTGTAACCAATATTAGCTACCAGGTAAGTTCTCCTGGGAAGGTCACGATAAAGATATTCAACTCGATAGGTCAAGAAGTTCGGACATTGCTGGATAAAAGCCAAGAACCTGGTGAGTATTCTATGCAGTGGGACGGAAAAGGAAATAATGGCGAAGCTTTGGCCAGCGGAACCTATTTTTACCAGATGCAAGTTGGTGGATTTATATCGGCGAAGAAAGCTTTGCTCTTGAAATAATTTGAGGAGGTTCTGATAAACTCCACCGATCCCCGGCCTGGAACCTCCGGCCCCTCTTGTGGGCTGGTATCTCCCGGGGTGAGCGCGGAGATCTCCGGGGTCATATATTCTGGGGAGTCTGGCCCTGGCACTCTCAGCGAATCCCTGACCTGGTGGCCTGATTGAAGAGTTCTTCAAGCGCAGCGACTGGGGACCCTTCCCAAGGGCAAAAGATAAGGCAAAGACTCATGAATGGCATAAGCAAGCTGTGGGACAGGCGGCGGAGTTCAGGCAAAATAGGGCTTGTGGGTCCATAACCCGGATATCCGACACGGACTTTTGACCCGTTTTGAGGAAGAACGTGGCTCAGAATGGCTCTATGGGTGTCTGAGGGGATTCTTGAACTTCCATTGCTGTTTTACATAAAACATATTATACGACCCGGTTAGGAAGGGATCAGGAAGTATTGAAATCGAGTTTGGTGAAGAACAGGAGGTGTCTTAAATGAAATGGACATCGTCTATGCCGAGCAGTATGTCTATTTACCATGTAGCCGCGGCAAAAGGTCCCTATTTCGTATGCGATGACCGTGTGAGCGAAGATCGTTGGCTCTTGGAGCGCTTCGTAGTACCGCTGCACAAGGATCTGCGCAATCCGCTCCTTGTGAAAGAGTACGCTTGGGAAGGTAGTGGACCGCACATGGGTGGCTCAGTACTTTTTGATCCCAAGGATGGCCTGTTCAAGATGTGGTACAGTGTATGGAGCAGCCACAACTACTACAACAAGCTGCCATTCTCCTATAACGTATGCTACGCCGAGTGCGACGACGGCATAAACTGGAGCAAGCCGGCGCTCGGCGTATTCGAACCTGAGCCCGATCCACGTAACAACATTATCCGTCTGGGCACGGATAAGACCCAGAACATCGATGTGTGCCTCAATCCTCGACCTGACAGATATCCTGGTAGATTCCTGGCTATTCACAACCAGAAGGGTGGTGTATTCGTCTCTCAATCAGACGATGGCAAATCCTTTACTTTTCTCCAGGATGAATCGGCGATCAAGTACCACAGCGATACCCATAACAATTTCGTCTACGACGAGGTACGCGACCGCTGGCTGTTATTCTGCAGGCCCCGGGCGTATGCGGGCGACCACAAGCGACGGGTTTCGGTGCAGGAAAGCCTTGACTTACATACCTGGACACACGAGCGCACGATCCTCGTGCCCACCGAAACTGAGAAACCGGAATTCTACGGCATGACAGTGTTCCGGCGCGGCGATCTGTTCTTTGGTCTGCTGCAGGTTTATGATCGTGCGACAGGATTCATGCATGCCGAACTGGCTTGGAGTGGGGATGGCGAACATTGGGATCGAGTCGCTACTCATCCGGTGTTCCTCGAGCGGGGAGTTGTCGGTGAGTGGGACCATGGAATGGTGTTTGCCGCGGAGAGCCCTGTCGTCGTCAAGGACGAGATGTGGTTCTACTACGGCGGATTCGCACTTAACCACGATAGCGCGGACAACCCTTGCGGCATCGGTCTCGCTACAGTCCACCGGGATCGATTGGTTGGACTGCGGCCATGCAATGGTGGAGTGGGCTACTTGCTGACACGGCCGCTTAAGGTTCTGCCGAACGCAGGTCTCATCGTGAACGTGGTTGTCACTGGTAACCAAGGTAGGCTACGCGCGGAACTGCGGGATGACGACAACCATGAAATCGAAGGGTTTGCCATCGGCGACTGTGACCATGTAACGAGATCGGGCTTCGCACAGTCCGTCACGTGGCGTGGTCGCACTATCAGCGATGTCCCACTGGCTGAGGTTCGCATCCGTTTCGAGCTCACCGAGGCTCAGTTGTTTACATTTGACCTTCTGTCCTGATGCAAACCGAGCGCTTCGGATACCGGACAGCATCCGAATTGATGCTGGTGGCCAATTCGGTTTGGGTGTTTTCGCGAAGATCAGGCTTGGTAGATTAGCCGGAACAGAACGGGAAATATGCCAAACATTATTAGGATCAGGCCACATCACTTTTTGTGTATACAGGGTTTCCAGGGATACGGATATGAATGAGAGTTTTGTGGCCAACATGCGGGCGATTATCGAGGAAATGAGTTCACATCCCAACCAGGAAGTAGAGGTAACCATTGGATGTGATGATACCTGTTCTTATCGTCCCCATAATAGGGAAATGGAGCGCCACAATAGGTCGGATTCCTCTCAGCGGGTTAGAGATAAGGACATACGGATTATAGGGAAATTGGGATTAGGGGAAGGAGTAAAGATCGAAGCTAAGAGTATCCTTGATCTTGTGAACACAAAACTAAAAAGCATCTCGGATATTCGGACTATATGTGGAGACTGTTCCGCACCTGTGTCCTGACGTGGACAAAAACGGCAAATCAACAGCTTAGCTTGTATTTTTGCATCAATCTGCCAGATACCCGAAACGGCCTATCTCTCCGGAGTTTTCGTCACTAACCACATGGAGGCTTTGTGGGAATTGGGCTTTAGTTTTTGATATTCATCGGCTTATGAGTTATCTTGGAAGTAACGGAAATAATCCTTTTCGTTAATCCGATTTACTTGCGAGGGGGAATGAAGTACAGCCAGGGATGTAGACAAACCCCATACTCCTTACATGGCGATTCGAAATCGGCCATGTTCATGCAGAAGAGATTCGTCCTGTAAGATAATCCACATTCCTTCAACTTGTTTCGTCAAATTGCGAGCATATTCTCCGAGAATTCCAAATAACGCACAGATCTTATGTATAGCACTTTCCGTCCCCACTAGCAGCGTCAAGTGGAGCAGAATGTCAGACGCTTTTCACCTTCGTTTTGGGTGCATGAACAATTCCGAGCAAACCATCGATGGAGATATCTTCGTCCAGTAATGGCCAATGAATGCCGTAGCCTGAAGGAGAGATTTCAAAAGTGTTCTTTTGCTTTTCAGAAGCATTCTGGAGTAGGATAGATATCTCACTCACTTTGAACTTTCTCTCCTGACCATCGATGCTTAGAATCATGAAATCACCTTCAAAGCGAAGATCCATTACTTCATGGTGTTTCTTCATTTTTGATGCCTCCGCTGAAACTCATCCCATTGTTGTTCAATATATTCAAAATGCTCAAAGATTATTTTCTTTATTTCTCTCCTATCGCGTGGAGACACCTGGTAGGCGTAAGCTTCTTCGAGATCAAAGTTCTCTCGATCAAGCCAGTATTTGCATTCCTTATCCCCTTTTTGACAGTGAACGTGAATCGGTTCATTGCCTTCATTCGCATAGAAAAACAGCCTCCAGCCCAGAATCAACATTATTGTTGGCATATCTCTTAACGTTCCCTTTTATCATGCTGCCACCTACTCGCTGTGATGGTCTCACGACTTGCTGGCAAGCAGGATGAAATCACCCGGGATTGTGGGGCACTCCTCTCTCGGATTCTCAATGAGCTGAAATATCCTCAATCCACCCTGTGCAAGACCTGTCACGATCTCACCCATTGTCCACAGGCGCCGAGCAAGTTGACGATCTTCTTACCTGTCACATTGCCCAGATACTCGGTGTGTCCTCGGATCCAGGAGGCTGGATTCTCCCTCATTCTTTTTGCTACCTCGGACGGCGGACCGTGGTTGCGACACCAATACTCGTAGGCGTGGTAATCCCATGCCTCCCGGTTTTGCCCGCTCATCTCCTCCTGTAAACCCATCTGAGGTTCCCTTTCAGAATGTCCGGCTACTTCTTCTCGCTGTCCATGACTTTCCTGTGCCCATCGTCCTGGCTGCTCTCAATCACGTGCTGTACCTTTGTCAGATCTCCACACTGGTGGCGGATCGTTGCATCGGACTTCCGCACGAGAATGGCCGGGATGCCGCATCGTTCGGCACCCCGAATGTCCGCAGATGGGTTGTCGCCCACCATCCAGACATGCGAAGCGTGAGGGACCGCACGAAGGGCGATCCTGAAGGCCTCCGGATGCGGCTTCTCGAAACCAGTGGCAGCGGACGTCTGGATGTTGACGAAACGGGAAGCAATCCCCATGGCGTCCACGATCGACGGAAGTTCCGGAACATGATTGGAAAGGATAGCATGTGACCAGCCCTGCCCGGCAAGGTTGGTTAGTGCAGACAGTGTGTCATCGAACAGTTTCCATTTGTCTGATTTGCAGAATTGGGTCGGAACACGAGCTGCCAACTCGGCGGCACGCCCGGCGTTCAGACCAAGGGACATGAAGGCACGTTCGAACACTGGCATGAGCCTCTGCCACCAGGTCGTGGCGTCCCGGATGTCAGTGTGTGAGACTTCGGGGTTGTGCCATGGGAAACCAGACTGCAGATGCGGACGCAAGTCGTCTCGTCGCACCCGTAAGCCGGGCTCCTCGGCTTGCAGAATCTCGATCAGTGTCCCTGTCCACATGCCTTCGCGATAGGCAAGCGTACCGTCGAAATCCCAGAGTATCACCTTGCCAGCCATCACTCTCCGTACCTGAAATAGATTATGCTGCCTGAATGCTGTTTCATATTACAGCAAAGCAGATTTTCCTCTGTCCTTGTAGAATAAATAGAATATCTTAGGCGAAAGCAAGTCGAATATTGGGATCCACAATACCGAATAGCGCTTCGTTCACATATGAATGTTAACGAAATGATAGCAAGTGTTTTTCGTGACCTTTTTGCCTTAAGCAACTTTTAGAGGATCTATCTAAGTAGGTGGTCAAAAACAATTTGACATAGCAGAGGAGAAATCCTTTGTTAG
>CAZTBA010000367.1:0-6218 GCA_964611725.1 uncultured bacterium
CGATGGGGAAATCAGTCGGTATCTCTGGGATTTCGGTGACGGTTCGAAAGGGGACGGGGTTACCTTATCTCACGCTTTTCAGAAATCGGGGTTCTATACTGCTTCCCTCCGGATCCAAGACAATTCAGATAGTCCCTGCAACTTCGATACGGACCAGTTAAAGGTCTGGATCAATGCGCCACCTGTAGTTGAAATAGGTGAAGATCGCATCAGTTCACCTGGAGAATCTGTTACCTTTGACGGTAGCCACAACTACGACAGCGACGGGGAAATCGTCAGCTATATCTGGGATTTCGGGGACGGTGTGCAGGAAACAGGGAAAATCGTCGCCCATTCCTACGATAAACCCGGGAGATATCAGGTTGCATTGACCGTCAGAGACAATGCCGAGGTCGACAACAATACCGCTTCTGACCGACTCACCGTAGTAGTAAATGACCGGCCGATTGCAGAGGCAGGAGACGACCGAAGGGTAGCTGTCGGAGAGGTCGTTCGCTTCGATGGTTCCGGTTCCGTTGACCGTGATGGAGAAATCATAGATTACTTCTGGCAGCTCGGCGACGGTGCCGAAGCCAGGGGAGAAAAGGTTTCACATGCCTACGAACGCCCCGGAAAATACAGAGTCACTCTGACAGCTCAGGACAACTCAACTTCCAAATCTGATAAAGGTGAAGATTCATTGACGGTCATCGTCAACTACCCACCTGTTGCGGTAGCAGGCAAGGATCTGGTCATAACATCAAGTGAAGTTCAATTGGATGGGACTAATTCAAGCGACGAAGATGGCGAAATTATAAGCTATCTCTGGGATTTCGGGGACGGAAGCCGGAGCTCTTATCCCTCACCTTCACATGTCTACCAGAATCCCGGGACTTATAAGGTGAAACTCACAGTAACGGATGATTCCGAGACCTCTACCCACCAGACCTCCGACGAATTGACAATCGTCATAAACGAAGCACCGATTGCCGATGCCGGAATGGATCAAACCGGTGCTCCCGGGCAGAGCTTGACTTTCGATGGCTCCAAATCACTGGACCCTGACGGTCAAATAGCAGACTATGTCTGGGATTTCGGCGATGGTGAAACTGCTTCGGGACAAAGGGCTTCCCATACTTATAAGAAACCCGGTATTTACACAGCTCGACTCACCGTCCGCGATAATACGGGGCATTCCAAAGCTATAGGCCATGATGAGGCAATTGTAACTATCAACGCTCCTCCAGTTGCCAATGCAGGGAGGGATGTTATTGCTGCCCCCGGACAGATGATTACTTTCGACGGGGGAGCTTCTTACGATCGGGATGGAAAGATTGTTTTCAATCAATGGAGCTTCGAAGATGGTATAGGGATGGCTGAATCGGCCAAAACGGAACGTGAATTTTCCAGCCCCGGCATCTATTCAGCCACCCTGACGGTTGGCGATAACAGCGGCGCTATCAATGCCCGGACTCAGGACAAAATGTCGATTTACATCAACCATACCCCTGAGGCCAACCCCGGAAATGACATGATTACCTGCGATGCCACCGTCCTTTTTGATGGTTCCACCTCCGCCGATGCGGATGGAAATCCCCTTGCCTATATCTGGGACTTTGGTGATGGAACGCCCCCAGGTACGGGAACAACAGTTATTCATACCTACGAAAAAAGTGGCACTTACCCCGTCGTTCTAACGGTCGACGATGGTACCGGACTGGCCAATGCCAAGAATTCGGCATCCATCACTGTTACGATTAACCGCCCCCCGGTTGCTGATGCCGGTGAGGACAGGACTATTTGCGCCGGAGACGTGGGCCTTTTTGACGGTGGGGGTTCCGTTGATCCCGAAGGTGGATTGCTAAAGTATTACTGGGACTTTGGCGATGGAACGACCGCGGAAGGACTGAATCCAACCAAGGTCTATAAGAATGGAGGTGTTTACCAGGTTACCCTTACCGTCAAAGACGATTCCAACCTGCCGTGCAATTCCGATGTTGATCAGATCGTCGTCCTCGTTGCCGAGTCCCCGGTGGCTGATGCCGGACCGGATCAGACAGTCTGCGCCAACGCCATAGTCCAGTTTGATGGCTCAAAATCACGGGATTTTGATGGGGTAGTGAACAGTTTTTCCTGGGACTTCGGAGATGGCTCACTGGGGGGTGGGGCAACACCAACCCACGTCTACGCTCAATCCGGAACCTACAGCGTCTTACTCACGATTACAGGTGACTTAGTGGGCGACTGTGATAATATGGATAGGGATGAAATGAACGTTACAGTGGTAGATGCGCCAGTTGCAAAATTTGCGTACGACAGATTGGTTCCGGTGAATACACCTGTCGAATTTGATGCCTCGGAATCTTCAAGCGAAGGAGCCGAAATCGTTTCCTGGGGATGGGATTTTGGAGACGGAACTTCCGGTGACATGGAGAGGACAACGCACACCTACGACAAATCCGGCAAATACTTCGTTAAATTGACCGTTAAGATAGATTCAAAGACGGGTTGCGATGTCAATTCGATCCAGGATTTTATCATAATTAATGAGTCACCGGTGGCGGATGCGGGCAAAGATAAGCTTGTAGGCATAAATCAGATGACTGTGTTTAACGCTTCTGGCTCAAGGGATTCGGATGGCTCTATCTCCTCTTATGAATGGGATTTTGGCGATGGGGAAACTGCCTCGGGAGTAGAGGTCCCGCATGAGTACAAGACGAGCGGGCAATTTACGGTAACCCTCAGAGTAACGGATAATACGGATCTGAAGAACAACTGGGGGGCCGATACCCTTCTGGTGAAGGTTAATGAAACGCCAGTCCCTGTGATCGAGGCTGAGGACTGGGCATGCGTAGGCCAGGAAATCTCCTTCAGTGGTCAGAATTCAATGGATCTGGATGGAGACATAATAAGCTATCGCTGGAGTTTCGGTGATGGTAAGATGGCGGATGGTCCACGAGTTTCTCATGTTTACAGCGCTACCGGACGGTATAATGTAACTTTAACGGTGAACGATGGGAGCTCGGTGACCAATAGCAGAAGTACGACAGCGAAAAACCTGTGGATAAATTACCCGCCGACTGCGGATGCGGGGCCGGAACAGGTTGTGTGTCCTGGTGAGGTGATAGCCTTTGACGGTTCAGGTTCTGTTGATCGGGATGGTGAGATTATCCGATATAGCTGGGATTTCGGCGATGGCACGAAGGCGGAAGGCAGGCAGGTTGAGCATGTATACGAAAAATCGGGCCGCTATGGAGTAAACCTGAGTGTAACGGACAATTCAGGGACTCCCTGTGGCATTGTAGAAGATGTCTCTACTGTTATCGTCAATTCTCCGCCTATCGCAGAAGCAGGACCGGATCAGGAGGCTTTTTTCGGAGGTGCTCACGACGCCGTTTTCTTTGACGGGACCAAATCTTCTGATCCGGATGGAGATCCCCTGACCTACCTATGGGATTTCGGCGATGGCACCAGCGGAACCGGAGCAAGAGTCTCCCATGCCTACAGGAAACCCGGAAAGTACGTGGTCCGTCTGCAGGTCCGTGACAGCTCAGGGACACCCTGCGGAGAAGGTTGGGATGAATTGACTGTTGAGGTAAAGGGAAGGGATACGGGTTCGTAAAACGGCGGTCCTTTGCAGGGGACCCGTGTTATCAATGATCTTGGCAACAAGGTTCTCTGTCTCTGATGTGCCCGGATAAAAGCAAATCAATGGCTTGCAGTATTCATTACCCGAGGGGATCTCTGAGAAACCAGTTCTATCCAATGGTATAAGCTCTACCTTCTACCACCGAAGTATTTCATGAATTGCACCCTCTCGTAGATGGCGGGATTACTGCTTTTCGACTGGCCCATTTTCCCCCTGAATTGATCCAAATTGTCGTATTCATTGGCTGACATCCAATCCTCTAATTCGTTAAGCATCTTTTGAATATGGCCGATTCCTTTTCTGTAAAGGGCGGAGACAACCTGAACGGCTCTGGCGCCAGCCAGTATCTGTTTTATCACAGCTTTCCCATCATGAACTCCGGTGGAGGCTGCCAGATCACAATTTACCCTTTCCGCCATGATGGCTATCCATCGTAGAGAAATGGCAAGCTCTGCCGGTGTACTGAGGACGTTCGTTTGTGTTACCTCAAGCTTATCTATGTCGAAATCAGGACTCCAGAATCGATTGAACAGCACCAATCCGGAAATCCCTGTATCTGCCAGCTTCTGTATCATCTGGCCTAAATTGGAGAAGTAATAGCTGATCTTCAGCGCAATTGGAATGGAGACTTCGCTCTCTACTTTTTCGATAATGTTAAAATAAGTCTGTTCCGTTTCCTCACTGCTGCGTGTAAGGTCAGAGGGCAGGAAGAACATGTTCAGCTCCAGCGCATCGGCACCGGCAGATTCCAGTTTCTTTGCGAAGGAAACCCATTCATGGGAATATATACAGTTTACACTTGCGATTACGGGTATAGAGACGCTTTTCTTGCTTTCTTCAATAAGCTTTATGTATTCGTTTATGTGTTCCTTTTTGATCTGATAATCGTAATAATCAAGGTATTCCGAGCCGTAACCTACAGGAGTTTCTTTTTCAAGGGTGTCCTCAAACTCCAACGTTATTTCCTCCTCGAAAATGGACTTCAATACAACTGCCCCAGCTCCGTTCTTCTCGAGGTCCTTAACACCATCCACGGAATCTGCTAATCCACAGCTACCGACTATAATGGGATTTCTCAGAGTTAGCCCCAGATATTTTGTTGAAATGTCTGCCATTGCTTTGCTCCTTTTCAGGTTTACTTCTCAACCTGAGTGGAATTTTCAGAGGAATCAGCGGCCTACAAATGTAATTATAGAATGGTTATCCCATCTTGTCAAGTTTCCTCTATCTCTCCTGATAGTGTTTTGTGTTATATAGAGTAGCTTAGGATTATGAGAGACGCCCCACCGGGGGCGTCTCTACATAACAATAACAGTGGACAAACGCCCCCGTTCTCCAAATCCATGGATTCGCTAAGTCTATTCTTCCGACAGGAACGGATAGCGGTAGTTCGTCGGCGGCAGGAAAGTTTCCTTTATGGCCCGTGGTGACACCCAGCGCTCGAGATTCAGCCAGCTTCCAGCTTTATCATTGGTCCCCGATGCGCGGGAACCTCCGAACGGCTGCTGTCCTACTATGGCGCCTGTAGGTTTGTCATTGATGTAGAAATTGCCCGCCGCATTGCGGAGCGCCTTGACTGCCTTGACGATCGCGAAACGGTCCTGTGCGAAAATAGATCCTGTCAGCGCATATGGGCTGGTCGTATTACACAATGACAATGCTTCCTCATACTCCTTTGCCGAGTAAACATACACGCTCACGACCGGACCGAAAATTTCCTGGCACATCATCTTCGAGCGCGCATCCTTGCTTCTCACAAGTGTCGGCTGAATGAAATAACCCTCGGAATCATCGTAGGTCCCGCCACAGAGAATTTCGTGGTTGGGATCTTGCTTTGCAAATTCGATATACTCGGTGATCGTCTTGAAGGCATCCGCATCGATCACGGCGTTCACATAATTGCTGAAGTCACAGACATCGCCGACTTTGATCGTGGCTATCTCATCAAGCATCTGCTCTTTGACCTGAGGCCAAATGGTGTCGGGAATGTAAAGCCGGCTGACAGCCGAACACTTCTGTCCCTGGTACTCGAAAGACCCGCGTACAATACCGGCTACAAGGGCACCGATGTCCGCCGATTCATGGGCGAAGATGAAGTCTTTGCCACCCGTTTCTCCCACGATCCGCGGATAGTCCGCATACTTCCGGATGTCAGAACCGATTGCCAGCCAGATCGTTGAAAATACATATGTGGAGCCGGTAAAATGCACGCCGCCGAGATCTATATGGTTCAGCACCGGCGGACCGACAACAGGTCCTGGCCCTGGCAGCATGTTGATAACACCTTCGGGCATTCCGGCTTCTCTCAACACCTGCATGATATAATATGCGGGAAGCACTGCTGCTGAGGCCGGCTTCCAGACTACAGCATTGCCCATCAGGGCCGGGGATGTGGGCAGGTTCCCGGCAATGGAGGTGAAATTGAACGGCGTAACGGCAAACACAAAGCCCTCCAACGGCCGATGTTCCATGTAATTGAGCACGTTCTGTGTGGAACTGGGCTGGTTATCGTAGATGTTCGTCATGAAATAGGGGTTGTACCGCCAGAAATCAATCTACTCACAGGCGGAATCGATCTCTGGCTGATGAC
>CAZTBA010000368.1:0-6204 GCA_964611725.1 uncultured bacterium
ATGCTATCCCATGCCTACAGGGACTTCAAGCGCTTTATCGCCTTCTTCCTGATGTTCTTCCTCATGGGGCTTGGACTTGTGATCTATCTCAACATGCACGATCCACAGCCAAGGGAAAGGCATTACGTCTTTGTCGGCTCTTTCAGCACATTTGCCATGTGGATAGGGATAGGTGCTGCTGAGATTATGTCCTACATAAACATGCACTTGAGGAAGTTCAGGCTGAAGAGCGGTATGGCCTCCGGTGCCTTTGCCGTGCTTATAATAGCAGTGCTTCCAATAAGTTCCGCGGTGGATTTGTACCATTCCCATGACCGTACAGGGGATTACATTCCACACGATTACAGCTACAACATCCTCCAGTCGTGCGATGAGGATGCCATCCTCTTCACCAATGGGGATAACGATACATTTCCTCTGTGGTTCCTTCAGGAAGTGGAGGGTATAAGGAAGGATGTCAGGGTGGTTAACCTGAGTCTCCTTAACACGACCTGGTATATAAAGCAGCTCAGGGACTACTCGGAGCCTGGGGTAAAACCGGTCCCGATAAAATACAATGATAAGGAGATAGAGCATTGGTGTGGATCGAGTGTGGAATCCCTCCGCAGGCGTTACAGGGCCTATCCTGAACCTATGACAGTGGAGGCTGCAGGTATATCGTGGAAGATGCCCATACTGCAAGGCTATAATGTCCTTCGCGTGGAAGATATGATGGTTTTCAACATAGTGAAGTGGAACAACTGGGAAAGGCCGCTCTACTTTGCCATAACGGTTGCGGAAGAGAACAAAATAGGGCTCGGCCCTTATCTGCAGATGGAAGGAATGGTGTTCAGGGTAGTAAAGAGTGAAGGGAAAAACCAGATAGATATAGAGCGGACAAAGAAAAACATAGATGAGATATACAGATACAAAGGGCTTACGGACCCCGGCGTCTATAAAGATGCCAATACCCTGAAGCTTCTCTCGAACTACCGCGCTGTTCACCTTCACCTTTCGGGTGCCTATCTGGAAAAGGGAGAAACCGAAGAAGCCCGTCAGGTTTTAAGGAACTGCGGGGATAGGGTACCGATGGACTGGAGGTCCTATTATGCGGCTGCACAGATGTTCGCAGGTGCAGGCGACATGGAAGGGGCGACGGAGTTTATAGAGAGAGTGGAGGATTTAGCTCTTCCACAGGATGATGAGGCCCAGCTTTACATATCCTATTTCTATTATACCAGGTTGAGGAACTTGGACAAAGCTGCCTCCATACTGAGAAGGTCTATCGATAGGGGAACGCTTGATCCCATGGCATACAAGATGCTTGCGTCGATACTTGAAGCCAAAGGCGATTACTCAGAGGCCTCGGATGTGCTTAAGAAATTCGTAGGTATGCATCCTGAGAACGTAGATTTTCACCAAATGATACAGAGGCTTAAAGAAAAGGCTGAGAAGGATTCAGGAGATTCGGGAGGATAGAGATATGGGAGATGATGCTCCCATTGTCAGTATCATCGTACCTCATTACAAGGGCGATGTGATCCTGAACTGTCTCAATTCCATCTTCCACGATGGCTTTGGCTTTGGCCGAAGAGAGATCATAATTATCGACGACGGCTCGGAAGACGGGAGTATGGAGGACGTTCGTTCCGGCTTTCCTGACGTAAAATGTGTCCGAAACCATTCCAACCTTGGCTTTGTGCGAAGCTGTAACCGGGGGATAGATGTCTCCTCGGGGAAATATATAATTCTCCTGAACGATGACGCAGAAGTTGCCTCCGGATGGCTTGACCATCTCATATCTTTCGCTGAATCCCAGGACAATCTCGGAGCCTGCCAACCCAAGATCCTTTCCCTCCAAAATCCGGAGAAGTTCGACTATGCGGGAGCTGCCGGTGGGCTTATAGATATATTCGGGCATCCCTTCGCGCTCGGTAGGGTGTTTTACTCCATCGAGAAGGATGTGGGACAATACGATACTCCCAGAAGGATATTCTGGGCCTCAGGTGCGGCGATGATGATATCGAGGAAAGCCCTCGATGAGGTGGGCCCCATGGATGAAAGCTTTACGGCACATATGGAGGAGATCGACCTCTGCTGGAGGATGCACCTTTCGGGCTTCGAGGTATGGTCAGTTCCAGAGGCCGTTGTATATCACTACTCAGGATGGACCCTCCCTGCTAAATCCTGGTTGAAGGAGTTTCTAAACCACCGTAACAACCTCATGATGATCCTCAAGAATTACTCTCTCTGGAACCTCCTGTGGATATTTCCACTGAGGGTCAGCTTTGAAATCATGTCCACAATTGCCTTCAAAACAACTGTCCCCTTGTACTCTATCAGATCCCTTATGTTTCATATACCAAGCTTGCTGAGAAAAAGACACATAATACAGTCAAGTAGAAAAATCAGCGATAGAGATGTTATGAAACTCATGTTTAAGGGGAGTATCGCCCTGAAGTATTTTCTGTTTGAGAGGAAAGAAATAGGAGAGATCCTTGAAAAGTCCAGGGGATAAGAAGGCTAAGAGGGTCATTTCCTTTTCCGTCAAAATTCTTATAAGCGGGGTACTGATAGCCTATGTGCTTAACAGGATAGGCATAGGCAACATAGTTTCAGAACTCAGTTTGGCCGATCCATTGATGATCCTCCTTGGCCTGACTTTTTTCTCCCTCGGAAACCTGCTTGGCGCACTTCAATGGGGTATACTTCTCAAAACCCAATCCATTGAACTCCCTCCAATGAAGGTTCTCAGCCTCTACCTTGTCGGCATATTCTTCAACAACTTCCTGATCAGCAACATGGGCGGCGACGTTATCAGGATATATGATGTCCGAAAGGAGAGCGGACAGGGGAGTGGCGCCTTCGCTGCGACGTTTGTGGACCGGTTTATAGGGCTTTTCTCACTTACGGTTCTTGCCTTCGCTTCCTATTTTCTATCCCCTCCTTTTCCCGGGTCCAGATCCATACTTCTGCTCGTATCTATTGTCGGACTTTCCATTGCCGTTTTCGTAGGATTTACTTTCAGCAGGAGGCTAAGCAGATTTATAGGATTCTTCATTACGAAGCTTCTACCGGAAAGATTTGGCGTAGGAGTGATGAGGATAAGGGAAAATATGCTTGTCTTCCGTGGGCAAATAAAGGTTATAGGGTTGGTTCTCGTCATTTCCGTTGCAGTGCAGCTTCTCAGAGTAGGGGTACACTATGCCGCGGGATTATGTCTCGGGAACCCGATACCATCTTTCAGGTATTTTCTGATATTCATTCCGCTTATAGCTATAGCTGCAAGCGTTCCCATATCTTTCGGAGGGATCGGAGTGCGTGAGAACCTTGGGATAGTCCTCTTCAGCCGCCTTGGTATGGGACCTGGGGCAGCTTTCTCTATGGAGTTTTTGGCCTACCTTATAAGCGTGGCCGCAAGCTCGGTAGGAGGGATGATATTCGTTTTCAGGAAGACAAAAGGATAGTCCGGTACGTCGAGATGGGGCTTTCCTGTCCATTGCCAGGCACAGATTGACTGCACCCAGAATTGGGTAATTTTTACGAAGTTCTTGTTACTTCTGCCTGGAACCTTACCCCCGTCCCCTCTCCGCTCGCGGAGAGGGGAGCTTTAACCCTTGCCTGGGGAAGATGCAGAAGCTGGGCAGGGAGAGACACGTATAGAGAAGCCACAAAAGCATTTCAAAGATCACGTAATTCTTGAAGCTTATCAGCTATCACTTCCTGTAAACAGCTAATTTGTTCGCCTTGTTTATGACCAATATCTTCGCCTCTGGGTCTTTCTTAAGCCAGCCATCAATAATACTCTGAGGATCATCTGTCGGGATAAGGTCGATGTCCCGTAGAGCGGAGCCGAGGCTTGAGCATAAATAGACTCTGCTCGCATTCTCCAAAGAATTTCTAAACCTGTAGGCTTTATAAAAGTAGAATTGTGGCTTATCTTCCTCCAGCCTTTTTCTCAACCAGGAAGATCCTTTTTTCAAGGCATCATGGAATTCCTCAATCTCGTTTCCTTTTGAATGTATACCATCGATACATTCCGCTAACAGTATGATCTCCCCATCCTCCCCAATCACATCCCTTATCAGTTCCAGGGATCTCTGGGCACTGTAGAAATATCTGTCGAAAGGCCAGCCTCCCGGACTAACCACGATATATTTCGAAGGTTCTACGCTGAAGCTAAACAGCTCATCCACCTTCATGATACCTTCCCTGGTCACGTATTCCATATTTCCTGCCCTGCTCCAAAGCAGCCCTTCATCGCTCATGGTGGCCAATAGGAATATGCTCCTTCCATTAGCTATCAGTTCCATCGCTTCCAGCATGTCAGCCGCAATTGGGTTATCCCTTCTGCTTTCATCGTAATGCCACGGATGGAAGCCATAGTGGGAGTTTTCATACGCGATCAGCTTGCAGTGGTTCGCACTGATCGTTTCATAGGAGCAGATTCCAGGCATGAAGTTCTTGATTGCGCTGCTGTATCCTCCGAAATAGTGGGGTTTCATATCGGAAGCCACTACGAATACATCCGCATCCAGTGCAAACCTGTTAGCAGAAACCTTTATTCCCCTTGATGTTATCCCGACTTCTTCAAAATCAGCTTTATGGTCGGAATAGTTTGCCATCACATCAAAATTCAATCCATATTGAGATGCGACTTCCCTTATCATGTCTCTGATTTCCACATTGCCTTCTTGCCCGGGATCATGAGTGCCAGTTGCGATCATAAAAAGTATTCTTCTGGCGGTTACCAATCTCTTTGAAAGGGCTTCGACTATCTCCCTGTGAGGCTCTTTCCTTCTCGAATCATCGACAAGGACGCAAACCTTGTGGTCTTCCACGAAATCCTCCAGGGCGACAGAGTCAATCGGATTCTCCAGAGCTTCCTCCAGGGCAACGGCAGGTTCTATGTTTCTGCCTTCGAGATCGGGGTTGAGAAAAGTGAGATTACGCTCCGGGATTTCCAAACTTATGGTGCTTCTACCGTAATTCAAGTTAACACTCACATTACCCATCCTTTCCGGCACTCCTTTCCGCTTTTATATCTATGCAGGTTCAAATATTTCAAATCGGGCATGAGTATTTTAAGGAAGAAACTGAGTTTTGTCAAGTGCGAGCCACTAAATTGTAGATTGGCAGATTTGAGATCGTGGATTGAGAACATCTGCAATCTATAATGCGCCGTTACTCCCTCGAAAGTCCGAGATTTTTGTTGACTTATATATACTTATTGGGTAACTTTAAGGGCAATCAACGGCGCATTCGTCTAGCGGCTAGGACGCCGGCCTCTCACGCCGGTAGCAGGGGTTCGATTCCCCTATGCGCTATTTGATGGGGGATAAGTGATTGTCCCCCTTTTATTTTTTTAGAATATCTAATGTTATATGTGAGAAAAAATGGCTCAAACGTAGAATCGGTGTAAGATTCTGTTTCTCTGAGCCTTATGGGAAAAAGTAGATTTAGCCAAAATACCTGGATTTCACGATTACTTCACACGTAGGTTTTCTTCCTAATGCAAACCCATCAAAAGATTTCACAATTTCGCACAAAGATTTCACTACTCAACTTTGAGGGAAAAACCCGTGTTAGAGCCTATGATCGAAATATAAAATAAACTGCTCCCAGCAAGCATAAACCAGCCCATAGATAATTAAATTTAACAGGTTGCTGCATATAGAAAATGGCAAAAGGAACAAATACTGATAACGTTATCACTTCCTGCATTACCTTCAATTGCGGTAGATTTAATTCAGTATAGCCAATACGATTAGCTGGGACTTGAATTAGATACTCAAACAAAGCTATTCCCCAACTCACCAATGCGGCTACATACCATTTCTTTCCATTCAGATTTTTTAAATGAGAATACCAGGCAAAAGTCATAAACACATTTGATAATGTGAGTAACAAAGCAGTTTTAACAATTATGGACATCCAAATGCTCTCCGTAATAAACTATTTGAGTAGTGTGCACTCCTTATCTGAGGAGGGATAGCCCTAAGCTTATCAAATATATCCAAAACCTCGCATTTGTCAAGCCTAATTGTACTTGACACATTACACTTGACGTATTATATTCGATCTAAAAGAACCTTAGAGCATATTATTGGTAGGTTTACTTCGAACAGTTTACCACATGGTTAAACGGTTTGAACAGTAATGGTAACCAGGACACTGCGACTGAGGATATTCCCCAAAGAAGGATTCTGGCCTACCGTTGAAGCT
>CAZTBA010000369.1:0-6203 GCA_964611725.1 uncultured bacterium
GGCTTGGGGAGATCATCGAGCGTATCTACCGGGTCATCGCCGGGCTTCCGAGGGTAGCCGCCATCTGCCACTTGGACGACATGGGTTTCCGGACGAGTACCTTCGTCTCCCTTCAATGGCTCCGTGAGCTCGTCCTGCCATGGCACAGTCGGTATGCCAACATCGCTCACTCTAAGGGCCTGCCGTTCTTCCTCCATTCATGTGGTAATGTCGAAGCGATAATGCCTGACTGGATCGAAACCGTGGGTATCGATGCCCGTCACTCGTTTGAGGATGCCATAACGCCTGTGTGGAAAGCGAAGGAGATCTACGGCGATAGAATAGGTGTCATCGGCGGTGTGGACATGGATAAGCTCTGCACATGGGATGCAGAGAGCCTTTCAGGCTATATCGATGATGTACTCGACAGATGTGTGCCCGGAGGCGGTTACGCTCTGGGTTCGGGAAACTCGATCCCCACTTATGTCCCGGTCCGCAATTACCTCCTGATGCTCGAGCGTGCTCAGACATTTCTTACTTGATTTTCCCTCTCAGAGATGGTACAATCGAGGCTTGCCAAATCGGCAGTTTCTGATTCCGGACGGTTTATGCCTTCAAGCCTTCGTTTCGAAAGGAGCGGCAATGCAATTTGTCATGCAGTTATCGTTCTCCGATTTCTCTCAGGTATGGGGCGTATCGGAGCGGACCTGGGGTGAATCGGCGGTGAGAAGCCTTATTGACAGTGTATACGACACGGGTATTAGAACCCTTTTCTGGAGGACCCCCGGTTTTCCCAGCAGGGGCAAATATTCGGAAATCCGGTATTTCAGCAAGGATGAGATTGCCAAATTGGTTGGAAGGGAACTCAGCAAGAGGGAGCTGGATATACTGACACCTTTCTTCGAGGGAGAGGGCTTGACCATCGATTTTACCTGGCACACCCTGAAAATGGCCATAGACTACGCTCATAGTAAGGGGATGACCATCTGGTCCTGGTATGACCAGGCAGATAGCCATGGGGGGTGTGGCAACTGGGGTGGCCTCTTCGTGAGAAAGCACAGCAAGTTTATCCTCCAGCATCCGGATCTGACCCGAAAGTCGCGCCGTGGCGGGTTGTACAATCAGATAGAGGTCGAGGAGCACAAGGATCCGAACTGTCCCCTGAAGGGTCGCGGCCAGCACGGTAGCCTATGTTTCAAGGAAGTGCAGGATCATCGGCTGTCAGTCATCCAGGAGGTTGTCGAATATGGGATGGATGGGGTTTACATAGTGGACTATGGCTACATAGGCTACGAGGATCCGGTTGTGAACAGTTTCAAAGAGAAATACGGGCTCGATCCCAATGAGCTACCTGAAGATGACAGCCGCTGGGTATCCCATCAGGGAGGGGTTTTGACAGGCTATCTGAGGAGGGTGAGGGATCTTCTGAATAGCTCCGGCAGGGATATCGGGCTGGCCTTCGAATCACGTGGGCCCAGGAAAAGCCTTCCCGGACTCCGCCTATATTTGACCAGTCAGATCGAGACTCTCATTAACGAGAAAGTGCTCGATTATGTGTCTGTCTGGGTAGGCGAAGATGTGCTCACACTCAAGAAGATCATGGGCGGAGATGCATCCCACGTGATACGCCGTTTTGAGCTTTCGAGCGATGCCGAGAAATGGTGGCTATTCGAAGGTGCCAGTGCGATGAAAGACCTCGGTATCGCGATTTTCAGCGTAGACGAGGCCACCAATGTCGAGCCAGATCACTGGGAATTGATCGGAGAGATGGTAGATACATACGGAGATTGATATTATAGCAAACGTAGATAAGATTCACGGCTGAGTAATGTAGGGATTTGATTATGAAGGTTAAGAGAATAGCTGCGAAACTTCTGTAGGGGCAGGGCATGCCCTGCCCTGACTATGAAAGGCGATTCAGTTCTTTTCTTACCTCTTACTTAGCCTCCCTCTGCATGCGGGAGAAGGTTAAGGGATTGCGTAGGTCTAATTCTTAATGTTCATCATCAAACTCTGATTCAATCTATAAACTATGTACGGCAATCATTTCGGAAGGAGTGGACATGAGGTTTTCCATGCAGTTGACGCTCTCCGACTTTCCCAGTGGTTGGGGCAAATCCGAACGGACCTGGGGTGAATCAGGAGTAAAGAGCCTCATTGACAGTGTGTACGATACGGGCATAAGGACCCTTCTCTGGAGGGCTACCGGTGGCGCCGCTTCCCCCAGCTACCCCAGCAAGGTAATAGAGGCCTATTTCAACGAGAGTTCCGGAATTGATTTCAGAAACTGGGACTCTCTGAAAATAGCCGTGGATCATGCACACGATAGGGGAATGAGTATCTGGTCCTGGTATGATCAGGCAGACAGCCATGCGGGGTGTGGCGGCGGGCATAGACACAACAACTTTATCCTCCGGCATCCGGAATTGACCCGGAAACCGCTTCGCGGTGGATTGCCCAGTAAAGGCGGGGTTGAAAACCACAGAGACCCGAATTGTCCCCTTAAGGGTCTGGATCAGCACGGAAGCCTCTCATACAGGGAGGTACAGGATTTTCGACTGTCAATTATCCGCGAAGTTGCTGAACATGGGGTGGATGGGATTTACATAGTGGATGCCGGCTACATAGGCTACGAAGAGCCTGTTGTGGAGACATTTATGAAGAAATACGATCTTGATCCCAATGAGCTTCCTGAAGATGACAGCCGCTGGGTATCTCATCAGGGGGAAGTCCTGACAGGTTACCTCAGGAGGGTAAGAGATCTCCTGGATGGCTTTGACAGGAAGATTGAGCTGGCTCTGGAGCTGCGTGGACCTATGAAGAGCCTCCCCGGTCTCCGCCCATATATGGCCAGTCAGGTTGAGACCCTCATTAACGGGAAAGTTCTCGATTACCTGTCTGTCTGGGTATGCGAAGATGTACTTACAGTCAAGAAGCTTATGGGTGGAGATCCATCTCATATAATGCGCCGTTTTGAGCTTTGTAGCGATGCCGAGAAATGGTGGTTATTCGAAGGTGCCAGTGCGATGAAGGACCTTGGTATCTCGATTTTCGATGTCGATGAGGCCACCAATGTCGAGCCAGATTACTGGGAATTGATCGGAGAAATGGTGGATAGATACGGGGATTGATACTGTACCGGATGCAATCTGGATCTCGTGTACCGGGGCGATATTATAGGTTGCTCCTGCCGTAATGTGGAGGAGTGACCTGAGCATCCTTCAGGAAACATTTTTCCCTTTCTTGTTTTGGAGATGCCTCACATGAAGTTTAGGAAAATAATCGGGCAACATGTTGGGTAGTGATGATTATAATATCCCACAAAACTTCTGTAAGGGCAGGGCATGCCCTGCCCTTGTATCGGTTATCATGATAATGCCATGGATATGGTTTGGCATGACTTGACTTTATCCCGCTATATTTATTCTAATTCCCACGAACGGGGATTGAAATCGATTAACAGATCAGTTATATTTAGATAATCTTCGATATGTTTTTGTGGCTTCTCGATACCTGTTCCTCTTGGCCTGATTTATGCATTCTTCCCATGCAGGATCAAAGCTCCCCTCTGCACGAGCGGAAAGGGGATGGGGGCGAGGCTCCGGGGGGCAAGTAACGAAAGCTTCGCAGCAATTATTTGGACCGAGCATTTGAAGAAAACGGGCGGCGATACCCGGTCTTTTGAGTAGGCGCACCGGGCAAGCTTCGATTTTTCGGGCATCCTTTGGGAGAAAGGAGTGAAATTATGAGGAATGTAATAGTCTTTACCCTGATCGCCGGACTGCTTTTTGGGACTTTCGGATGTGCCAGTATGAGCAGGAGGCAGAAAGGAACGGCCGTCGGCGCGGGCACCGGGGCTGTGGTCGGAGGAATTATCGGCAAGAAAGCCGGTAACACCGCCGTCGGAGCGATCCTGGGTGCTGCTATCGGAGGAGCGGCAGGGGCCTATATAGGGAACTATATGGACAAACAGGCCGCCGAGATCGAGAAGGACATCGAAGGGGCCAAGGTCGAACGTATAGGTGAAGGAATCAAGATTACCTTCGACTCCGGGATTCTCTTTGATGTAAACAAAGCAGCACTGCAACCCGAGGCTGAGGGAAACCTCCGGAAGCTTGCCGTCATACTGAAGAAATATGAAGATACTGATCTCTTGATCGAGGGTCACACGGATTCCACGGGACCGGAGGAGTATAACCTGGAGCTCTCGAGACGGAGAGCTCAGTCCGTATCCAACTACCTGGCTGGCATCCAGGTGGACCCCAGGCGATTCACGATCATGGGATACGGCGAGGTCCAGCCGATCGCCTCAAACGAGACAGTCGAGGGGCGCCAGGCGAATCGGAGAGTGGAAGTTGCCGTTATGGCCAACGAAAAACTTAAGGAAGCTGCCAGATCCAGGGTGAAGTAGAAAACAGGCCAAATCATAGTTAATAATCCTTCTTCACACGGGGTTTTGCGCAATTTCTCAGCATCTACGAAGGCGAGGCTACAGGTTACACCCGTAGCTTCGCCTTTCTGGTTGCAGTTGACCATCGCGCGGATGACACCATAGGTGCCGCGATCTGCGTCTATAAATTTCTTTCCCACAAGCACATCCTTTGATTCCTATAAGCTCAAAAATGACGGTGTTGAAGGCGGAAGGTGTGAGAAAAAAAACTTGACAAAATGCCGGTATTAGATTATAATTTATTATGTTAAATTAAACGATTTTTATGCCCTATTTTGGGCGACAGATTAGGTAGTTTTCAATTACTTGGAACGTCTTGTTCTGCGGAAACTGCGGAACGGGGCTTTTTTTATAAGGATTTGGAAATTATGCGGTCAAACTTCCGGGGAATTTGGTATAGTTATCTTGCTCAATGGAAATTTGATTCGCTTTAAGTAAGAGGTGGCAAACTATAGCCTGAAAATATCATTTGTTGAGAATCTTAGCGAGTTTCTTCATTTTGATGGAGTTTGCTAAGATCCCGAAAGGGCAAAGCTCCTGACGGGGAGTTTTGCAGAGCCAGCGGGTCGAACGCTCGAATTACACTTTAGCAACGATCTAAGTTTAAACTGAGCTATGACAGCCGAGCTACTGAAGGATCAAGGTAGCTCGGCTTTTTTTTATCAGCTGATAGAATTTTCCTCCACACCTTAAATGAAAGGTGGTGATAACAAATGGCTAAAAAAACCTCCAAGAAACCTGCGCCAAAGGGGACCAAAAAGCAGAAGTCCAAGAAACCCTAGATAGTCCCTGATGGTAGCGATGAAGAGATAGAACCCCGGCCATTGTCTCAATTTTGGGATGGTGACCGGGGCAGAAATCTGGCAGTTTTTCCATGTTCTACTTTTTATGCATCAAATCGGATGAAAATCGTATTATGCCAAACACATTTTAGTTCTTGGAGATCTCACGAACCCTAAAGAGCGCGACCGATGGTCGTCCCTACATTATCGCAGGAACAACCTATACCAGGGTTCCATCGTACGAATTCTCAGGGTTCGAATTGCGTTTGGTATATAAAGGTTAGGTACGGCTGACAGGGGTATGCAGAACAGGTTGGATTCGGCATCTTTCTGTGAAGGAGGGGTTGGGGTTGAAAACTTCTGAGAATTTGCCAGAGGAAATAAGATCATATTTTGCGAGAGAGCTCGAGTCTGGCGGCGAGGAGATCTCATCCGTTTCCACAGACATAACCAGCAATGGTACGTACGGCAATGAATGGATGGTTGTTACCGAGAGGAAGATATTTGTCATAGACCCTGACCACCTTGAAAAACCGACGATAATGGAAGTACCGATCGATACGATCACCTCGATCAAGGCGAGAAACTTCATGGGCAGCGGCGTTCTGGAAGTGGAAACCCCGGAACGCGTAATCGAGCTCATCAGGTTCTCCAGGACTCAGGCACCGAAGTTCATCGAGATAAGATCGCGGATAGATAAACTTATAAGCAAAAAAGAGAGGGACAAACCTGTAGATGAGTTGGTTATCGGCGAAGTACCTGATGCAGTTCCCAGATGTGAGAAGTGCGGGCGTCCCCTTCCTTCGTGGCTTGCCGACTCGAAGGTATGCCATGAATGTATCGAGAAGAGGGAAACATTCCGGAGACTTCTGAGCTACATCAGACCCCACTGGTACATGGCTGTAACCGGACTTCTGCTCACGCTCTTTATGACAATGATGAACCTGGCACCTCCTTACCTTATGAAGATTCTGCTGGATAAGGTGCTGGTG
>CAZTBA010000370.1:0-6129 GCA_964611725.1 uncultured bacterium
TTCATTTATCCATAGCTCAATTCAGCCTATGAACTAGCACCATTGGTTAGTAAAGTGTAATACTATTTTGCGTTCTATGAGAGTAGCCTGGGTTTTCCGGAGACACCCCACTGGGGCATCTCTGACACCCCAATGACAGAGGGAAGAGCATCTCACTTCATGAAAAGCATATTTGGTATGGCCATTTATTGTGGAATAATACAGAACAAATTTCTGTCCAGCAGAACCAGCAGCAGAAATTGCCTGTCTTTTGGTGCAGCTATATCGAAGATTGTTTAAGACTTTTCGGCCTTTCCATAGCTGGTTTCGCTATCCTATATAGGCCTTAAGGAGTCTACTCCTTGAGGCGTGCCTCAGCCTTTTTATAGCTTTTTCCTTTATTTGCCTGACCCTCTCACGGGTCAGACCGAACTTTTCCCCTATCTCCTCGAGTGTGAACGACTTCTCCTGGTTTATTCCAAAATAGAGGCTTATCACCTCTGCTTCTCTTTCCGTGAGAGTTGAAAGGACACGTTCCACTTCCCTTTTCAGGGAATCCTCTATAAGGGCTTCGTCTGGAGGTGGCTGGTATTGGTTCTCGAGGACATCGAGGAGCCTGTTTCCATCCTCGTCTTGGTTGAGTGGAGCGTCGAGAGAGATATGTCTTCCGGAGACTTTCAGGGTGTTTATGACCTCGTATGTGGACATATCGAGTTCATCGGCTATCTCTCCAGGGCTCGGCTCACGACCGAACTCCTGCTCAAGCCCGCTCAATGCCCTCCCGATCTTGTGAAGCTCACCGACCTTATTCAGTGGAAGTCTAACTATTCTTGACTGTTCCGCCAGGGCCTGAAGTATAGACTGTCTTATCCACCAGACAGCGTAGGATATGAACTTGAAACCTTTGGTCTCATCGAACCTCTTGGCGGCCTTTATAAGACCAAGGTTACCTTCATTTATGAGGTCGCACAGGGGAAGTCCCTGGTTCTGATACTGCTTTGCGACGCTCACTACGAAGCGCAGATTGGCCTTCGTAAGCCTCTCAAGGGATTCCTGATCCCCTTCCTTTATACTTCTTGCCAACTCGACCTCTTCCCCAGGCGACAGGAGTTCAACTCCTCCTATCTCCTTGAGGTACCAGTCGAGTGATTTCTCCTCCCTTGAAAAGGGTCTTCTGGGCGACCTTGGCACATCTCGCTCCTTGCTCAACGGTTACCCAAAACTGATCTTTCCGGAAGACGTCAAGATCCGCTTGCCGGAAGTTGCCACATCGTTTTGAGATTTAGTTTAATTCTCTACTGTTGAGACTCGCCTTCGCCCTGGGGCTCTTGCTCTTTCGGTTCCGCTTCTTTCGACTCCTTCTCTTTCCTTAATTTCTCAAGCTTCTTAGTCCTGTCCTCGAGTTCAAGCTCGAGGAGCTTGACTTTCTCCATCAACCTCTTAACTCCATCATTCTCAGCTATCTTGGTGCCTTTACCTTCGTTTATGAGACCGTAAGCTTCGCCCCCAAGCTCAGCAAGATTTTTGGTTATATCACGCTTGACCTTGGCGATTTCAAGCTTGGCACGCCCTATTTTGGTGAACTCCTCGGTCTTCTCAGCTACAGTATATGCTTTCTCCTGGACGACATCCCTTATCTTCTCCCATAGCTTAGCCATTTCCTTTACCCCCTTATATCTTTTGATGTTACATAGCCTGTATCACTCTCAGAACCGACACGCTCTTAGAGCAGACCTTCGGAGAGCTCCTCCCTCGGCGCAGGTATAACCACCTTCGCCACGAGCATCCCCGAGTCCATAGCTCCCCTGGCAGCGGCCTCGACAGCGGCTTCGACGGCCGAAACGTCGCCGGTGAGCGTGATAAAGGATTTGCCCCCGAGACCGACCGAGAGCCTGACCTCTATCAGTTGTATTGCTGCTGCTTTGGCTGCTGTGTCGGAAGCAACTATCCCTGATGAAGCTGAGAAAGTCTCCACTATACCGAGCGAGCGGATCCTCTCGACCTGTGAAGTTGCAGCTATCGCAGGGAAAACTGATGTATGGACGTTAGGAAGTATCAACTCATCCACGATCCAGTTTCCCCGTCCCGACCTTCCTGCTTCTATGCTGCTTTGGACGGCTGAAACATCACCTCCTACGAGGGCTAAGTACTTGCCTGGGCATACCGGATTTGCCATGAGCACCTCAACATCTGCCGCTTTGAGCATCGCATCGGCTCCGTCTATACCCATAGCGATGCTATTGAATTCCAGAAGCCCTATTGCATTTTTGGAAATTTTCAAGGTTCTATCTCCACCCTGTTATTATCCACAGAGATCACCCTGCCATCCACGGGGGAATGGACAAGCGCACCGAGCGCGTCCGAGGGGAGATCGCCTATAACATCCAGGGCCTTCACCCGGTCTCCCGGTTTGACCGTAGGGGATGCCGGTCGGCCTATATGCTGTTTCAGAGGGATCGAGAGCTTGCTGAAGCTCAGTTTATCATCGGGTAAAAATTCACTTGGAGTTTCGAAATGACTCAGCTTCAGTCTCGAAACTATCCTTGGAACCGGTATCCTCCTCGTTCCCCGATCCAGCCTCGCAGAATAGCTCTCCTTTCGGGTATCCCAACGCTTCCCTTCCTTGAGGAGCCTCCCCTTAAGCTCCGCTATTGCCTTACGGGGCATAAGACCCATCGGACAGGCATAGAGTTCACAACAGCCACACTCGGAACAAAGCAGGGCGATCGGGATAAGCCCATCCTCAAGCTTCGAGCGGGCCAGAGCCCTCATTATCCTATGGGGCTCCAACGAGTGTCCGAGGAGATATCTCGGACATAGGTCTGTGCAGTCGCGGCACTGTGTACAGTAAGATGCCACAAGACGCGCTGCTGTGCCGGGATACAGGATCATCTTCTGTTCGAGCGGATGGCCCTTCGGCAATAGTATAACCGCGTTTGTCGTCTTGGTTACCGGCTTGGAGAGATCATAGTTTATCGACCCCATAATCGTCCCGTCCATCGCCATGAAGAACTCATCTACGCTCGGTCCCCCAACGGCCGCTATAAGGTCATCCAAGCTCAACCCTACAGGCGCCCATACAAGCGATGGTCTGTCCACACAACCGGCAACGCTCACCAGCTTGCGGGTGACGGGCCTCCCCTCGAGGGCCCACGCTACGTTCAAGAGTGTTTCAACATTCGACACCACCACGCCGACATCGAGAGGGATCCCCCCCTCCGGAACGACCCTGCCCGTCACATCGTAGGTTATTTCCTGCTCATCCCCTGCAGGATAAAAATCGCTGAGAAGGAATAGCTCAGCAAAGCTGCCAAGGACTTCCTTCATCGCGAAGATAACTTTGGAGTACTTATCCTTTACGGCAACCACGGCCCTCGAGGCTCCAACCGAATTTGCCGCAACCCTTAGACCGTCGGCTATTTTCCCCGCGAAGTTTGCCATAAGCCATCGGTCGCCTCCCAGGAGGGGCTCGCATTCGGCACCGTTGGCTATTATTACCTCGGCTTTCCCCTTGAGCTTTACATGGCTCGGGAAACCTGCACCGCCCGCACCGACAACCCCAGCTAACCTTACCTTTTCCGGCACGTCCACCCTGTCAACACCTCGGAAGTTATACCTTCTTGGCCTTCCTTATGGCTGCTATAAGCTGGTCCTTGCTCGCCTTTGAAACTTCCCTTCCCCTTATCTCGATACCCTCGATCTCTCTGGCTATCTTACGAAGCTCGACAACTGTCATCGAATCAAGGTCGTAATCACGGTTTTCCCTGGGCTCCTCCGGAACTTCCTTGGCAGGGGGGTTATCTAGGCCCATAACCTTCAAGACATCTCCATAAGGTCTCGGTATAACATGTTTAGAAACCAGCATCCCAACTCTCTCCGCAGCCGCCGCTCCTGCATCGACAGCGGCCTTAACTGCTGCTACATCGCCCACCAGCTTTATCATGACCATTCCACCGGTGGATATTTCGAAATCGGCAAGCACGACATCGGCGGCCTTAACTGCTGCATCAGCCGCTTCCACTACCCCAATAAAGCCTCTTGTCTCTATAAGGCCCAGGGCTTTTTCTTCCATGTGGGTTTCCTCCTCAGATAACTCCTGTTCGGGTAACTGGCCCAGCATCGCAAAATGTAATGAAACCGCCCAAAGTTGTCAACTCTATTTCTAAAAAATATATGCCCGAAACCTCCAAGGGGGAAGATATCAAAAGTGCCTGTAACCGGAAAGCCCGAGCGGCAGCTCACTCCCATCCGGATGTGCGAGTTTGCAGCCCTCGGATAAGCTGACGATCTCTCCTATCAGTGATACCCTTGTGCCCGTTGAACTCTCGACCTCCGATATCGTCTTCCAGGGCTCCTCACGATAGACCGTGAAGAGGAGCTCGAAATCCTCTCCCCCGGATAGTGCGTAATCCAGAGGGACTTCAGAAAGCCTGCGTGCCACTTCCTCTGCTCCTCCACAGATAGGCATCCTATCCGCATAGAGCTTGGCTCCCACGCGGCTCATCTCGCATATGTGGTGGAGATCGGAGGAGAGACCGTCGCTTATGTCTATGGTGGAACTGACCCTTATCTTCTCGGAGATAGCCTTCGCCTCGCGTATCCTGGGGACAGGCTCGAGGTGCTTTGACAGGACACGGTTGAGCAAGGTCTTATCCATGTCAGCAAAGAAATCCCTCCCGTGGCTCAGGACCTCAAGCCCGGCCTTCGATCCCCCGAGTTCGCCGGTTACAAAGATGAGATCCCCAACAGTTGCGCCGGACCTGAGAGTTATATGGTCCCTGTCAGCCTTGCCGAAAAGTGCTATTGATATTACTATGCCTGAGCCCGAGGAATTGGTATCGCCGCCGACCACCGAACAGCCGAACTCAGAGGAAGCACTGTTTATCCCCTTGTAGAGCTCCTCCACAAATCTAACTTCCGTGAACGGGGGGATACATATTGATACGAGGCCAAAAAGGGGCTCCCCCGCCATCGCTGCGACGTCGCTCAGATTGGCAGCCATAGCTCTCCCGCCGATCTGCCAGGGAGTGGCCCAGCTTGTTTTGAAATGGATCCCCGCGAGGAGTGTATCGGACGTCAACAGGTAACAACACCTGTCAGAAAGCTCAATCACAGCAGCATCGTCATCTATACCTATCAACACGCTCTCAGGGGGCTCGGCCAGCAACCCCTTGAGCAGCTTTATAAGCTCGAATTCCCCGAGCGAACTCACTTCCATGGGATTGTACTCCAGGAAAAGTTACTTTATGTCCGTAGCCTGAACCTGAATTTTAAGGCCGCATATAACAAAAGTCAAGCTTTTTTCCAGGCTTCGACAGGGTCATCGATTTTGATCATGGATCCGGATTTCCTGTAAGTTTCGAAAAATAAAAAGGTGCAGGCTTTTGCCCGCACCTTTCAAGTTTTCAGGAAACGTATAATCGCAGCTACTTCTTGCCCTGTATGGAGGCGATGATCTCGCCGCTCTTGGCTTTTATGTCGGTAAACTTCGTCTTCGACTCATGGTATTTGGCGGATTTAAAATCTGCTTTAGCTTCCGCCAGAAGCTTTTCGAGCGAATCCACGAGAGCTCTCTTCTCGGCGATTTTGAGTTTCCTATACGTGCTGCTCGGATACTTTTTCCTCGCTAGACTTTTTGCGTTTTCGAAGAGAGATTCGGCCTCCGGCATAAGGGACCCGACTTCGGCCTTCATCTTTTCTTTATTAGCTTTGGCCGATTTGACGACCCCATCCGCCATGTCTTTGGTCTCCATGAAGATACTTTTGGCGGACTTGTAGTTTTTTGCCTCCACGGCCGTCTTTCCATCCTCAAATTTCTTCTTGGCGGCTTTAAGCTCGTTGGGGGCGTATTTGTCGGCTTCGGCCTGCATAGCCATATCCATAGAGGTCTTTGCAGCTTCCATCTCCTCTACGGGCGGCTTTGCACAGCCTGCGGCCAAGAGGACGAAACACAAGAACATAGCTGAGAGAAAAATTAACTTTTTCACTTGAGCCTCACCTCCTTTGATACTGTGAACAACTAATCTATCGAACATAGCTACCTCACAAAATATCAAACAGGTCGGGATATGTCAAGTTATTTTTGTCCAAAGAGGTGGAACAGGTAATAGAGATGGTATCCCCCTATGTGAGTTAAAGGTATTTGGTAAG
>CAZTBA010000371.1:0-6100 GCA_964611725.1 uncultured bacterium
CCCCTCATCAGGTGCGTGTGCGATCCGAATTTGGCGCTGCCAAACACGGCACAGAGATGGCTATTTATAAGGGATACGCCCTCTCCCGTGGGGGATTCGATGGAGAGTATCAAGTATTTAGACCTGAAAAACGGGGTTCCTGGATCACCTTCCCGGTTCCCCTGGGCAACATGTGCGTCGGTGAGGTGGTGGAGGTCGGGCCGGAGGTAAAGCGGTTCAAGGTGGGGGATCGCGTTTTCTCACACGGACCCTTCCGGGAGACCCACGTGTGGCCGGAGACGGTCCGCCCCCTGCCTGACGGGGTACCCTGGCAGGCTGCTGTGTGTATGGATCCGGCAGACTTCGCGCTGGCGGCTGTGCGGGACGGCGGAGTTCGGATCGGAGATGCGGTGGCTGTGTTCGGTCTGGGAGCAATCGGACTGTTCGCACTCCAGCTCGCAAAACTTTCAGGTGCCTACCCGGTGATCGGTGTGGACCCCGTCCATACGCGGCGGGAACTGGCTGCCAGCTTTGGTGCGGATCATGTCCTGGCCCCGGCGTCCTGTGACATAGGTTTGGAGATCAAGCATCTCACAGCCAGGCAAGGGGCGGATGTGTGTATCGAATACAGCGGGAACCACCAGGCGCTGCAGGCAGCACTGCGTGGGGTGGCGTTCGGTGGGACGGTGGTGGCCGGGGCATTCCCCGGGTCCTATCCTGCCGGGCTCGATCTCGGTGCTGAAGCCCACTTCAACCGCCCGAACCTGATCTTCTCCCGCGCATGCAGCGATCCGAACCGTGATTGCCCGCGCTGGAGTGAAGAGCGTATCTTCGAGGTTGTCTGGCGGCTGCTCCAGGAGGGACAGATCCAGGGCGTACCGATCGTTCGACCTGTGGTGCCATTCGATGACCTGCTTACGGAATATCCTAAGATAGAGACTCATCCCGATCAGTACATTAAGCTGGGCGTTCAGTTCTGACAGGACGTCCGGGGAGGGCCCATCATCGCCCCGACACACCTTGTGCAGATCGATGTCCCCTGGGAGAACATAAGGGCTTTCTTCGACGCTGTCGATGAATATGGGATTTATGAAAGAGCGTAGATTTAAGATTGCGGAGGGTAAATTTCCCCAATCTAAAATACATAATGAGGCTGGTGGCCAAACGCTTGATTTGTCGGCTCGATGTCATTTGAGTAGAATTATAACCTGTGAAAGGAAGGGATCATGGATCGCCCGAACATCCTTTTGATATTTACCGATCAGCAGAGGGCTGACACCATACACGCGGCGGGGAATCCGGTAATCAAGACGCCGAACCTGGATCGCCTCTTTCGGGAGGGGACTCTGTTCAGCAGTTGTTATACACCTTCTCCCGTGTGTGTGCCCGCGCGCTGCTCGCTGATCCACGGTCAGTATCCACACAATACGGGGTGTGCAGACAATGGCCACCCCATGCCTGAGGATAGACCCAGCTTCATGAAGGTGCTCTCCGAGACGGGATATCGAACGCATGGGATCGGCAAGATGCATTTCAATCCCGATAGTCAGGCGCTCCGCGGTTTCCAGAGCCGAGAGTATCAGGCGGAGCTCCGTCGCCGCGTCGAGGACGATGATTATCTGAAATATCTTCATGCCAACGGATACGATCATGTGTACGATCCGTTCGGTCAGCGTGGAGAGATGTACTATATACCGCAACCAGCGCAGATGCCAGCTAAGTTCCACGGAACCAACTGGGTCGGCGATAGGACTGTGGAATTTATCCGTAATGTGGATCGGTCGCGCCCCTTTTTCCTCTGGTCCAGCTTTATACACCCCCATCCTCCATTCTCGCCGCCAACTCCATGGAACAAGTTGTACCGTGGTGCGTTGATGCCATTACCTAAGCGGCCGGAAAATGTTGAAGCGCTGCAAATCTACATAAACCGTTACCAGAACCGGTATAAGTATCGGGACAATGGAATTGACAACAATCTGCTGCGCGTAATGAAGGCCTACTATTATGCCTGTATCTCGTTTATAGATTTCCAGCTTGGGAGGATTCTGAAAGCGCTTGAAGACACCGGCCAGCTTGATAAAACTCTGATCGTTTACACTTCGGATCACGGGGAGTTCCTGGGCGATTACAACTGCTTCGGCAAGCGCAGCATGCTGGACGCGGCAGCCAGAATACCCATGATCGCAAAATATCCGGAACGGTTTGCCGCGGGGCAGATCTGTGAAACGCCGACCAGTCTGGTGGATGTGGTGCCCACATTTCTGACGGCTGCAGGGGCGGATGCAACGGTGTATGGTTTGGATGGTACCGATCTGGCCGAGATAGCTGCGGAGGAGGGAAACGGCGCATACAGTGACCGGGTGGTGTATAGCCAGTATCAGCGCGATGGACAGGGAGTCTATATGGCCGCAAATCGGAGGTGGAAGTATTTCTATTCCGCACCGGATCGCAGGGAATTCCTCTTCGACCGAGTACAAGACCCGGATGAGATGAGGAGCCGCGCAGGGTTCAGCCTTTGCCGTCGTGAGCTGGAGGGAATGCGCAGCAGCTTGTTTGAATTCTACAGGAGCCAGGGATTTACCGATCCCATGGAAGATGGCCATTGGAAACTATTCCCACAGCCTTCCATGTCCGCCGATCCGGACGAGGGGTTGTTGATTCAGGATGCCGGATGGGCCGCCCCATACCAGGTGATACCAGGCTATAATGATTGATCTGCATTTAGCCATTAGCAGTTAGCTGAGAGCTCGTTCTCATGCATACGGACCAGCTGCGGGCCATTCCCCTTCCGTTTGTATGAGCTCGTTTAGCAGAAGGATCTCGAATTCCTTGACTTTCTCCCGATATCCGGGATCATTATATAAATTGTAAAATTCGTTGGGATCATCCTCTAAATTGTAAAGTTCCCCGTACGACCGGTTCCCATAGTGTACGAATTTCCATTTGTCGTGATGGATGCACTTCACATTGAACCTTCCCAAACCTTGTCCATAGCCATGATGGAACTCCGTAAGTATGCTATCACGGGCTTTGTCGGCCTTACCTTCGATCAGAGGCAATAAGGAACGTCCCTGCAAATAAGATGGCCTTTCTTCATTCAGAATATCAAGTATAGTGGGAAACAGGTCAACATGGCCCGCAAGGGCCTGGATAGTCCCGGGCTTGAGCGTAGGTGGTAACGAGATAATCAGAGGTGTTCTGACCAGTGACTGATATAGATAGGGGCCTTTGTAGATCAAGCCGTGGTCGCCGAGCAGTTCACCGTGGTCAGTGGTGAATATTACGATTGTCTTCTCCCGGAGCCCCAGGGACTCCAATTCGGCCACAACGGAACCGATACAATCATCGACGAAATGTATCATACCGTATGTCTGTGCAGCCATTTCGCGGAAGTGATCCTCCGTTTGGCCTTCAGCATAAAGTTTCGCAAAATGTGCGAAGTGGGCAGGCATAGTGTCAGATCCCTCCTCTCGGTTCAGGGGAGGGGGCATATCTGCCGGTGAATATATATCGCAATACGGACTCGGCGCACTGAAGGGGAAGTGGGGGTCCGGGAAGGAACATTGCATAAAGAAAGGTCGGTCGCGGAGCCTTATAAGATATTCCTTGGTCTTCTCGGCAATCCAGTGGTTGTAATGGTACTCAGCCGGGATCGCATTCTTCCAGGTAGATGCTGCACCTGAGGGCGGATCCGAAGCGTTTTCCTTTTTGAGTAATTCGATCCCTTCCGGGAATAACTCCTTCAGATAGTGTTTATAGTGCCCTGCGGCATAATTTACATGGCCGCTGACAAGCTCGACTTCATCGAATCCCACATATGGCCCGTGCCAGTATTTCATCTCCGGGTGCCTGTCCCAATATTTCTGAGATTCCCGTATATATGGCTCGGATGCGGGACCGAAAGGGTTCAGGTGTATTTTGCCGATGGATGCAGTAGCATATCCCTTCGCTTTCAGGAACCCCGGGATTGTTTCCGCACCGAGGGAGAATGTGCAGCCGTTATCCCATACCCCGTGAGTTCTCGGGTATAGGCCGGTGAGAATCGTGGCTCGGGATGGCATACAGATGGGATTTTGGACATATGCTCGCCTGAAAAGCACCCCGGTCTGAGCAAGGACGTCGATATTCGGGGTGGATATAATCTGATTGCCGTAGCACCCTAAGCAATCGACTCGGTGTTGATCTGTCATAAGGATAAGGATATTGTATTTATTGGACCCCATTTATTACCTCCTTGGCGGGAAAAGATAGAGGCCACAAAGACATTTCAGGGAATATTTACCAATTGCGAAATATAAGTATACCTTCCTTCCTTAAATCGTTCGAATATACCTATCTTCCCTTGATTTGGCAAGTGTCCAGCCCCTGTGATACAGTAAAAAGATGGCGTCCTCGGTGCTAAATATCATCTCCCAAGACGAAAATTTGCCTTGATTTCTCATCTCAAATCCTTATCTTGCAGGGCGTCTGTCGATCGCTTCAGGACCTCAAAAGGAAACCTTGTCCTGATCGGTGAAGCAATATCTGCTTGTTGAAATTCTCGTGGTAAATAGCCTGATGGAGGGAAGGTCACCCCGGTACCCAAAGGGTGCCGGCCATATGATGTAGCATCTGGAGGTGCGGATGAAGAGCGGAGTTAACGCGAGATCGCTTCTGGTGGGAGCCTTTTTGGCTTTGTTTCTCAACGTAGCCTGCCCCTATACGGTTTTCGTACTCCATACGGCAGGTATGTCGGCCGACTACATAGCTGCTGGCGCGCTTTTCCTCTTCTTTCTCCTGGCAGGTTTCATACATAGCTTGTTGAAACTCATCCGACGTGAATGGGGCTTTTCGATCCCTGAGCTTATAACGATCTATGTGATGATGATAGTCGCATCGGCCATACCGACATGGGGCCTTGTTGCAAACCTTATCCCCCTTATGTCAGGGGCATTCTACTACGCCACCCCCGAAAACGGCTGGGCCAGGGTGATACACCCATACATACCGAGCTGGATTGCACCTCAGGACCCGGCTGTAGTGAAATACTTCTACGAGGCGCTTCCGAAAGGGGTGCCTATACCCTGGAAGGCCTGGATCGGCCCGGTACTCGCATGGATGCCGCTTATCCTCTCCGTCTATTTCGTTATGGTCTGCATGATGGTTCTGATCCGCAAACAGTGGGTTGAAAACGAGAGGCTTATATTTCCACTTACACAACTCCCCCTTGAGATGATAAGGGAGGAGAACGGAAAAAGCTCCATTATCAAGCCCTTCTTTAAAAGTGGTCTTATGTGGATTGGTTTTTTCATACCTTTCTCAATCCTGATGGTTAAGGGATTGCATCATTATTTCCACTTTTTCCCCACTATATCCCTGGAGCAGAATTTCCGTATATTCGGGAGAAGCATACCGATGCTTATCACCGTTATCTTCCCCGTACTCGGATTTTCCTATTTCCTGAGCCTCGACGTTGCCTTTAGCCTCTGGTTTTTCCACCTTCTGAGCCGCGTCCAATCCGGTATATTTGCCACTACCGGGTTTGAGGTATGGGGACATCCGGAGACATTTTGCGGCCCATCCCCGAGCATATCACATCAGGGTATGGGGGCGATGGCCGTTCTCGTAGGCTTGGGAATCTACAATGCGAGGAATCATCTGAAAAAAGTCTTCGTAAAGGCCTTCCTGGGTTCGGATGAGATTGACGATTCGCAGGAGATGCTCTCCTACAGGGCTGCCGTTTTCGGGATGATAGGTGGGATAGCTATTATGGCTATCTGGCTTCGCTTGAGCGGGCTTGTCTGGTGGGCGATCCCGGTTTTTGTAATCTCGGCTTTCATAGTTTTCCTTGGGCTTTCCAGGATAATAGCCGAGGGGGGCGTTGGGTTTGCCCGGTCACAGATGATAGCGCCGGTTTTTACCGCCTACGGGCTTGGGACAGATAACATGGGGGCAGGATCGATTGTGAGCCTCGGCTTTTCATATGGCTGGACTGCGGATATCCGCACCACGGTTATGGCCTCTTCTATAAACGCTATGAAACTCTCGGATGCTGCGAGAATAAGGATGAGGCCGCTTTTCTGGGCGATAGCCCTCTCCGTGATTGTGAGCCTTGTCGGGGCGATCTGGATAACACTGAAAC
>CAZTBA010000372.1:0-6097 GCA_964611725.1 uncultured bacterium
CTGTGCCACTAAGTAATGTCTTCAGCGATAGCCCTCCCGCCAGGGCCTTCTCGGTCATCCGGCGTGCTTCTGCCAGGCTCGTTCCACTGACGTGATCCGCCCAGTTAATCACATCTACCGGGTAGTTAGCCGCCAGATCAAACATCAGGTTCTCCCCACAGACGTGTAGCATCGTTATCCATGACTTGTCAGCCAGAGACTCCAGAACCGGGATATCGTAAGCCATACCGAATTCTTCATATTCTTCACGTGTCAGTCTGTCGTAAGTGGCCATCTGGGTGGCAAAAAAGAATCCCGGAGCCCCCGCCTCTAAGCAAGCAGCCGCATAATCCTGTACGACATCGCGGATGGTATTCAGGCCAGCGTGCAACTGGCGCGGCGATTGGCGCAGATCTTCGATAACCTGATCCCCACACAGTTTGTACGCTATCGTCAGAGGACTGAAGATGGTCATCATAAACGGTGCGGTACCGCCCAACCCAGTCGCTACAAGATGGATCGCGTCCAACTCCCTCCTCAACGCCCCTTTAGTGACGTCCAATTTTGGCAATTTTTCCCACTCACCACAAGAAGCTACTACCGGCTGCACCGATACAGGTCCAGCGTCGTCATCTGCACCAAAACGAATCACAGCCCCCCAATCCTGGATGGGATAGAGTCCACTCGGCGTCAGCTTGATCAGATCCGTGTCGAACTGCCGGTGAAGGGCCAGGCTAACCTCGGCCAGTTGGCCGGGGGAACGGTCCTGCAGATGGTAATGTTTCCACAAGCTGACCGGGATCCGATCAACCTCTGCTCCGTGCAGTGCTGCTTCTACCCTCTCCCATTTATCCATCTTCTTCATCAGTTCTCCCGTTTATGAGATCTCACCAATACTGATGTAACTCAAAGCTATTGGCAAATCTGAAGTTTTTCAAAGATAGCAGCCCCGACAGAAAAACACAAATAAAAGATCGCCTGTCAAAAAAACACTTGACATTCTACGGATTTGTTTTATATTTCCAAATAACTTTGAAAAACAGAATTATTGAAATATCAAAGTAATTTGTAAATTTTCGGAGGTTAATTATGTCATCAGTTATCAGTTTTAAAGAAGCTGAGCGAAGGGCCTTCAGGTTTACCTTTCAGGATGGCTTGTGGGATATCTATCTGGGCCTTTTGCTCCTGGCAATGGCCATCTACGCATTGCTTTCAGAGATCGAGGTGCCGGATTCGCGAGTGATGACCATATTCATCGGATTGGAAGTCCTGGCTATACTTTTCCTGGTGCTCGGCAAGAGATTTATCACCGCCCCACGGATAGGCATGGTCAAATTCGGTCCTGATCGGAAGGCTCAACTGAACAAGGCAAGGTTAGTATTGGCCATCTCCGTCTTCATTGGAATGCTTTTGCTGATCATGGACTTAGCTACGAGAGTCAACCTTTACGAGGGACTAAACAGAAAATTTCTTAACGGTGTCCTATGGTCGGTGAACATGATAGCCATTTTCAGTCTGGGAGCCTACTTTTTGAATTTTAACCGCTTGTACGCATACGGCGTATTGTACGCCCTGGCGGTGCCGATCGACGCCATGTTAAACAAGTTTCTGGATATCGACATCAGCTTCATCGCATTTGGTATCCCAGCGGCTATCATTCTGCTGATCGGACTGATTGTGTTCACCCGATTCCTGCGGGATTACCCTGTACCGACGGGAGATCTACATTGGAGGAAGGAAACGCCCGATGACAAACGCTGAATCTGGCGACCAAGAACTCCATCCGCTCGCAGGCATCGATCAGATCATACATGCCCCGGCACGGCTTATGGTTGTCACCCACCTCTACGTTGTCGAAAGCGCTGACTTTATCTTCCTGATGCGCCTGACAGGGCTGACCGGGGGCAACCTTTCCTCGCATTTGAGCAAGTTGGAAGCGGCAGACTACATTGCGATCGAGAAAGAATTCAAGGGCAAGAAGCCACATACCATGATCCGTCTTACCGAAGAGGGGCGGGCCGCCTTCCGGGATTACAGACAGAGGATGAAGCAAGTGCTTGACAACCTGCCAAATTGATACTTATATTAGAGAATGCCTGAATAGTCGCATGCTTTGGGAATTGCGGATCTCCCTTCTTCTGCCGGCTTATGTGATAAGCCACCGTTAGCATCACATAGAGGGATTCCCCCTTTTCATTTCTCAGATGCCCAAAATGACAAGTTACACCCAACAATCACTCTTGACATATTTTCCTCTTTTTCATGTTACCCCTGCAAATTCAGAAAGAAATATCTATCCAATATAATCTACAGCATCAGCGAAAGGAGAGATATGGTGACGCGAGCAGTAAGGGTTTGAGATAGCTTCCGGATGGGGGGTGCGGGAAAGGGCAAGCATGCTGGTGTAAAATCGTCACTTCAAACGGGTTAAACCCAAAGGAGAGAACGATGAAAGCAGGAAAATTTGAGGACAAGTGGGGCTGGACGATCTTCACTCTGGTAATCGCAGCGTTTGTGGCCATGTTGAGTTTGCTGGTCACTGTACCTGTTTTTGCGGTCAACGTGAGCGGTAACATATCAGGGACGTGGACAAAGGCATCCAGTCCGTACATCGTGACCGGGAATATCACCGTCCCTGCCGACCAGACCCTTATGATCGACCCAGGTGTGGTGGTCAAATTCAACGACAATTTGGGTATCTGGGTCTATGGCACCCTAAACGCAGATGGGACACCCGGAGAAAAGATCACCTTCACCTCAAGCGCGGACCTGTCGCCGGATTGGTGGAGGAGCATCCAATTCCTGGATGGGAGTTCGGGCATTCTGGATAACTGTATTATCCGGTACGGTGGATACTGGGAAGATACGAATGTCCTGTGTAGCGGAAACGCCTCTCCGACGATCTCCAACTGTGAGATCTCCTACAGTGATAAGAACGGAATTCGCCTGTATAACGACGCCCATCCCAGCATCTCGAACTGTAGCCTCTCCAACAATGGTGAATGGCCCATAGTCCGGTGGAATCAGGCCACGCCAATACTCTCAGGGAATACCTTCACCGATAACGGATATAACGCCGTTTATGTGGTATCCCATACGATCCCTGCCGACCAGACCGTGACCTGGGACAACCCCGGTGTGCCCTACGTGATCGAGAATACCGTCGTCTCAGCGGGAGCCACATTGAACATCGCGGAGGGGACGGTCGTCAAGTTTGCGGACAATCACTACCTCTGTGTATACGGAACGTTGAATGCGGTAGGTGCCGCATCCAATGAAATCATCTTCACAGCATATACCGACGATGCCTTCGGCGGTGATACCAATGCTGATGGGTCGACCACCACGCCGGCCGGAGATTACTGGCGGTGTATTGCATTTGAGAATGGTAATGGCATACTGGACCACTGTATCATCCGATATGGCGGATACTGGGAAGATGCTAACATCTATTGTAATTCCGCTTCTCCAACCATTTCCAACTGTGTTATCTCCTACAGCGATAATTACGGTGTACGTCTCGATAACAATTCACAGCCCACGATCTCCAACTCTACCATTTCCCACAATGGCACCTGGGCTATCCGGCGATGGCACTGGAACTCCTACCCCCATCTGTCCGGCAACACATTCTCGAGCAATCTCTATAACGCGATCTATGTGAACGGCCACACGATCCCTGCCGATCAGACCGTGACCTGGGACAACCCCGGAGTGCCCTACGCGATCGAGAATACCACCGTTTCAGCGGGAGCCACACTGAACATCGCGGAGGGAACGGTCGTCAAGTTTGTCGACAATAGCTACCTCTGGACCTACGGGACATTAAACGCTATCGGTTCTGAATCCAACAAGATCTTCTTCACGGCCTTCACCGACGACACCGTCGGCGGTGATACCAACGCAGACGGATCTGCCACCACACCGGCCGGAGATTACTGGCGTTGCATTGCCTTCGAGGATGGTGGTGGTACACTGGACCACTGCATCATCCGATACGGGGGGTACTGGGAAGATGCCAATATTATGTGCACGGGTACGGCTACGCCGAACATCTCCAATTCCACGATCTCTTACAGCGATGTGGACGGCGTGCGGACCTACGGTGCGGCACGGCCCTCCATAAGCGATTGCACTATCAACCATAATTCCTCATGGCCCATCCGCATACGGGGCTGGAATGCTATCGCGGATGTCAGTGGTTGTACGATCCAGGACAACGGGTGGGACGGCATATATGTGGACAGCCACGATATCCCGTCGGGGCAGAGTGTGACATGGAGCGTGGCCGATGTCCCATACGTAATCGGCCATGTAAGGATCCTGTCAGGGTCAACACTGACTATCCCCGAAGGAATGATCGTGAAATTCGGACAATATGAGTATATCACCGTCACGGGTGGTGCCACGCTTAACGCGGTGGGAACGGCGGTGAGTCCAATTGTGTTCACAGCTTTCACAGATGACGAGTTCGGCGGGGATACAAACGCGGATGGCGGGAATACGGTGCCGAGTGCAGGATATTGGAACAGTCTCTATTTCGACAACGGCGCACTGGGCACCTTAGCACACTGTGTGATCCGTTACGGAGGATACTGGCACCAGGCAAACATTGTGTGCAATGGGGCATCGCCAACTATCTCCTGGTCCAGGATCGCCTATAGCAGCCACGATGGGTTGAAACTGAGTAGCGGTGCCCAGCCGGTGTTAGCGAACAATACCATCACACACAATGCCCGATGGCCGGTGTACATCGAGCACTTTACGGCCGTACCGGATTTCCAGAACAACACGATCACGGGAAATGCCTATGACGGCATTCGTCTGAACGGCGGAGAGATCGCTGCGAGCCAGAACGTCACACTGGATCTACCCACCGTACCTTACGTAGCAGATTACATCTTGGTAAGGGCAAGCGGGACACTGAACATACCTGCCGGTGCGATCATCAAATTCACCCAGTACAATTACCTTCAGGTGGACGGCGGTGGGATACTGATCGCAAAAGGGACGGCGGACGAGCGTATCGTCTTCACGGCCTATACGGATGACTACTACGGAGGGGATACCAATGGTGACCGTGGTGCGTCCGTTCCGGCCAGTGACTACTGGAACAGCCTTTACTTCCATGGAGGCAGCAAAGATACTTTGGACTATTGCATTTTGAAGTACGGAGGTTACTCCAACAGAGCGAACATCGTGTTCGACGGAGATGCCTCAATGGCGACTGTGACCAACTCGATCATCGCGTATAGCGGCGAGTCAGCTATCCGGTGCAGCAATAATGCGCAGCCCACCGTGGTGAACTGCTCCTTGAGTCCCAATACTACCTATGGGATCAAGGTGGACGCTACCTCCGATGTGGATGCCACTAACAACTGGTGGGGTGATTCCACCGGTCCCTATCACTCGACTGCAAACCCGGGCGGACTCGGGGTAGCTGTTACGGATCACGTGCTGTTCGACCCGTGGCTCGATATGCCCCCAGTCGTAGAGCCCACCATACAACCGGAAGGCCCGCTCAGCTATACTGTGAACCTGACGTCCGGTCTGAACATGATGTCTGTTCCACTGAAACCGGCTAACCCTTACACCGCGCAGAGCCTCCTGGCAATGTTGGGGGGCACGATGATTATCGATATGGAGGATGGGAGTTTCGTCACCTACCTGTCAACGTTCCAGGGAGCAGGCTTCCCCATCGGAGGTGGGAAGGGATACATCGTGAATGTGCCGTCTGCACAGCAGGTAACTTTCACAGGGACAGGATGGTCGGATGCAAAGCCCGCCCTCACCTCCTCGGAGCATAGACCTGTATGGGCCTTTGCGGTCGGTGGACGATTAGAGGATATCCCTCCTGAAGTGGGCTATACCGTGGTTGCGAAGAACCTGAGGACCGGGGCAGTGGCCTCCGATCAGGTGGGATCCCTGTGTGAGGGCTGCTTCGCTGCGACTTGGGTTGATCTGAACCGCCGCGAGGTGGTCCGGGCAGGCGATCTGATCGAGATAATTTTGAAAGATCCTGCGGGAATCGCGGTCGCTGGTCCGGTGGTTCAAGAGGTCACGGTTGAAAACCTTCGAGATGCCGTGTTGACGTTGAATCTCAGATACAATACAGCAG
>CAZTBA010000373.1:0-6080 GCA_964611725.1 uncultured bacterium
GCGTACCTGGTTCGTCAAGTGCTTGCGAGCCAGCCGGATTTCCTGTGGAGTGTTGAAATGGCCCTCCCAAACTTGGATCTCGGAATCAATTTGACTATGATGCCGGGCAACGCCTGGAACCTCGCCCGGGTGGTGGATTACCTGAGCATGAGCTCCGGACTGTGCGGCCCGGGGCTCTGGTATGACGGATACTTTAACTGCTACTGTGCCGAGGTGCTTTCGGCGGCCCTGAATTATCAGGGACCGGTAGGGGTGACGCTGCACCAGGATGAAATCGGATGTCTGGGGTTGCACATCCGCAGCGGCAATTTTTACGACCTCGCCCCCGAACAGTTCAAGGAGTGGGTGGCATCCTGCATCGCCCACGGGGTCGAAGGTGTGGGTATGGACAACTGCTCCACGCCGCACCAGATCTGGATGTATGACGGGTCCTGTCCCTCTGGACACAATGAGGTAGGATCCGCCTTCGCGCCGCTTACCTCCGTTAACAAAGCTATCGGACCGAGCCTGAGGCGATCCTACGGCCAGAGGTCCGAGATAGCCATACTCTACTCCCACTCCCGACTTCTTCGTTATGCCTCCAGCGACACCCTTCAGGGCTTCAAGTTCCTTCACCGGGGTTTTGGGGGAGGAGGGGTGAGCTTCGTCCACGAGACGCAAGTTCTGAAAGGTGCTCTAAAAAATATCCGGGCACTTTTCATCTTCGGCGACGGACAGTGCATAGACGACGACCTCGCCAGGGCGATTGAGGACTGGGTGAGCAAGGGCGGCTTGCTTGTAGCCGACATCCATACTGGCAGGTGGGACCGGGATTTTGTCGAACGCAATTGGTTCCGCAAACTCTTCGGCTGCGAGGAAGCAGGGGAACCCAAAGGGAGCGAGGTAAAGATGACATCCGCTGCCCCGGCGGAGCGGCGCGGGAAGATGAAACTGATACCCCTGAAGGAGCACGATGAACTCCCCTCGCCCGAGCGCTCCGCAGGCAAGGTGCGTCCCGAGCGCGCGGCCCTGCTTCCCGACAGGGACGCACAGGTGCTGGCGCGCTGGCAGGACGGCTCTCCGGCCATAGTGAGTCAGCCCTATGGCAAGGGAAAGGCTATCTTAGCTGGATTCTTCCTGGGGCAGGAAGCTTATTTCCTCTCCGAAGAGGATCAGGATAGGCTCTCGCGGCTCATGGCCGGCTTCTGCTATGCTGAGGGCATCACGCCTTTCGGCTTCAGCGATAACCTGAACTACGAAGTGGGGATAAGAGACGGAGGTGAAGATGTCAAATATGCAGTCCTTCACCTGCATATCCCACAGCACAGGTGGCGTCCGAGAAAGGAGATGGTTCTCCACTCATGGATGGATGAGGATCCCTATCGGGAGAACCTGCCACAATTGCATTACCATCCCATCCCTGATCCGTTCCCCGTCCAGGTTACCTTCCGCGGAAAGTGGCTGGCGATCGATGCCCTGACCGGGGAGGCCCTCCAAATGCGCACCGTCCGTGGCCATAGCCAAATCAGGGAATCGTTGAGATTAGGCGAAATGCGCACGCTGGTCCTGCTGCGCCGAAGGCCCGAATCTGTCGAGGTGCGCCCAGTGCGCAAGCGTGTGCGAAAGGGTTCAAAGGCGGCGTTCCGGATTTCCTTCCTGGACCGCCAGGGGCAGCGAGTGGCCGGCTGCATCCCCCTCAAGCTGTTCATCCTCGACCCCAGCGGGGAACGGCCGGAGCTTTCCCGCTTCACCAGCACAGAACGCTCTGGCATAGCTGAAGTGGAGTTCACAGTTGGCACGGATGCTGAGCCAGGCACCTGGACCGCTGTCGTGCAAAACCCAATGCTCGGGCTTGCTTCCATGGTGGAATTCCAGGTCACTGGGCAGAAGCCCACCGTTTTCTCCCTCGGACAACAGGAATCCATAACCGATCTGTCGGCGGACACGGTCTCGATCCAACCTTCGGAAGCCGGGTTGGTGCTGGAGAACGGCCTTGTAAGGGCCGTCCTGGATCCTGCCTCCATGACCCTGAGACTGCTGGACAAACGGACTGGGCACACATTCTCTGAGCTCGGCGAGCGTCTCACCTCTCACTTAGTGGATTCTGCCGGCATCCGTCGCTTCTCGCAGGATACCCTGGCCCATCCTTCTCTGATGAGTTTGAGCATCGAGGCACCGGGTCCGGTAAGGGCTAAAGTCAGCGTATGTAATTCGTATGACGAGGCGCTCGTTCGGGAATGGACGGTCGAACTTGATGCCGGCAGCCCCAATCTGAAGGTGTACTCGGTCTGGATGCCTGTGGAGCCACTCGGAATAGAGGAGGGCGGGTTCCTCTCCGTCGGGTCGGTGAAGGCCCACGGTCGCCTGACGACCGTGGAGTCCTTCATGGAATCCTGGCAGAACGTCAGGGTGGAGAACTATCGGGTGTTCCAGGGTGAGCCAGAAAAGGATGCTTCGGTGGAGTACCTTGTCTCACAGACTCCGACACTCCCGCCCAGTACGGATTGGGGGAAGCCGACTCCCATGGATGCTGGCTACAACATCTACCCGCAGGTGGCGTGGTTCGACATCTCCACCGATGGCTCTGGAATAACAGCCATCGCCGGCCTTGAGGACGCCCTCGACGGCTGCGGTACTCACATTCAGGAATTTGGCGCCATCGGTTTCAAAAAGGTCGCATACGAGGGCGGGCGGAGCTCCATGCAGTGGCCCGGCCGCTTCTACCCGACGATAGCGAAATCGATACCCAACGAGATAATCTGCTACCAGGAACTCTCGTTCTCATATGTCTTCGCACCCCATCCGGGGGGCTGCCCCGACCTCGCCGGCCGCATTCCTGATATGCTTCCCCTCGGCCAACTGCCCCCGCACGACCTTCATCTCAGCATATCCCCAGATGGCCAACCGAAGGACCTGTTGGTTACCTCTGGGGATGTGTGGCAGGAGGACGGCCGGAAATTTCAGCCTGTCAATGTCGTGGAGGGGTTGGGTATCCCACGCAGCGGTGTTGTATTGTGCCTGTCCTGGGAAGGCTCGGCGGAGGATGCCAGAATCACCTGGAAGGGCGTGGACTTGCCCGCACAGCAGGAAGACGGCTGCCTTATCTGCTCGATCCCTGCCCTGGAGGCAAACGAGTGCAGCCAGGTGATAATCTCTGTGCCATTGGGATCACACAAAGTTTGAGAATTGAGCGAGATGGAGGTGATCGCGGTCCATTCTGTTTTCATATGTTGATCTGTCAACGGTTTTCAACCGCGGTTCACCGCATGCCGCTTCGAAAGTCCTGCAACCCGGCGCCCGAAACAGGCACGGGATGTACAGTCAAATTGAAGGACATGAGGAGATGACATAAGTGAAGATTTTACTTGCACTTCTGCTGACCATTGCTTTCTGCGACCAGGCACTCGCTCAGAATAACGTCTTGCCGCCAGACGATTTTATCTATCATGAACGCCAGGTAACCGACGAACACCGGTTTCAGGAGAATGTAATGTCCGGCCATTGGGGGCATCACCTGGGGCATTTGGTACGTACCGCCACTACCGGTCTGTGGTTTGTGGATGATACCGGGAACGATGTCTACATTACACCCAAAGCTCGGTACTACCAGTTGCAGCATGACGGCGTGTGGGCCTGGAGGGCTGATATCATGAATCCGGGTCAGGTGCAGCAGAACACCGCCACTGTGGCAGTGGGCGATTCAATTTATACGTATGGTATCGACATAGCGAACGGTTATCTTACGGAGAATTGGATAGATACCCGTACTCTGTCATCTGAAGCCCATAAGATAGTAAAGGTGGAACCCAACACCAACTATATCGGGGCTGCTGTCTCACCCAAAGGGATCCGTATAATATGGTGGACAAACGTGGTGGATGGGGGTGGGCCGTGTAAGTGGTTTTATACTTTTAATGACGGCCAACAATGGCATCCGGTTATCACTTCGGCTATCGAGGGGGCAAATGATTTTTCCTATGTAGTTGTTACTTTTGCCAATGACAGTACATTCTATGCCGCTGGCGAAGCGATAGGTGGCCTTGCCCCGAACTGGACCTACGATCTCGCAGTAGGAAAAGTGGTTCTTGGCGAAGCCATTACCGGATTTATCAAGCTGCCCGGTGATAATTATACTGCCTGCGACATCTGGTGTAATCAACTAAACGGGGATCTTCACCTGCTCGGCAATGGAAAGGGAGCCAAAGTCAATTACTATTACAAACCTTCGGGCGGAACCTGGCCCGATTCATTTGAGACGATCACTGATCCTGAAACGATATATCGGGGCACCCGGTTTATTGATGCACACGACGGGTACCTGTATCTGATCCTTTCAACGCCTGCCGGGCTGAAGTTCAAATATCTCAAAAAGGACCAGATAACAGACGAGATTCCGTTCGATGCACTGACCACAATTGACATCCACAATAATCCAGGGTTCAATCGGGTATTTGCCGTTTTCCCCGAACGTGCTGAATTTCAGACGACACCCATTGGTGGGATAAATTTCGCCTATCCCGGTAATGATTATGATTATTGCCATATTATCCAGCACATCGAGCTGCAGCGAGTTGAGCCGACTAAGGTGGGGGAAGTCAACCAGGGCAGATATCCCGAGCAGTTTCAGGTGACACAGAGTTTCCCCAACCCATTTTCCTCACATACCGAACTTATTCTGCAACTCACCCGTCCGGGTCCGGTTACCTTTGAAATTTATAATGTACTGGGTCGACAGGTAGCCCAACCGGTCGATGTGAATTACCCGAAAGGAGAGCACAGGTTAGTGTGGAACGGGCTTGCGGACGATTTACGCCCGGTGCCCCCCGGGATATATATAGAGAAAGTGACTGTGGGAGGTCAGACTGCTGTTCGCAAGGTACTTTTATTGAAGTAAGAGTCGATCCGGACAACATTCAAAGGGGTTTCACCATGTCGGAGAAAACAAAGCGGATCAAACTGACGGTCCAGCACGCCGGCGGGCTGGACCGAAGCTCGTGGCCGATCACCCAGGGTGTGCCCTTTGCCGATGGTGAGTTGGAACGGGGCAAACCCGTGCGGGTAGTTGACGATACGGGTCGCGTACTGCCGACACAGGGCACCTGTCTGGCGACCTGGGACAAGGATCTGAAATACGTCAAATGGCTGTTGGTAGATTTTCAGTGCGATTTGAGGGCAGGTCAATCGGAAGATGTCTTCCTGGAATACGGTGATGAAGCCATATCGCCGCAGCCTGATCAAGCAGTGGCGGTGAGCCGGCACGAGCAGCGGATACGCATCGATACCGGTGCTTTGCGGCTGGAATTCCGCCGGAATTCTCCGGATTTTCTGGCAGGGTGTTACATCCGGGACGCGGATAACTGGCGGGATATCTTTCGCGGTCGGCCGGGACCTTACCTCTATATGACCGGCAGTGACGGAAAGATCTATGACTCCTACACTGCCGCTCCTGCTCCCAGGATCATCGTAGAAGATGAGGGACCCCTGCGGACATCGGTGTGTGTCAGAGGGTACCACGCTTCGGTCAATGGCAATTATCTATGCCCCTACACCGTGCGCATTCACGCTTATGCAGGTAAGAGCGACCTGCGCTTCTTCCATACCTTTGTCTTCGACCAGAACCCGGATGTGCTGGAATTTGCGGAGGTCGGGATGTTCTTCCCGCTGGATCTGGGAGATGATCTGCAGATGGCCTTTGGTGGGGAGGGGAAGACACACTGGGCTGATCGCTGGAAGCGAGCACAGTTCCTTCAGTCGTCTGATTTGGCCTACGAAGTGAGAAGGGATGGCGAGTTGTTCGGCCATGGAGAGAAGACACGAGGTTGGGCCAGCATGTGCGGTTCGAAGGCATCGGCCTTTGTCGCCTTGCGCGATTTCTGGCAACAATATCCAAAGGGATACGGGCTGAATCAGGAAGGCATAGATGTCCAGTTCTGGCCTGCATCGTACGGCCAGCCTCTGGTATACTCCACGCCTTGGAAGGAGGAGGCCTGTCGGTTCGATGGCTACTACGGTGGACCGGTGGCGCCGGCCTCCTCTCGCGATGAAGCTACTGTCAGGCGGATCCTTGAAGATAACCCGACAGCCCCCATCAACCTGAAGAG
>CAZTBA010000374.1:0-6061 GCA_964611725.1 uncultured bacterium
TTTCAACGTCGCATGTCTGATTATTACCCTCAGACAGTTATGAAACCACTTCTAAGGAAATCTAAGCGAAGGTCCTTACATCAATCTGTGGAATTTCAGTTTCGCTGGTTATCGCAAGCTCAAACTAACTCAGGGTCAGTAATGACTTCGACCAGTGAGGGGCCATCGTAGGCCAGGGCTTTTTCGATGGCATCATCCAGCTTTGACTTGTCCGTCACTCGGATACCCATTGCCCCGCAGATTTCAGCATATTTCGAGAAATCAGGGTTTTGTAAAGAGGTACCCCAGACTTCAAGATGTTCGGACCGCTGTTCCTTGGAGATCTTGCCAAGCTCGTGATTGTTGAGTAAGATGTGAGTGATGTTCATGCCATACTTTACCGCAGTGCACAATTCTCCCATGTACTGCCCGAATCCACCGTCCCCGGTCACCGCCAGGATCGGGCGATCAGGTGCTGCTGCCCATGCCCCTACCGCGGCGGGGTAGCCGAAGCCGATTGAGCCGAGATAGCCCGACATCAGGATCGACTGGTTCTTGCACTCGAAGTAACGTCCAAAAGAATATGTATTGTTGCCGACGTCCACAGCTATCACCGCATCCCCGGGTGCCTGGCGGCCCATGGAGGCAAAGAGCGCGGCGGAATTCACCTTGCCTGCCGGATCGACCACTTCACGCCTTTTCTTTTCCTCACGCCAGAGCTTCCATTGCTCTGCGATCTCCTCACGCCGGTCCTGCCAGGAAGCGTTCCCGCTACCAGGCAATTCCTGGAGAAGTATGTGCGCAGTAACTCCGATCTCGCCGTATACCGGGACTGTGACCGCGTGGAATTTTCCCAGGATCAGCGGATCGAAATCCACCTGAATGGTCGGCCGATTCGGGGTGATACCGGTGTGATGAGAGAAAGAGGCACCGAAGACGAGGAGCACGTCCGATTCGTTCATGAAGTGGCTTGCGATCGGCGTTCCGCTGCGCCCCAGCACGCCGCAGGCAAGCGGATGTGCGTCCGGGATCAGGCCCTTCCCCTTGAATGTAGTTATTACCGGGCATTTTAGCTTTTCCGCAAGCTCGATAATCGATTCAATGCGGAAGCGAGCGCCGTGACCTACGATGATCACGGGACGCCTGGATTCCTTCAGGAGCTTCAATGCCCGATCGAGGGACTCTTTCGGGGGTGTGATCTCCTGTGGCGTCAGCCTTCCCTCAGGCCCGGAAGGCTCAGCTCCCTCTTTCGTGGGTTGGATCTGAACCTCGTTGGGGAAAATCAGATGTGCGACGTCACGCTTCAGGATCGCGTGCTTGAGCGCCAGGTTCATCAACTCGGGGTAGTTGCTGGAACTCAGAACCGTCTGGCTCCAGGCTGCCACCGAATGGAAAGCTGAAGCGAGGTCCACTTCCTGGAATGCGCCGGGACCGAGCACCTGGGTGTCCACCTGCCCGGTCAATGCCAGGATCGGAACGCGGTCCATCTTGGCATCCCACAACCCGGTAAGCAGGTTGGTGGCCCCCGGTCCGGCTATGCTCAGGCAGGCCGCCGGTTTCCCGGTCAGCTTCCCGTAGGCTGAGGCTGCGAAAGCTGCTGCCCCTTCATGGCGGACACCGATGAAGGAGATGTTGCCTTCCTTTTCCTGGCGCCGGACCGCATCCGCCAAGCCGAGGTTGGAGTGACCCACCATCCCGAAGACATACTTGACACCCCAGTTGATCATAGTCTCGACCATAATGTCTGAAACAGTTCTGGCATGGTGCACTTCCACCTTTAGACCGACATAGATCCCATCCTCTCGCACTTCATACGGGAAGGTCCTCACATTACCTTCACCGCTCGGGTTTACCCCGCTACTCGGATGGAAGCCCCATCCATGCCAGGGACAGCGCAGAAGTCCGTCCTCGATTGAGCCTTCCCCGAGGGGGCCTCCCTGATGGGGACAGGTGTTGTCGAGAATCGCATACCGGTCGTCGTAGCGGGTCAGGGCAAAGCTTCTGTCCGCCACGGTGACCGTCTTCACTCCGCCTTCGGGCAGTTCGTTCAGTCCGGCGATGTGGAACCAGGTTAGATCTTTCTCCGTTTCTTCCTCTAACAACTCGAAGGCGTCGGCGGGCGCACCGCAGACGGGGCATGTCTCAGGCGGCTCAGATCCCTGATGAACGTAGCCGCAGACGGTACAGCGCCAAATTTTCTGAACCGCTTCAGACATTATGGATCCTTTTGTTTGTCAAGGTCTGTAGGTACTCTATTTTACCTCGAAGAACTTTTCTTTTGGAGCACCACATATGGGACATCTATCCGGCGGCTCGTTTTTGACCGTGTTTCCGCAAACGGGACAGACAAAAATCTTGGTATCGGGCAGGTCGCCGCCAGCCTTTACGGCCTCCAATGCTTCCGCATAGAGGCCGTGGTGTATCTCCTCAACCGCAAGGGCGTGCTTGAAGGAAGAAGTGGCAGGTTTATTGTCCTCAGCCTTGGCCTCTTCGAGGAACCCAGGATACATTTCCTGATACTCGAACCCTTCGCCATCGATCGCAGCCTGAAGGTTGGCGGTGGTGTCTTTTATGCCACCCATAACACGTAGGTGCGCGTGCGCGTGCACTGTCTCCGCCTCGGCCGCAGCCCGGAACAGCTTTGCAACCTGAGGGTATCCGTCCGCTTCGGCCTTCTTGGCAAAGGCCAGATACTTACGGTTTGCCTGGCTTTCGCCCGCGAAAGCTTTTTTTAGATTGTCGGTAGTTGCCATGATGTCGACTCCTTTCTCCCTTTATGGGTTCAATGTTTACGGGATCGGGGCGTCACTGCCCCACAGATGATAACATACACCTAAACGTGCTCGATATCGGTATGATTAGAAATCTCGGAATTCGTCGTGCACAGATCTGCAATCGAGAGACCGTGAGCATCGTTGTTTCCGGTCAGCCTCGCGAAATGCTGGAGTTCCCTCGTCGATACCCTCAGAAAATTAGCGACCCTCTGACCGGATTTTTCCACGTTCAACCTCGCCCTCAGTTCGGGATCCTGTGAGGTCACCCCGACAGGGCACTTACCGGTATCACAGATCCTGTATTGCTGGCACCCGCATGCCATTAGTGCTGCCGTGCCGATGGCAATCGCATCTGCGCCCATTGCAAGCGCCTTAGCGAAGTCGGCGGAGGTCCTAAATCCCCCGGTAATCAGCAACGAAACGTCTCTCGTGCCCCTCCGGTCGAGAAATTTTCTGGCGCGGTGGAGTGCGAAAATCGTCGGAACCGACGTTGCGATTTTCACGAATTTCGGTGCTGCGCCTGTCGCACCTGCTCTGCCGTCTATGGTTATGAAGTCCGGTTCCGCATACAGGATTATGGCGAGATCGGCTTCGATATCCCCGGCAGCTATCTTGATACCTATGGGTTTGCCTCCCGACTTTCCACGCAGCCAGTCCACCTTCTTCTTCAGGTCATCCCGGTTCCGTATGTCTTCAAAATGCGAGGGACTGATGATGTCCTTTCCTTCGGGGCGCCCTCGAATCTGAGCGATCTCCCGGGTCACCTTGCCGCCAGGCAGATGACCTCCCATGCCGGGTTTGGCGGACTGGCCGATCTTGATCTCAATGGCGTCTACCTGTTTGATATACTCATCGGTCACGCTGTACTTGTTGGGCACGTACTCGAAGATGTACCTGTAGGCGTTCCGCATCTCCTCTTCGAGAATTCCGCCTTCGCCCGAACATATGGCCGTTTTCACAGCGGCACTGCCCTTTGCCAGTGCCAGCTTTGCTTCCCTTGACAGAGCCCCGAAAGACATATGAGTGACATAGATCGGCGACTCGATCACCAGGGGGTATTGTGATTTCGGACCGATAACCGTTGTGGTGTTGACCGGAACATCTTCGTTCAAGGGAAGCTTTGCCAGTTGCGCCCCTTTGATAAGGATGTCATCCCATGGGATGCCCTTCGTTCTCGTTCGCATGGGCTCGATAATCGACTCGCCGGTTTCCGCTATCCTGTGGATATCGGCCATGTAAACTTCCATCTCGTCGGAAGGTCTACGCCGCCCACCGAGGTATTCGCCTTCCTGTTCCGTTTCGGCAGGTGGGGCGGACGCTGGTTTTCCGTCCGCTACGGGAGAAAACTCCGATTTCGGCGTGCCACAGACCGGACATACCCAGTCATTCGGTAGCTCATTCCGGGGCTTGCCTTCTTTTTCTTCATCGTAGATATGCGAACATAGTCCACATTCGTATAAAGCCATATGATCCACCTCTTTGCCGTCTATTGCAGGAGTCGATTGTTGGACAGTGCAGTTAAGCGAAGACAAATACCATATATAAATATATACTGCCGGATATTTAAAAGGGCAAGCCCCAAAATAACCGATAGCGGGATTGAGGAAGAAGGTCAACCGCAATGACAGAGGGAGGTAGGGACATCCGCTGCTGCTTACATTTGACTTCTCTAAATTCTCTGTGTAAATCTCATATCTTTCCTACTGGCGCCAGATAGATTGTAAACTCGTCTTTGCCATCGACTCTCAACATTTGATCCATTAACTCCTGGTTGTAGGCGGCGATAGCACAAGTCCCTGCGCCGATAGCTGCGCTGGCCAGATAGAGGTTCTGACATACATGCCCGGCATCCAGTGCAATAACCTTATGTGCAGCGATGTCGTATCGCCATTCCATGCGATACGGTATGGCTGTCCAGATAAACGTTGCAGGCGCCCTGCCCGTGAAGGATTGACCAAGCGTCGCTGCCACTATTTTGTCCGATAGTTGTTCTTCACTAAATTCGAACAGAAGCTGATGCTCGATCGGCAAGTACCTGTAAATCCCGATTTCCAGTCCTGCAACGTTCAAAACACACAGATATGTCTCAAACGCGTGGCGGCAGCCAGCCGAAGGCACTGTCCTGAAGGCCGTCCCTGCATTCAATATCTTTCGTATACCCTGCGTAGCCCAGAGCAAAAAAGAGAGTTCTTCGAGTGTCAGCGGTTCAGCCCGGAAATGTCTGTAACTTTTGCGGTTTTGTAGGGCGGATATGAGATCAAGGCTGGCGATGTTTTGCCACTCATTTTTGGTGACAAGATCGATGCGTCTACTATCCGACGGAAACGGTTTTTCAATGGGTGGTGGCGGTATGCCCTTGCTCTGATCCGTTTGAGAGAAATCAATATTCAGTCGCACGCCGTCTTTCAGAAAGTAACGATATTTTTCCAGTAGGTTTTTCTCCATGATTAAATCCCCTTTCTACGGCAACATTACCTGTCACGCCAGAATTTCCTGACAATCTCTCCGAAGTTCTCCAACAATGTGCGGCCGTGAAAGAATGGTGCCTCGTAGGCTTCCGGATGAAATTGTGTTCCATACAGGGGCCTATCCCGGTGGCGCATGGCCTCGATTCCACAATGTCCGCTGCTCGCTAAGAGCTCGAAATCGGGGGGGAGCTTCTTAACCTCGCAGTAATGGGAACAACGCATGATCATTGTGTGCGGCAAACCCCGGAAGAGAGGATCTGCCTTGACCCTCTTTATGGGGAAGAAACCATCTGTGACAAAGAAGTCGGAAAGATCGTACTGCGGGTCTCCCTGTGCCCTGCGCGGCAGATCTTCGTCGGGATGTATCTTCCTCATCGGTTCATCCTTAAGCTTTTTGACTTTTCTCAAGTTTCTGTTAAAGGAAAAGCCGAGTACCTGATGGCTGCCGCAGAAGCATAAGATCGGAATATCTGCGTTGTGGAGCACTTCATCCATTCCAAAGAAGTGCTCGACCTTTCGCGATTGAAAGTGTCCACCGAAGCCACTCATTGCAATCGCACGGGGCTGCAGTTCGTTGATGATATCCATATTGAATTCCTGATAGGGCACGATAAGGCATCTCTCCCCCGATGCCCTCTCAAGTCGCGCCTTGACCCGTCCAGATGGCCACTCGTTGTAATATTGCTCCTTCTCCTGCACGGTTACGAAGATATACATCCGGTCCCTCCATTATTTCGTAACAGCCATTGCTGTGAAATCCGTGGTTTGCTGTGTCGCCTTCGATACGCAATTATAAGGATTGGAAAGCAGCGATCTTTTCGGCTACTTCGACAACCGGGG
>CAZTBA010000375.1:0-6059 GCA_964611725.1 uncultured bacterium
GGTGGCTACGCGATCGAGCTGATTGCGCAGCATGCTTCTGTCCCTTCGCCATGACCAGAAGGCAGCATCCCAGCACCAATACCGTCCGGCGGCGCAGAGGTCGTAAGGACCAGCTACCCCTATTTCGCTTTCCGTGTATCCAGCAATGTCCGCCGCAACAAAACTTGGAAACCGTTGGAAATTATCGATTTCAGAATCAATTAGCTCTGTTATTGCCCGACATTGTTCGTCTGTCGCATAACCGAAAAGTACAGGCAGGATATTGGAGAGCAGGTGTATGTGATCGTGAGTCTCTCCACCTCGATCAACCCAGTCGATGAACCGCCTCTGTTCATGATCCCAATATCCTTGCGGTAGGGGCTGTATCAAAGTCTGGGCGATCCGTTTACTGAGTTGCAGGTAATAATCTGCTTTCTCGGATCGTCCCAGATGTGACTCTAACTCCGAGAGAAGTTGAAATCCATTGGCTGCAAATGCTTCGGCAAAGCAAACACGCCCGTCTTTGATAACCTGGTCTTCGTAGTAAACATCAGACCATAGCCGACTATATCGGTCCATATTGTCCTCTACACACGAAGCCGCGCCCTCCAAATCGTCAAGGTGCTGTTGAAGCCAATCGGTGTTCTTGGTAGCCGCGACATAGAGCCAGGCCGACTCCAAAATTTCGATGTTTCCCGTCGTAAGAAACATAATGGCATTGGCAGTACCGTCAAGGCTGCTCCGACGGATATGATATTCACGAGTGCCGTCTGGCTGAACCGAGCATGGATTTCGCCACAGCCCCTGGGGGTCTTCGCGCATCAGTCGGAGCTGCAGTTCCATCATACGGCGGATAACAGCGTCGTCAAGATCGTTACCCATGGCGAGACGGCCCTTGATCTGGAATTCATGGTCCACGTCAGGATAAGTGCCTGGATAACTATGTTCTGACAAAGAACTGAGGACATACCCGTCCGGGTACGGGTAATTAGCCGCTTTCGTACGTTCAATAACGGAAGGCAGCATCGTACCCCAATAGAATGCTGCTAACGTCCTCTCAAGGACATCGCCACCCCTGATATCAATGACAAACCGATTACCAAGACAATCCGAATGCGGTCTGCCGTCAAACTGCCCTAATTTGCAGTCCGAAGACTTAACCCTAACAGTGACGTTGCATTTTATTTCAACAGTTATTGCACTCCGATCGTGCGCCTCAATCATCCAAGCCGACTCCGGAGACTCGGGATCCGAGGGCAATATCCATGCGACCGTATCGCCAATAACCCGAGTCCCCTCTTTGCTGGTCGGGAGGATATACAGTTGATCTGCCTCATGGCGTAGAACGAATGCAGGACCGATAACGAAGCAAAACTCAATATCTCTGCCTGACTTACCCTTCAAATGCCAGAACGCACCGCCTTTAGTTATGCGGGCACAGTCAACTGAGCGTAGAATCCCGGAAGGCAGGGAAAGGTCTGATGTGCAATGGGTTTTCATCAGCTCTTCATCTCAAATGGTGTGGTAATCAATTTTATTAAATCAGTGATCTTACATGCTGAATGACAATCACTTAGATTATTTTCTTATAGTGATAATTCAAACGATTAATTGCTGAGAGCACGATCCAAAGCAATGCCGCATATAGAACACCTATTTTTGAGGGCCAAATTGTAAGAATTCCAAAGGCCGCAATTGCTGTTATAATACTGTTCATCTTTTCGTGCAGATTTGGAACTTCAAAAGCGAACGGATATGGCGACTTTGACAGCTTTATATATTGCCACACCTTGACTAACGCAGAACCGATAATTAGAATAGCGCCCGGTACAAAGACAATGATCCGCGCCAATGGCCAGGAGTATTGGTCAACTTGACTTGTTTCATAGAACCCCAAAAAGGCGCCTAACTGATACGATGCACCATGATATAAAATGTATAATAATAAGGTAACACTGATTATTAAAGAGATATTCTTGTTTCTTTCTCGTATATTTTCTGATTTCTTTGATGGCTCTGGAATTGCTATCGGTACTCCGTTAGCATTATGAGTTTCATCCACCTCTTTATTTGTCCAATACAATGCCAGTGCATATAGGAGTCCTAAACAGAAACCTGCCGTCATTTCCCACATTTTCCACCAGTCAATATATCCGGGTGCAAAATCGTAGCCAAGACACCAGATTGCGCTTGCGGCAAAGGCGAACCCGAAACCGATACCCAAAAGAGAACCAATGACCAGAGTTGGCTTGTCTTTCTGGAGCTTTGCTGCTGCAAGTGCGCCGAACCAATACATCAATACGAGAAAATTCTGTCTATTTGTGTAGATTGCTCTCACGCAGTCAGGACAATTCGCTTCTCGATAAAATTCGGGGCTATAGTAAGGGAAAAACAATTGAGGAAACATGGAGACCGTTAACCAGCCAAGTCCGGCAAACATTACCGGCAGTAACAATCTAACAGCCCATTTTTTTATCGACATTCTCCGATTGAGCACCCATCCCAGAAAGATACCGCCAAGCCCACCCCAGGCGATGCCACAGATCATGAGCCACAGGTATCCCTGCCATTTGCTGATACTTATGACCGTATTGTCTATCCCCACGCTAAAACTGCCCATGATCCATGAGATATATTGTCCATAGCCCAGTTCCCCACCCAATGCGAGCCCTATTCCCATCCAAAATACCATTGTGCGACTGTCTATTCCCCTTCGATAATTCAAATAGTACCACAGAAGTCCCCAGGTCATTCCCGGAAGAATGGTCCCTTCAATCCCACCCCAACCATCAGTGCCCCGGATTGCCCATGTGATTGCCCCCATGCTTCCGAACAACAGCATTGGAAGACCCAGTTTAACGGTAATCGCCTCTACTGTAGGCCATGTCGCACTTACCTCTCGGTACCTTTGGTATCTCGATGTATCTCCAATGTCCATCATGATAGAGATTCTACCCCATCTTTCTATTCCACAGGGTGATCCTGCTTTTTCGGAGTCCCAGTTCTCGAAGTATTTCTACATAGTGAACTACCCCCGCTCACGAACGGGGGTAGTCAATTTCTACAAAGAATCCTTGTAATAGGAGAAGTAGGGGTCCTTTATCCTCCTCAATTTCTCATCCTTTTGGAAAGAGGTACTCGTAAAGTTTATCTCCTTCTCCGAAGTCCGGGATAATTATGTCCGATCCTGCTTTTATAAGCCTGATCCTCTTATTACTATTCAATCCATATCCTCTCACCTCATCTGAGGCCACTCCAATTGCAACAGCACCGTTATCCTTGGCATTGCGTATCTCAACCGGGCCATCGCCCACTATGAAAAGTTCACTCCCATGGAGGTTATATTTGCTTATTATCTCCTTTATAACTTTGTCCTTGGAATATTCCTCTATGCTTCCGAGCGCGCCGAAGACTCCCCCGTTGAAATACCTGGCAGCCCCAAGCGCCGTTGATTCATTCCTCACATCCGCCCTGTCTGTTCCGCTCGCTGCATACATGGTGAGTCCATGGTCGGAAAGCTTCCTGAGAACACCTATCGCCCCTCTGAGGGTAAGGTCCTCAATGCTTTTCTCTCCTTTCGCAAGCTTCCCGAGTCTCTCCCTCACAGGGACCATGAGTCTGTCGTTATATATCTTTTTATAGCCTCTGGCATCGAGTATTTGATCTTCCGGCACGAAGCCATGAGTCTTGACCATTTCAACCAAATGCTCCATCTGAAGGATAGTCTGTATTCCTGTGGAATCGTCGATATAATCCTCGACTTCCTCTATTATCTCCTGGGTTGGTTCATGGTCTCCACATATCATTTCGATCATGACCGGGCCCATTATCTTCTGCCAGCCTTCCCTTACTATGGAAATCGTGCCATCGAAATCGAAAAGGCCATATTTGAACTTACCACATTCGATCTTATCATTTATTATCTCAATCTGGGTCCCGGGTAAGTAACGAGGTTCATCAGGAATTACCACCATACAATCTCCTTTCAAGTTTTGAGAAAATCTTAGATCCAGACTATAACTTATAGCCCTTCCACCCATGCTTTATTTTTTCCCAGAGATCGGGGAAGACCTCAGGGATCCTGTTAACAGCATCCTGGGCTCTATCCAGGTGGCCTATACCAGATGTCTCACAGTTTACACCACCGACTATGTTTGCAGCCGCATTTGCCACAACAGGATTCTTCGTCTTCAAATAGTTGCAGAGAAATCCGGATGAGAAAGAATCGCCACATCCGGTGGTATCCACAACCCTTTCCACATCCATCGCAGGACAAGCACAATGGTAATAGTAAGCTTTTCCGTCAACACGGTGGCACATCACCGACCCGAACGGGCCCAGCGTTACAAGCACCACCTTTGGGCCGCCATTGAGGATATCATAGGCTGCGGAAATGTAATCATCCTGAGTTCTCAGTTCTCTTCCGACCACCATGCTACATTCAAACTCGTTCATTTGAACAACATCGAAATTCTTGACCCATTCCTCCCAATCGTCGAAACGTACATAGGTTTTATCACCACCTCTGCCGTCTTCGCCCCAGCGTACCACTCTGTTATGGATATCAAGATGGAGGACAGCCCCGGTATTTTGCCGCAACCCCTTTATGGTGTCGAGATCAACCTCAGTGCCATTTATGAAGTTTATGAGGATGCCATCGCTGTCTAAGGCAGACTTCATATCTTCAAAGGTCAAAGGTATCATAAGGTTATAGATGTTTTCATCACGCTCGGAGACCGTCTTGTAGACAAGCTTTACCTGTGTTAGCTTGCCGGCAACTTTTCTCAGTCCGGATACATCCACCTTAGGTATATTTCTTATTATCTCGAAGACATCGTCGGACCTGTCCTCAGCAACATTTGATACCGGAAAAATCACAAGGTCCTCATCTCCCACTGAGGATAGCGCAATAAGGTTATATATCACTCCTCCATATGATTCCCTGCGTTTTCCTTCGTGCGTTATGATCTCATCGTAGACCACTGCACCTATAACGGAGACTTTCATAAAATATCCTTTCACTTCAGGTTAATTCGAAAGAGAACAACTTCCTCCTCAACTTTTCCTGTTGACAAGGCTTGCAGCATAACCTGCCCCAAAGCCATTGTCTATATTGACAACAGTAACCCCGGCGGAACAGCTATTGAGCATCCCGAGAAGTGCCGCGATACCTCCGAAGCTGGCGCCGTAGCCTATGCTCGTTGGGACACCTATCACTGGCACATCCACAAGCCCGCTGACAACACTTGCCAGAGCCCCCTCCATCCCCGCTACAACCACTATAACCGAGGCCGAAAGAAGTTTCTCTCTGTGGGCTAAGAGCCTGTGTATACCGGCGACACCAACATCAAAAAGCCTCTCGACGCGGTTTCCCATAACTCCGGCTGTTACTGCAGCCTCTTCAGCAATCGGTATATCCGAAGTCCCCGCGGATACAATAAGCACCGTTCCCTTGCCTTCGTACTTCCGACTTTCCTTACCTTCAGGGCGCACAATTACAGTCCTTGCCACAGGATTATGTTCGGCTTCCGGGAACTCCTTCTTAAGCTCTTCAGCTACAATTCCATCCGCCCTCGTGGCCAAAAGTATATTCCCTTCTCTGACCATCCTTCTCCCTATAGCCACAACCTGATCGGGAGTTTTTCCCTGGCAGAAGATGACCTCAGGAAAACCTCTGCGGATAGTTCTATGATGATCAACAACAGCGAAACCGATATCTTCGAATGGAAGATCCTTGAGTTTCTGAAACGCCTCGTCAACGTTAACAGACCCGTTTCTAACACCCTCGAGGAGTTCCCTTATCCTATCCTTCATCGCAACCCCTGCTTAGAATAAGCCCATGTTATAAGGGCCGTCAGTTCGAAAGAAAAACTAAGTTAGCAAACCCTGATCCTGTTGAGCCCAGGACATAAGAACTTGGGACACGCGCCCTCATATCCCTCCTCACTAATGTTCATCAGGTTAACAACATCACTCCAACGGAAAAGATAAAAAGAAAATCAATGGCTGTCAACAAACAAGATTTCATTTACTCTCAAACTTCACGGTCTTTTGATGTGTCTATGTACGCATTATCAAAG
>CAZTBA010000376.1:0-6041 GCA_964611725.1 uncultured bacterium
CTCCTTCGTTCTTCGGTCCGAACACCCCCCACAGACGCAGCGCATCTATCTCTTCCAGGGCGGCAGCTATCTCCTCACATGGATATGTGCCTCCAAGTCTGCTAAATGGATCGATCTCGCAGGGACTTCCGAGAAGTGAGAGAAGCTGAACTGAAAGCTCATCTGACTCAAAAACTGCCGAGATTTCGACATCAAATACGAAGCTTCTATCGCTGAGGGAAACAACATGCATGTCAGGGGTCGAGGACATTTTCTGCTCCGGTTTCGAAAGCTGTGTTTTACCGACACTATATAAACGCTGTTGCGAACTTTTTCTCCATTTGATCGGGCCGTAGGACTTCCCTCGGTATAGATTTGCAATTCCTGTGCCAGGAGTATGGAAGCCATTACTTCAGCCATATGATAGTCATCTGGGCGCATCCGAGAGGGGAACATACCGTGAGGACACTTAGATATTGTTGGATTGTGGGGCAATCATGGCTCTACGAGAAGTGCTCTTGAAAGGTCTATAGAGGTGAGAATACCTTTATCCGAAAGTGATATAAAAGTTCAGGAAGTGAGAAAAAAGCTTTTGGTCCGGTGGACTTTTGCAGATCACCGGAAATGGGTAAGGTTACAGCCAGCGGATATTGAAAAGAGTCATCGGAGCAAAGAGTTCCCGAGCAGTGAATTAATCACAGCGGCAAATGCTCTATCGATCAGCCATCTGATGTTTTTTTGGAGAAAGAAGTATCTTCCCTATTGCTGTCACCTATACTGCATCCCTATTCTCTCTTTTCAGCTTCGTGGAATAAGGATCGCACCCATTCACGTTTTTTCCAGAGAACGCAGCCGCCTGCTGTTACAACTAACTCCTCAGGGTATTGACGTATTACCTTCAGCAATTCCGATTGCAGGGCTTCTTTGAGTGATGAATCCCGTACGTTAGCGTCGGAAAACGGGGCGAAAGGACATGGCTCGATATCACCTTCTGCGTTAATATGCACAAAACCTCGTCCCGCGGCCAAACAGCCGCCGATTTCTGCCTCATGTCCTGGCACAGCAATAAACAGAGCCGGCCATTTCGAATGAAATGAATCCAGCAAACTCATCAAGCGTGCCCTTTGCTCGTCTGTAAGAACCAGATCTTCAGTCCCTTCCTTGATTGGGGTGTATTCGAGAAAAAGGAGAAATCTACACCCCGCATCAATTAATTTTCGGACAAATTCATAGCTGGTTAGAGTGGCAAAAGTGGGTCTCGTTATCGTCAAAGAGGTGCCAAAGAAAATGCCGTTTCTCTTCATACTTTCGATTATTGTTTGCACGTTCTCATATATTCCTTGTCCCCTTCGCTCATCTGTATCTTCCTGATAACCCTCCAGGCTGACTAAAGGGACGACATGTTTTTGTTTCTTCAACTTCCTGATTATCCCTTCATCGATTAAAAGCCCATTGGTAAATATCAGGAAAATGATCTGTGGGAAATTCTCCGTGATGTCTAAAATCTCCCGGCGAAGGAACGGTTCACCACCGGCCAATACAATGAATGAGATTCCAATTTCCCTTGCCTCCTCAATGACGCTTTGTACCTTGTCCGTACTCATTTCTTTGTTGGGTGAAGGATGCAGGATTTGGGCGTAACACCACTTACACTGGAGATTGCATTCATTAGTAATACTGAAAATCATAATCGGTGGTATATGGTAGCCTTGGTGCTTCAAACGTGATCTTATACGGGCAGCTTTCGTTTGCCATTTTATCGTTCGGTAGAAAGAATAAGCTTGCAGGGGGTTTGTGAGGGTAATTCGCAGGGCATCCTTAAAAAACACCTTCAAAGATTGATTAAGAACCTTAGTATAGTTACTATCTTTTCTACCCAAATCTTCGGCCATCATATGACATCCCCTGGTTTTTTGCTTGACGAAGGCAAGCGCATGAACGGATAAAGGATTAAAAGAGATCGAACCTGAGGGATTTCCGATCCTTCGAAACTCTCAATTCTCTTCATCCTTTCGTTGATCTTCCTCTTTGTGATGCTTTATTACTTTTCCTTCCACCACGAATATTACATCCTCACATATATTTGTGGATAGGTCAGCAATACGTTCCAAATTGCTGGATATCCTCATCAAATGCAGGGAACGTTCGATAGTCGTGGGATCCGAGCTCATAAAAGTAATAAGCTCTCTCAAAATCTGATCCCTCAACCCATCTACAATGTTATCCCTCTCGCACACACTTCTGGACAGCATAGGATCCTTATTTATGAAGGAATCTATGGCGTCTTTCAGCATCTTCGTCACTTCATCTGCCATCCTTGGTATATCTATAAGGGGTTTTACCTGCGGTCTCTCTATAAGAAAAAGGCTGCTTTCCGCAATGTTCACAGCGTGATCCGCCATTCTCTCCAAATCGTTGTTCATCTTTGCAACCATAAGTATAGTTCTCAAGTCACCTGCTTTGGGTTCATACTGGGCAATCAGGCGAATGCAAAGCTCATCCAATTCTATTTCCAAATCGTTCGTTCTGGGCTCCTCTTTTTCTATCACTTCAATAAGCAAATCCCTATCTTTTCTGAGCAATCCTTTCATACATTTTTCTATCATACTTTCCACAAGGTTGGCATATTCTATGATTTCCCTTTTAAGGGCAACTATTCTTTCCTCCAACATTGTCTGTTACCTCCTATCCGAACTTTCCTGTAAGATACTCCTCCGTTCTTTTATCCTCCGGAACGGTAAATAGTTTCTCACTGCGGCCAAATTCAACCAGCTCTCCCAGATATAGAAAGGCGGTAAAATCGGATACCCTTGCTGCCTGAGCGATATTATGGGTAACTAAAATTATCGTAACATTCTCTTTCAACTCGACGATCAGGTCTTCCACACGCGAGGTAGCCTTAGGATCCAGAGCAGAAGTTGGCTCGTCCAAGAGGAGAATCTCAGGATTCATTGCAAGCGCACGTGCTATACAGAGCCTCTGCTGCTGTCCACCTGAAAGGAATGTGCCTTTTCTATGCAAAGAATCCCTGACTTCGTCCCATAAGGCCGCTTCCTTTAGAGATTCTTCAACAATTCTATCTTTTTCACTATGGCCTATCCTTATACCGTTCAGTTTATAGCCTGCAATTACGTTATCATAAATACTCATCGTAGGAAAGGGGTTCGGCCTTTGAAAAACCATTCCTATTTTTCTTCTCACAATTATGGGATTCGTGTCATAGACATTATCATTGTGGAGAAAAATTTCCCCGGACACTCTCGCATCCGGTATCAGTTCGTGCATTCTGTTAATACACCTTATAAGCGTTGTCTTACCACAGCCCGACGGTCCCATAACTGCAGTCACCTTATTCTTAGGAATAGATAGATTTATATCCTTTAATATACGCTGTTCGCCGAAATAGGCATTGAGGTTTTTTATGCTTAAAACTGAACTTTCCATTTTCTCGACACCCTTTTGGAAATCAAATTTAAGGCCAAGACGAACGCTATCAGCACAAAAGAAGCTCCCCATGCCAGTGAATGCCACTCGGGATAAGGACTTGTAGCGTAATTGAAGATTAAGAGCGGTAAGGAATTTACTGGTTTAAAAACGTTGAAATTCATGAAAGGATTGCCAAAAGCTGTAAACAATAAGGGCGCAGTCTCACCCGCAATCCTCGCTATGCTCAGCAATATCCCGGTTAATATCCCACTGAAACCTGCCGGTAGAATGACCTTGAGGATCGTCTTATAGTAAGGTACTCCAAGTGCCAAAGATGCCTCTTTCAGCGTATCGGGTATAAGCTTCAGGGTTTCTTCGGTTGTCCTTACTATCACGGGTAGCATCATTATAGCCAGTGCAACTCCCCCCGAAAAAGCGGAAAAAGTCCCGATCCTCAAGACAACCCAGATATAGGCAATAATTCCGATAATAATTGACGGTATTCCCTGCAGTATCTCCACGCATAACCTCACCAGATAAGGGAGCTTACCCCGCCTGTTCTCAGAGAGATATATTCCGGCACCAACTCCTAATGGAATAGACAATACACAGGATACAATGATTAAAATAACCGTCCCTATTATAGCATTGGATATTCCCCCTCCAACTTCACCGACAGGCTTGGGAAGGCGTGTGAGGAACTGCCAGTTGATTGTCGAAATTCCGTTCTTCAATATATAATAAAGAATTAAGAGTAACGGCAAGATCAATAGAAAAGATAGAAAGATCACACCTGCTTTGAAAGCTTTATCTTTCATCATTCTAAGGGTAACGCCGCTTCCCTTCATACCCATTTTTATATCTCCACACTTGTCCTCTTAATTATATATCTGCCGATAACATTTACAACTGCAGTGACTATGAAAAGCAGAAGTCCTATCTCAATTAAACTGGACAGATACAAACTCTCCGTAGCCTCCGTAAATTCATTAGCGATCACGCTCGCAATGGTATTTGAGGGACTGAAGATACTCCTGGGAAGAAAGTTGGAATTACCTATTACCATTGTCACTGCCATTGTCTCCCCCAGAGCCCTTCCTAAGGAGAGGAGAATTCCGGCCAATATCCCCGAACGGGCGTAAGGAAGAATTACTTTCCTTATAACCTCAAACCTTGTGGCACCCAGAGAGAAGGCCGCTTCTTTCAAGTCCAGAGGCACCAGGCCGATCACTTCCCTGCCGAGGGATGCCGAATAAGGTATAATCATGATTGAAAGTATCAACGATGCTGTAAATATTCCCACTCCGTAAGGTATAACTCCCAGATTTATTTCAATGGCCCTTATTATGGGAACAAGGACAAACAATCCCCAAAATCCATAAATAACAGAAGGAATTCCTGCCAGAAGCTCTATCACACTTTTAAGAAAAGAGGAAACTATCCCCTCTTTGAAATATTCACCCAGAAGTATCGATATGGAGAGGGAAAAAGGTATTGAGATCAGAAGCGCTAAAAATGAGGTAAAGATAGTTCCTACAAGGAACGGAAAAGCACCGAATTCACCGGAAACAGGGTCCCAGGTTTTTCCGAAGAAGAATTTAAGTCCCAAGCTTTTGATCGACAGTAGAGAACTTAGCAGGAGTGTCAGAAAGATCGAAGCAAGCAAAATCAGCATAAAAACGGCTGAAGCCTTAAGAATCTTGATAAAAAGGGATTCCGAAGTACTCAGGGCACTGGTTGACAGACTGTCCCTATTATCAATCTTGGATACGGCCCGGATATTAGAATCCAAAAGTATTATATTCCACCTTTCTCGCCAAATGTCCCCTTTATCCAGTCCCTGATCTCATCCCTTACACGCCTGAAATCACTCAGTAACTCGTCCTCTCTACCCTCAGTTTGGGCTGGATCATCAAATCCCTTATGTAAATACTGCCCTCCGCCCGGGAAGAAGGGGCAGGTTTCTCTGGCATGGTCACATAAGGTAATTATATAGTCGAATCTTACATCGAGGAATTCACTTGCGCTCTTTGAATGCTGCTTTGATATGTCAATCCCAATCTCCTCCATTACTTTTACGGCATAGGGATTGACAACTGAAGGATGGGTTCCTGCACTGTAAGCGTCGAACCTGTTTCCGTACAGATTTCTGAGCAAACCCTCTGCCATCTGAGAGCGAGCCGAATTATGAGTACAGATAAATAGTACCCTCCTCTTATTACCCATCGCTTACCTCAATACCTTCGGAAAAACGGCTTCACCATTATAAGTAATGGACTTTATGATCCGTTCGGTTTTCTCAACGGCTACCTTCGACAGAGGAGCATAGTGAAGGGGTTTGGCATATATCTGTCCTTCATGCGTCATCCACCACAATAGTTTAACAACTTGTTCAACTTCCTCACTTGATCTGGAATCGTAATTCTGCTCCTTGTATACCAATATCCACGTGAAACCACTTATGGGGTATCCATCGCGGGCATCGGTATCGGTGAGGGATAACCTCGTGTCGTCTGGTATCTCCGTGTCCGCCGCCAGGCTTGTGCTTTCAAGCGATGGCTCAATGAACTTTCCTTTCCTGTTCCTTACAGAACCTATGGGCATCTTGTTCTGAAGGGCGTAAACCAATTCAACAT
>CAZTBA010000377.1:0-6037 GCA_964611725.1 uncultured bacterium
TCATTGTCGATCTTTCAGCTATAAGACATAACCTCAGCATTGTGAGGAACATCGTGGGCTCCGAACGCAGGATAATGGCAGCGGTCAAAGCCAATGCCTATGGACATGGGCTCTTGCCTGTCGCTAATACCTGTCTGAGTTCCCATGCTGATGCCCTCGGTGTGGCCACCCTTGACGAGGCGAGGGAGCTCAGAACCGGCGGCATAGCGTGCCCGATCCTGATACTCGGCGCCGAAGGTCCAAAAAGCGCTCCGGATATAATCAGACTGGGACTTACTGCTACCTTATGCACGAGGGAGCTCGCGGAAGCCCTCTCAGCATACGCCCGCAAGCTTTCATCAACCCCCAGGGTGCATATAAAGGTCGATACAGGTATGGGGAGGATAGGAATTCGCCCTGGGGAAGTATCGGGATTTGTCGATTTTCTTCTCGGCCTCAAGTCGATTCTGATAGAGGGTGTGTATACCCATTTCCCCTCCGCAGATGAAGATAGCCCGGATTTCACACTCAGACAAATAGAGACTTTCCGCGGAGTAAGCTCCTACCTTAAGCAAAAGCTCGGGAACCAACTGATCGCTCACGCAGCGAACAGCGCAGCTACAATCCGCTATAAGGAGTCACACTTCGATATGGTCCGCCCCGGGCTCATGGTCTATGGTCTCGAACCCTTTGAGGGGTCCCGCAGCACCGTAGGGCTCCGTCCTGCGATGACCTTCAGGTCCGAGATATCCTTCATAAAGGATGTATATCCAGGAGAAACCGTGAGCTACGGCAGAACCTTTGCAGCGAAAAGGAAAATGCGGGTCGCCACTGTGCCCGTAGGGTACGGGGACGGTTATTCGAGGAAGCTCTCCAACGTCGGAAGTCTGCTAATACGCGGCAGAAGGGTACAGATCGTCGGGGTCGTGTGTATGGATCAAATGATGATCGATGTGACAGATGTCCGAGGTGTGAAGCTCGGCGATGAGGTGATATTGATAGGGGAGCAGGGAGACTCCGAGATAACTGTTGAAGAGATGGCAGAGCTTATCGGTACCATAAGCTACGAGGTCGTCTGCGCGATCAGCCACAGGGTCCCGAGGGTCTATCCTGGAGAGGATGCATAATACTCATTTTCTGAATATGAGCCTGTTTCCTCCGTCCATAACAATAACCACGATAGGGCCTTGTCTTACAGATATTTAGCGGTCAACAGTCGGCAAAAGCTGAAAGTCAATTGCTGAACGCTTATCTCGCTTAGTATCATTTCCAGGTGAAAAGGTTATAAACTTGGTCTCTATTATCTCAGGGATATTGTTCATCTTCCTCCTGATCAATGCCATTGGCTGTGCCCCCCGTTTACCTCTTCCGAAGCCTGTAGGTCCGATCAAGGTCTGTCTGTCCGAAGGATCCGATGAAGCAGTGATCAGTTCCAGGGGTAGCTTTAACATAATCTCAGCAAGTGGAATGGTCCTGTGGAGATCCGGGAGGCGTGGCGGGAAAGTCACCTTCAGCAGGGCTTACCGAGGAGACGAGATATTGGCGGAAACTCCGGCCTCCGGCATATTTGAGCCATCCGGGAGATTGACGGTCCGCTCCTCAGGGGGAACCCGGCTCAAATTCATGGGAAAAAGTTACCATGGCCATCTGGAGATCCGCTCCGGCGAGCAAAATCCGGGTCTCACTATCGTAAATGCTGTGAACCTGGAGGAGTATCTGAAGGGAGTCCTCCCATCGGAGATGGGAAAAGTACCAGGGAGAGCGATCGAGGCACTGAAGGCTCAGGCGATAGTCTCGCGGACCTATGCATACATGAGGATGCTCCATCCGAGGGGGAATTCCTTCGATCTCTACGGGGATGTCAGGGATCAGGTTTACGGAGGTGCTTCGGAGGAGAGAGATATATTTTCAAGGGCGATTGAGGAAACGGAGGGAATCGTGGTGGCATATGAGGGAAAACCTGTCAGGGTCTTTTTCTTCTCCTGCTGTGGCGGGCACACCGCAGCGATTGACGAGGTGTGGGATGTCAGCAGCTCACCTTCCTATCTCACCGGTGTGAGTGACTCGCTGAGCGGGGAAGCCCTCTGCAAAGGTTCATGGAGCTTTGGCTGGCGGGAGATCTGGAGCGCCGATGAACTGAACGGCATAGTCGCAGAATACCTGCCCATGACCCTGAGCGACATCCGGGAAGAAGATGTCGGGACAGTGGAGGACATCCTGGTCGAAGGAAGGTCGCCGTCCGGCAGGATACTGGCCCTGAGGTTAGTGACATCTCGTGGAGATCATATTGTAAGGAAGGACAAGATAAGGTGGGTGCTCCGCAGGCCGGTTTCCGGAAACCCGATACTGAGAAGCACACTTTTCACCGTCACTGTCAGGAAAGACGCTTCGGGTAGGCTCAGGGAGGTCGAGGTTGCCGGCAGGGGTAACGGCCATGGTGTTGGCATGTGTCAGCACGGTGCCATAGGAATGGCCAAAAGGGGGTTCAGTGCCCTTGAGATCTTAGCACACTACTATCCCGGGACATCGGTAGAAAAGGTGGATCTGAGCTCCGGGGGTTTCAGGATTTCAGGTCCCGCCTTTCAGAATAGTTTCTACCTCTTCAACCGCCCGGTCGAGGGGCACTTCAACCTGCTCCCTGCTCCGCATGTCCCTGAGCACTCCCTTGCCGGAGTTGAGCTCCCTCTCACCGAGTATTAGGGTGAACTTGGCTCCCATCCTGCCCGATTCTTTCATCTGCGATTTCAGGCTCCTGCCAAGGTAATCGGTATCGGCCTTTATCCCCGTATCCCGCAGCACCGCGAGCATTTTGAGGGCCAGCCTTCCTGCCTCCTCTCCGAGCGGTGCTATGAATAGATCTATACCAGCATCCTCATCGGATGTGAGACCATCGCTTTCCATAGCCAGTAGCGTCCTCTCTATGCCTGCGGCAAAGCCAATCCCCGGGGTGGGATCACCACCGATCTCCTCGACGAGACCGTCATATCTCCCGCCACCCCCTATGGCACTCTGTGCCCCAAGCCCGGAGTGCTCGACCTCGAAGGCAGTTTTTGTATAGTAGTCAAGTCCCCTTACCATCCTCCTGTCAACCGTATAGCCGATCCCGAGGTCATCCATATAAACCTTGAGCTTGCCGAAATGCCCGCTGCATTCGCCGCAGAGGTAATCGAGCATCGAGGGTGCATCCTCCGTTGCCCGGCGGCAGTCTTCCTCCTTGCAGTCAAGTATCCTCAGCGGATTTGTTCGGTAGCGACGCCGACAGTTATCGCAGAGGATGTCGAGTTTATCATTGAGGAAAGCGAGGAGGGCCTCCCTGTGTTTCGGGCGGCACACAGGGCACCCGACGCTTCCGAGCCTCAAAACAGTGCGCCTGAGGCCGAGTTCATCGTATATTGCCATCAGAAGATGTATCACCTCCGCATCCACCTCCGGGCCGGGAGAGCCTACCGCCTCTGCCCCGAACTGATAAAACTCCCTCTGTCGTCCCGATTGCGGACTTTCCTGTCTGTACATGGGACCTATGTAGAAGAGCTTCTGGAGGGGGAGTTTCCTTCCGAGCCCGTGCTCCACATAGGAGCGTATCACCGAGGCAGTCCCTTCAGGTCTCAGGGTCAGGCTCCGGTCCCCCTTGTCCGTGAAAGTATACATCTCTTTGGTAACTATATCGGTATCTTCACCTATAGAGCGCTCGAACAGCTCCGTATATTCGAATGTTGGGAACACTATCTCACGGTAGCAGAAGGAATCCATCTTTCTGCGGATTATCCCTTCCAGGTATTGCCAGCGGTTTACACTATCCGGAAGTATGTCCTGCGTGCCCTTGGGGGCCTGGTATTTCATATATTACCTCCTCAAATCTCTCAATCTATGACTTTGCCAGATCCTGTCTCCATCTGTCCGGGACCTTTAAAAGAAGGGCAAGTCCCAGGGAAATCATCAAGGTGAGCACCCCCACGGCTACTCTATATCTCACACCATCCCCGTAAGGCTTCAATGCCAGCACAATCCCGCCCCAGACGAGCGGCCCCGATATTGCGGCGACCTTCCCGGAAAGCGCATACAGTCCGAAGAATTCTCCCAGCATCTCCCTGGGGACAAGCGAGACGAGCAGAGGACGGGCGGAGGTCCAGGTCGCCCCCATAAAGATCCCGACAAACGAGCCGAGTATCCAGAACACCGGCGCGCTGTGGGTAAGTATCACACCGGCCAGAGCCAATATCCAGCCTACGAGTACCAGCACGAGCGTCCTCTTGGGACCTATCCGGTCGGTCAATATTCCGAAGAGCGCCGAGCCTATCACGGCGGAGGTGGTTGAGACTATGAAGAGAGGGATTATGGCGCTGTCGGAAAACCTCATCACCTTGGAGGCATAGACGGCCATAAATATTATGACAGTCTGTATCCCATCCTCGTAGAAGAACTTGGCTATGAGAAATCTGAGAACTCCGGGATATTTCTTGGTGTTGGAGATTCCCTCCCACACCCTACGGTAGACATAAACGACGTTCAGCTTTGCCCCGCTGGCACCTTCAGTTCTGTCTTTGACGAAGACGAAGGTCGGTATGGAGAACAGGAGGAAGAGTACAGCCGTCGGAATAAAAGTCCCGGCCCTCCCCCATCCGGATCTCCTCCGCATAAGTTCCAGGCCCCCTGCTCCCTGTGGCCTATCCCATCTCACCACAACTGCCCTCCTACGGACCCCGGACTCCGTCAGAAGCGTGTCGGCGCTCTGCACAGTCACGCCAGGCAAGTCATGGCCCTGTCCCATGGGAAGGATTTTATATGAATAGTTCGCATTCGCATCCACATCCAGATCAATGTAGGAGTTATCCGATGATGACAGTTCCGCCACTTTCTCGTATCCGGAGTTCAGTGCGCCTATCTCAAAACCCATAAATGGGATACCTCCAAGGGAAAAAGGCATGACCATAAGGAGTCCTACGACTGCTCCAAGGTATCCAAGTGAGACACCGTACCCTGATATCTTTCCTATGGAGCCCTTGGGAGCTATCTCGGGAAGGATCGCATTGTAGAAAACAAGTCCGCCCTGATAGGCGTAGTTGGCAACCGTGAAAAATATTACGGCGGCCACCACTTTTTTCGAAAGATCGCTTATCAGGTAGTTTGCAGACCCAATCAGGACAGTGAAGGTGACACAGAGCAATGTAAGCCCTATGAGAAAGGGCATCCTCCTCCGACAGGAATCGGATATGACCCCGAGGGCGGGCATCGAAAGGGCCACAAGGAGCATCGAGGCGGAATTTCCAGCACTTACCCATATATCCTCCCTGGCAAGATTGATCGTGATCCAGAGGGAGAAATACATGGTGACCACGTTCATAGAGTATATAGTGTTGGCAAAATCATAGAGTATCCAGGAGAATATCTCAAGTTTGGATGACCTGGTCACTGATTTCATATCCAAAAAGCATCCTCTATGTGGTTAAACACAGTCTCTGACCCTTCAAGGTTAACCCCTATAACGTCGAACCTTGCCTCGAGTCCGGAAGCCGAGCTTCTGGCTAAGTACGCAGAAGCGACTTTAGCGATTTGCTTACGCTTTGCAGGTGTGACCCATAACTCCGGCGGCCCGAATTCCCCGCTTCTGTCGGTCTTCACTTCTACAAATACAAGTGAATTCCCCTTCTTTGCTATTATGTCAACCTCGCCGCCTGCGGCACGGTAGTTCCTTTCAATTATCGAATAACCTTCACGCCTGAGGTAAGCCGCCGCCAGTTCCTCGCCCCGGGCTCCCACCTTCCTTCTATTCATTGCTTCCCGTCCCAAGGATCTCCCTGATCGTCCGAAAGGAGCGTCTGTGTATAGGGCAGGGGCCGTATTTTCTCAGGGCGGTGATATGTTCCGCTGTGCCGTAGCCCTTGTGCCTTAGAAACCCGTAGCAGGGGTACTCCAGATCGTAACCTTCCATTATCCGGTCCCTCGTAACCTTGGCAATTATCGAGGCAGCGGCGACAGAGAGGGATATGGAGTCACCTTTAACGACAGGTATCTCCCTGATGCCACATCCGGGACAATCTCTCCCGTCCACAATTGCCAC
>CAZTBA010000378.1:0-6024 GCA_964611725.1 uncultured bacterium
TCATCTTCCACGAGTTTTCCAAGACGGATAAGGTTCATTTCTGCTATCCTCATTCCGAGATTATCTACGAATGGAAAAAGGGCGTTGTCCCGCCGCCGGAGGTCTATGGGCTTCCATATCCCGGCAAGGAGAGGATTGAGGGTAAGACCATAGGAGGTGTCAAGCCAGGTACCGAGGATGCCGAAAAGTAAAGGCTGCTGATTTCTTTGGATAAATGCTGAACTTCCTGCTATGTCGTGCCAATAGATACTAAAAGCTTCTTGCTAGGAGATCTCGAGAGATTAGATATGCAAACAGCTTAAAGGAGATCAATTGTGACAAAGGGCGATAGGGTACAATTATTATACCCACGACGATATGGAATATCCGAGTTTCTCAAAAGTTTTTCAATTTGTCTGACAATGGTTGTTGTCTCGATGGCTTACCCTCTCAGCGTCTGTAGCCAGGAAGAGACAGATGCAGATTCGTTTACGCTGCAGGCTGTTAGAACAGACACTGCACCGGTAATCGATGGCAAGTTAGATGATCCCTGCTGGAAACTGGCGGATGTGGCAACCGATTTTCGCCAGCGCAGACCCCGGGAGGGGGAATTGGCCGGGGAACAGACCGAAGTGCGGATACTCTACGATGATAAGAACCTCTACGTCTGTTTTCGCTGTTTTGATTCGAATACCGAAAAGATAATCAGTCGTTTGCTGCCACGGGACGGCATCGCCTATCCCAACGACAATGTGGATTTTATTATCGATACCTACCACGATCATCGAAACTGCTACTATTTTCAGGTCAATACCAAGGGAGTAAAGCACGACGCTGCATGGGAAGATGATAATTGGAATGGTGTGTGGTGGTGCGAAACTTCAGTTGACGATGCGGGATGGAGTGTTGAAATTGCGATTCCCTTCAAGACCTTACGATTTCCCCACAAGGAGGTGCAAACCTGGGGGATGAACTTCGGTCGACACCGGCAGGTGGGAAACGAACGCAGCCAATGGGCCAATGCGCGCAGAGAGTTCAGCATCAGCGTTGTTTATAAAGCCGGTGATGTCATGGGTTTTGAAGGTTTAGATCCGGGTCTACATTTGGAGGTTTTGCCTTATGTAACCGGCAGGCGTGAAAAGACTGTGGAAGATACAAAGGGAGAGTTTAACGGCGGTGTAAACTTGAAATACGGTATCGCTCCGAATTTGACTTACGATATGACCATCAACCCTGATTTCGCCCATGTTGAGGCAGATGAGGAACAGATTAACCTGACCCGGTTTGAACTTTACTTGAAGGAAAAGCGGCCATATTTCTTAGAAAATAGAAAAGTTTTTGAAACCCCAATCCAGTTGTTTTACACCCGCAGGATAGCCGATCCCAACTTTGGAATGAGATTGACAGGAAAGATCGCCGGAAACGACATCGCCCTGCTCCAGGCAGTGGACAGTGTGGAGGGCAGCTCCGATCCGAATTACGCTGTTCTTAGGTTAAGAAGGGAGGTCCTGGGGAAGTCGAACATCGGATTGTATTCGGTCAACAAGGATTGGAAAGGAGGACATGCCAGAGCTTTGGGTGTGGACACCCATCTTGCCTTGGGAGAACAGCTTGAGATAGATGCGCAGTTGGCAAGGAGTATCAATCCGGGCATTCGGCGCAACGATTGGGCAGGATACCTCAGCGTCTGGAAGGAGACGCGCAACCTTAATCTTTATGCGGAGTTGCAGAAAACTGAGTCGGAATTCAATGTCGATCAGATCGGTTTCGCACCCCATGATCCTCACATTGGGACGAGAAGTGGTGGTACGTGGCTGGAGATAGGTGACAGGAAGGAGAAACATGGCATAGATTGGCTTTGGCTTGGGCAATGGATGGATGCCAGCAAGGATTCTGATGATGAAGATTGGGAGTGGAGTTGGAATCCTGAAGCAGGGATTTACTTCTTTAACGGAACCTCTTTTTCGCTTGGCTTTCAGAGACAGTATTTCATCTATGCACAGGAAGACTATGACATCCTGAAATGGTGGCTGAGGCACAGGTTCAGCAGTAACACGATCAATTGGTTGACCGCCAGCCTTTACGCAGCTACGGGAGATCAAATGGATTGGTCGGACGGCTATTTCGGATCGATTCGACAGTTGAATTTGGGCGCTACAATCAATCCCTTGGACAGGCTGGCAATTGATATATCCCTGGATAACGTGTGGGAATATCGTCCCGATGATAGTTTCGATGAATTCATACAGGTTGGCTATTTGCGGACGACGTTTCTGTTTTCGCGGGAGCTCTTCTGTCGCGTTTTTGCCCAGGGCAATCGCAATACGAACCAATATGCCGTGAATATGCTTTTCAGCTACGAATATCGTCCCAATAGCCGCCTCTATTTGGCCTACAATGAGAGGAGGGATGACACCGCGGGGGATATGAAAGTCACCGACCGTATCTTCTTTGTCAAGCTTGCCTACCTGTGGAATTTGTAAAATCTACCTGGTAGATTGCGGGCGCTTGGCTTACATACTACATGCCTAATATTCCCCCTTCTCAGGGATTTATTTTTGTATCGATTTTCCTTGCCCTTGTCCGAAAATCAGGAATTTTCTATTGACAGAATCTTTGAGTTTCATTATTTTCGAAATCCACGACTGTATATGGAGTCGGCTTTCGGAACTCAATTCGATAAGAGCGCAGTGTCCGATAGAACGTTTCGCAAAGCTCTGAGTTCTTATCTGATAAGCCTGAGCAAGAAGTTATACTCATTTCGGTTGAATGTGAGACTATTTTCTCTGTCCTGTTAAAGATAGCTGCGATTAGAAATGTTCTAAGATTAGTATCATCTTCAAGCGAAAAAGGTGTCAGATAGTATAAATGCTGATTGCTTCAGGATAGCCGAACTACCGAAGTTGGGAGGTATTAATGTAGGTAGGTCGGTATTTTTTGCTTTGGAGTCTTGATGGGAACCGCTCAGTAAGAGGTCAGCAGATTTCTTTCGGAGATAGGTAGTACACTGTTACAAAGTACGCTGTCCGAAAAGGTATACAAAAAGGGCCACTAGCTCGTACTCGCTAAAATTCGACACTAATGGCCCATACCGGAGAGAATAGGTATGCCCTTTTCTCTTCCGCTTTGATTTGAAGATAACAAATTTCCCTTGAAAGGTCAAGTCATTTCCGATTCTCCCGGGTTTGATAATTATAGATACGGCAGGGATCATATCACCTGAATATGTGTGAAATAACAAAGCTCTGGCAGAAGTATTATTTTTCTTATTGATATAACAGCTTTTTTAGATCAAGGAGTGTGAGAATGAGTTTACGGGAACTATTCTCATCGCCGCCATCCGCTTATAGGGGCAAGCCCTTCTGGGCATTGAACGGCCTTTTAGAAGAGGAGGAATTAAGGCGCCAGATTCGTGTATTCAAGGATATGGGGTTGGGTGGGGGCTTCATACATTCAAGGGTTGGGCTCGCCACTCCGTATCTGTCCGAAAGATGGTTCGACCTTATAAGGGCCTGTGCGGACGAAGCCTCTAAAAACGGCATTGAGGCATGGCTGTACGATGAGGACCGATGGCCTTCGGGAGCGGCTGGCGGTCTGGTGACGAAGGACCCGAAGTATCGTCAGAGATTTCTCAGAATGACAATTGCAGACCCTGAATCCTTCAGACCTGAAGGGGATGAACTGGCGTTTTTCTTAGCTTCAGTGGACGGTAACACCGCGAGCGATTTTCGCCAGATAGAGCCATCCGAGCTCTCAAACACAAGGGAAGGTGAGAAAATTCTGGCCTTCAAGTGTGTGCTGAGAGAAACGTCTCCCTGGTATAACAATCAGACCTATCTCGATACGATCTCTGTGGATGCAGTGGCAAAGTTCATTGAAATCACATACGATGCCTACGCCCGTGCTGCAAGTGAATACTTCGGCACAGTAATACCCGGAATCTTCACCGATGAACCGTGGCATAGCGATCTGATCCTACGCGAAGGTTGGGGAGTGGCTCCGTGGACAGACACGCTCCCGAAAGCATTCGAAGGTCTCTACGGGTATGATCTGATCCCTTATCTTCCGGAGATCTTCTTCAGGATAGACGATTCGGATTTCTCAAGAGTTCGCCGCGATTATCACGATTGCCTTGCCTATATGTTTACCCGAAGCTTCAGCGAGCAGATATCCAACTGGTGTGAGGAACATAACCTGCTTTTCACCGGCCATATTCTTGGTGAGAATGGACTTCGCAGCCAGGCACTCACTGTCGCAAGTGCCATGAGGTTCTATGAGTTCATGCAGGCACCCGGAGTGGACATCCTCTGCGAACAGATTCTGAGTAGAAGGGGAGATAAACCGATTGAATTCGCAACAGTGAAACAGTGCAGTTCAATCCAGAATCAGTTTGGCCGTAAGTGGATGTTGAGTGAGCTTTACGGGGCCACAGGGTGGCATTTCAATTTCGCAGAACACAAAGCGGTAGGTGACTGGCAGTTGGCCCTGGGTGTGAACCTGCGGTGTCAGCATCTGTCATGGTATACGATGCTGGGGGAAGCCAAGCGGGATTATCCAGCCTCGATCTCTTTCCAATCGCCCTGGTGGCGGGATTATCCGATCGTGGAGGATTATTTCGCCAGGGCAAACCTGCTGATGACCCAGGGGGAAGTCATCCGGGATGTGGCTGTGATACATCCCATTGAGAGCGCATGGGGGCTTTTCTACGGTGGTGTAAAGGAGCCTCTTGACCGGCTCGAGAATCAGTTTATGGAACTGCAGAAGCTGTTACTGGAAGGGCATTTCGACTTCGACTATGTGGATGAGGATATACTGTCGAGACATGGATCTGTGGACGGCGGTGCCCTCAGAGTGGAGAAGGCGAAATACCGTGTCGTAGTGGTTCCACCTATGGTGACCATACGTGAGAGCACTCTGAAGCTCCTCTCCGACTTTCTGGAGGCCGGCGGGGGGCTCATATTCATCGATCCGGTTCCCGATTTCATCGACGGCAAGCCCGGTGAAGATGCAAAGACTCTCGCCAAAAAGGTCGTTCGGATTCCTCTTGAACACGATGCACTGGTGAAAGCACTTTCCGCCGCCGATGGAATACGGCGCGTTTCAATCGCTGATGGGAACGGGGAAGAATTCAAACCGTCACTCTACATGCTCCGACATGATCCCGAGACTGGCCGCTATCTCATATTTATCTGCCACACAAGACAGGACAAGCCATCGGGACCTCTCACGGTAAGGATGCCCGGCAAAGGTCAGGCTCAAGAATGGAATGCTTGGACGGGGGAGATATCGCTTGCCGATGCAGAATCTACTCAGGATGGTGTCCTGATACACACCGATATGCCGGCCTATGGAAACCGCCTGTTTGTAGTCGATCCTGAGCCTGATCCTCAGCTCAGGCCCCGGAAGATATACACCGAGGTTCGCAGGGAAAAGGTAGATAGCGATACGTGGGCGATATTGCGTGATGAGCCGAATGCTTTCCCTCTGGATGTAGCGGAATATTCGGTCGATGGAGGTGAGTGGGCAGGCCCGCTGGAGATATTGAGGTTAGATCGTGTCGTCCGTGATGTTGCAGGGCTACCACACCGCGGATCAAACATGGTCCAACCTTGGGCACAGGATATACCCCAGGATGCGAAGACGATTCCTGTTGCGCTGAGGTATAGCTTCGATGTCGAAGTTATACCTGAAGGTCCGTGCCATCTCGTTATCGAGGAACCTGAGAAGTATGAGATCATCCTTAACGGTAATGAACTGAAGGCAGATGAGGATGAGGGATGGTGGATAGATAACTCCTTCCGGCGGATACGCGTGGCACCTTGGTTCCTGAGAGAAGGACAGAATGAACTGGTCTTGAAGACCGATTATGGTCCCATGCATGGATTCGAGGCCCTCTATATAACGGGTGAGTTTGGTTTCCGCTGGGATGGAAGGCGAGCTGTGGTTACAGAGTTACCCAAGACATTAGCCCTGGGCGATTGGGTTTCTCAGGGGTTTGCCTGTTATTCCGGCGCGATCACTTATGTTACAGAGATAGAACCCTCT
>CAZTBA010000379.1:0-6020 GCA_964611725.1 uncultured bacterium
ATCCGGAGGTAAGGGAACTTAAGGAGGCAATTAGATGAAGTCGGAGGCAAAGCCCAAAGTTGCCTTTTTCGATTTCGCCTGCTGCGAGGGATGTCAGCTCACTGTGCTGAACCTCGAAGAGAAGCTTCTCGACCTTTTAAAGCTGGTCGATATAGTTGAGTTCAGGGAGGCGATGTCAGAAAAGAGCGATGATTACGATATAGCGATAGTTGAAGGGAGTATAACCACCGAGGAGGCGGTCGAGAGGATAAAGAAGATCCGCGAACAGGCAAAGATACTCATTGCCCTCGGAGCCTGCGCTACAATAGGTGGGATCAACTCCATAAGGAACTCCATAGGGAACGAGGATGCTCTCAAGATTGTCTACGGGGAGTCAGCGGACTATTTCGACACGCTCTCAGCTATGCCGGTCGATGCGGTCGTTCCTGTAGACGCATACGTGCATGGCTGTCCCATAAACAAGGATGAGTTCGTCCGAATTATTCACGATCTCCTGCTCGGCAAGAAGCCTGTGATACCCGATTACCCGGTCTGCGTCGAGTGTAAGATGGCGGAGAACATCTGCTTATTCAATCTCGAAAAGTTTTGCCTTGGACCCGTAACGAGGGCCGGATGTGGGGCCACGTGTCCAAGCCACGGGAAAAGCTGTGTAGGCTGCAGAGGGCTCATAAGTGAGCCGAACACGAGTTCCATGACCGAGGTACTCAGGGACCATGGGCTCACGGTCGAGGACGTGCTCAGGAAATTCAGATTGTTCGGAAGCTACGCGGGAGAGGAGAGATGAAGGGAAACGATATAAACATAGATGTGAAGTACCTAACCCGTGTCGAAGGACATGGCAATATCGTCGTGAACGTCAAAAGTGGCGAGGTGAAGGATGTAAGGTTTGATGTTGTGGAAGCGCCGAGGTTTTTTGAGGCTATGCTCAGGGGAAGACGCTACGATGAAGCGCCAATCATAACCTGCAGGATATGCGGTATCTGCTCAGTCGCCCATACCTCGTCCTCTCTGAGAGCTGTGGAGTCGGCCCTCGGAATCGAGATCTCGGATCAAACTTTGCTTCTGAGAAAACTGAACCTCAACGCGGAGATGCTGGAAAGCCATATTTTGCATGTCTATTTCCTTGCAGCGCCAGATCTTTTAGGGGCCAAGAGCGTTTTCCCTCTGGTTAAGACACATAAGGATGTTGTCTTGAGGGCAATGAAGCTCAAGGGCCTCTCGATGGATCTCTGTGCCGCGGTCGCGGGAAACCATACACACCTATCTTCGATGGACATAAATGGCTTCTCTTCTCTTCCGAAAGAGGAGGAGCTTGCGAAGATGAGGAAAAGGTTGGTGGATGCAAGGAAGGATATGGAATCCACAGTCGAGCTCTTCGTCGGGTTGAAATGGCCGGATTTCGAGAGGGAGACCGAGTATATATCCCTGAAGAAGCCCGGGGAGTATGCCTTCTATGATGGTAATATATGTTCGAGCACCGGCGTGACGAAACCCTTAAAGGAATACCGCGGGGTAACGAACGAGTTTGTAGTCCCTAATTCGACAGCCAAACGCACGAAGAATACCCGCGAGTCCTATATGGTGGGGGCCCTGGCTCGGTTCAATAACAGCTACGATGATCTCCACGATGAGGCCAAGGAGGTGGCCGAGAGGATGGGCCTTAAGGCGCCCTGTTACAATCCTTTCATGAACAATGTGGCGCAGATTGTCGAGTCAGTGCACTGCCTGGAAGACAGCATCGAGATTATAAATGAGGTCCTCAATAGGGGAATTAAGGAGGAAGATACAAGCTTCGATTTTAACCCCGGAACGGGCGTCGGTGCGGTTGAGGCCCCGAGGGGTATCCTGATCCACGAGTATGCGGTGGATGAAGACGGTCTCATAACGAACGCCAATTGTGTCATACCCACAAACCAGAATACGGGAAATATCGAGTATGATATGAAGGCGTTGGTTCCCAAGATAGTTGACAGGCCCAAGGAAGAGGTGACATTAACCCTTGAGATGCTTGTCAGGGCGTATGATCCCTGCATATCCTGTTCGACCCACTTCCTTAAGGTCAGGTTCGTCTGAGGTTGGGGAAACTGATATGCTCAGGGTCCTTGGCATCGGCAATATCCTGATGAGAGATGAGGGCGTCGGAGTGCACGTTGTGAGGAGACTTGGGGAGGTGGATCTGCCGTCTGATGTGGAGATTATGGACGTCGGAGTAGCCGGGATCGGGATAATACATTTTATGGAGGGAGCCGAAAGAGTCATATTCGTCGATGCAGCGGATATGGGGAAGCCCCCTGGGGAGATGAGCTTTTTCAGACCCTGTGATGTGAGAGAGGATAGGAGGGATAATCCTGATTTTTCCCTCCATGACATAGGGCTACTTGGGGTCTTGGAGCTTGCATCTTCACTCGATAGGCGCCCAGAAGTGTTTATTCTCGGGATTCAGCCGGCCGACCTAAGCTATGGGATCGGCCTTTCGGAAGAACTTTCGGAAAGACTTCCAGATATAGTCAAATTTCTGGCCGATAAGGTAGAAGAACTGGCAAAATTGGGACTTAATTAGGCAGGGAAAAGGGGGTAGAAGAGAATGTCTAAAGGGAAAATACTCCTTGTCGATGATGATTCTGACATCATGGAGGCGATGAGGCTGCCGCTGGAGGCAAATTCCTATGAGGTTTTCGAAGCCACGAGCGGACAGGAAGCTTTAGGAAAGATAAAGGAGGTGAAGCCAGATCTCATAATACTTGACGTTATGATGGAGACGGATACTGAGGGCTTCCACGTTTCCTATAAGCTGAGGACGGATCCGGAATATGCCGAGTACTACAAAACTCCGATACTCATGTTAACGGCCATAGGAAAGATAAAGGGGATGAGGTTCTCTCCCGAAACCGACGGCGATTTTCTACCTGTAGAAGAGTATGTGGAAAAGCCGATCAGGCCAAAGGATCTTCTGGAGAAGGTAGCTGAACTTCTGGGAGAATAGTTATGTGTGAGGAAACGTGGGAGGGTGGCTCTGACCTGAATTCGGATCTTCTCCCGCTGGAGGCTGAACTTGTAAGTAACGTAAGTAAGTTTATAAAACTGAGATGGTTTGTTCCCCTGTTGGTGATAGCTGGTACGGCTATAACAAGTGCCTTTTTCAGGTACGAGGGATTCAAACCGCTTCCGTTCTTCATCATAGGCTTTATAATAGGTGCTTATAACATTGTCTTCTATATTTACCTCAGGAAGCTTGGCGAACAGAGGGACAGGCTCAGGGCCTTTCATCGGTTTGCTAACATCCAGATAGTAATGGATTGGATCGCACTTTCCTTTTTAGTCCATCTATCGGGTGGGGTCGAGAGCCCGGTGATTTTCTTCTTCATATTTCACATAATAATAGCCTGCATACTGCTTCCTTCTGCATATGCATATGTTCACGCGACGCTTGCATCGGTTCTTCTGCTTGTGGTCTTCGTCTTAGAGTATAACGGTGTTATCCAGCACTATCCCAGTCCGTTCCTGGGATTGCCTGAAATCCATAAGAATTTGTTATATATAGGCGGCGCAATCGTCCTTTTTTCGGTTGTAGCTTACCTTTCCGTTTTCCTTGCTTCTCCGATGAGCTCTTCCTTAAGGAAAAGGGAAAAGGATCTCTCGGTTCTGAAATCGGATCTGGAGGGCGCTAACCAGAGGCTCAAGGCCCTCTATGAGGTAGCTACCACGATAGGATCGACCCTTGATCCTCAGAAGGTTATGGATCTTATAGCGGAAAATGCCGTCCGTGTTATCGAAGTGAAGGCTTCCTCCATAAGACTCCTTGACGAGAGTGGGGGACGGCTCCTCATAACGGCAGCTTATGGCCTGAGTCGTTCTTACCTGGATAAGGGATCTGTGGATATCGGGAGGAGCGTAATCGACCGGCAGGCCCTCTCCGGAAAACCTGTTGTGGTGCTCGATGCGACGAATGATCCGAGATTCCAATATCCAGAGGAAGCCAAGAAAGAGGGTATACGTTCTGTACTCTGTGTGCCCCTTAAGAGCAAGGAGAAGGTCATAGGTGTAATAAGGATATATAAAGAAACTGTCGAGGGGTTTACAGATGACCAGGTGGAGTTCATCTCGCTGCTTGCAGCACTTGGCGCGATAGCCATAGAGAATGCAAGGTTCTGCAGCAGCCTTGAGGAGATGGACAGGTTGAGGTCGAAGTTCATCCTGATGGTCTCACATGAACTCCGTGCACCTCTTTCGGCTATACAGAGCATCCTGCGTGTCGTCCTCGACGGTTACGCCGGAGACCTCCCGGAAAAGGGAAGAGAGATAATCGCACGGGCCGAGCGTAGGGCCAATTTCCTTATAATCCTCGTTAATGATCTTCTCGACTTGGCCATAGGCAGGGCAGAAAACGCTTTCTCTGAAAGGATCTCAGTTGACCTTGGGAGTATGGCGCTCGATATCACATCCGAGTTTGACGAAAAGGCCAGGGAAAAGGGAGTAAAGCTCAGAGCCAATGTCGCGGAGGAATCAGTCAGAATTATAGCTGTAGAGGATGATATAAGGAAAGTGCTCGATAACTTGGTAGGTAATGCAATAAAATATACCCCCCCCGGGGGTGAAGTATGCGTCAAAGTGGGCCTCGAAGATGGTACCGCACAGTTGGAAGTCTCAGACACCGGGATAGGCATACCTGAAGACGCGCTCCCGAAAGTTTTCGATGAGTTCTATAGGGCTCAGAATGCACGTGCAATTGAATCAGAAGGGACAGGCCTCGGGCTTTCGATCATAAAAAGGATAGTTGAACAGCACTTAGGGAGCATATCGGTTGAAAGCGAGATTGGAAAAGGCTCCATCTTCAGAGTCTCTTTTCCCATATCTGCACCTGAGCTTGGTCGGAAGTCCGGATAATTAGATATGGCAGAAAAAACAAAAGTTCTGGTTATAAGTAAGGATTACCTCGATTTTATGAGGACATGCTCCAAGACACTCGATAGATCGGGATATGAGTGGACAGCCTCGCCGGATCTCAGGGAGGCAACCTTGCTTCTCAGGAAGTTCAACCCATCTGTCATGGTTGTCGGGCCGGATACTCTGGGTTTGCAGGGTATGGAAGGTTTTCACAAAGTTATTTCCGAGCACTCGGACATCGCTCCCATATTTGTCGTTTCGGAGGATATGGATCCTTCCGTGACCAGGGAGATAGACAGCATCCAGTGTATATGCCTTTCCGAGCCGTTCTCCACAGAGGATCTAGATTTCGCTATAAGCAGAGCTATCGACAGGAAGGAAATCAGCGTCCATATCTCATCGATTCCTGAGGGTTTCGAGGAGATAATAGGCAGAAGCAGACCGATGTTCGAAGTCTTCGATATGATAAGAAAAACCGCGAAGACCGAGGCGAACGTTATAGTATACGGGGAGAGCGGTACAGGAAAAGAGCTCGTTGCAAGGAGCATCCATGCGAACAGCCTCCGTGCGGGGCAAACCTTCGTCCCTGTAGACTGTGCCTCGATCCCTGAGAACCTCCTCGAGAGCGAGCTGTTCGGACATGAGAAAGGGGCTTTCACAAACGCCTATGTCACAAGGCCCGGGATTTTCGAGTTCGCCCACAAGGGGACACTTTTCCTCGACGAGATAAGCCAGTTGACTCCCGGACTTCAGGCGAAGCTGCTCAGAGCCGTTCAGGAAAGGCAGTTCCGAAGGGTTGGCGGCACAAGGATGATCCAGGTGGATATCAGGATTATATCGGCCACAAACAGGGACTTGAGGGAGCTTGTCGAAACGAATGATTTCAGAGAGGACCTTTACTACAGGCTAAACGTCATATCGATCCATCTTCCCCCACTGAGGGAAAGGAGGGAGGATATTCCGCTCCTGGCTAACTTCTTTATGAAGAAGTTCAACGATTCAGACCATAAATCGGTCAAAGGCATCTCCAAGGACGCAATGGATATGCTGATGAGCTATAGCTGGCCAGGTAATGTCAGGGAGCTTCAGAACGTTATGGAGAGAGCCGTATCCCTCTGTGATGGTGAGATCATAAC
>CAZTBA010000380.1:0-5974 GCA_964611725.1 uncultured bacterium
GCTCTTCACTGAGAGATGCAATCAATCGTATAGAGGCCGAGTTAAGGAAGAAAGAAAGAGCTCTTAGGCGAAGCTATCCACGAAAGAACGTTAGTACAGACATAAGCCTCATTAGAGAATCTCAACTCAAAAGAAGGAGAGAAATACTCAAGTTAATCAGAGATAGAATACTACCGATAATCAATGAGAAAAGGAATGGCGATATCGAGACCCATGGCATAAGCCTTGATGAACTCAGGCAACTCCATGAGATCGTGTTCGATGAAGCTGTGAGAACCGGGGAAGAGAGATTTAGTGATAATTTCAATATCGATGCTCTTAGGAAAAAGATAAATAACACCTTCGAGCATATGCAGGAAAATATGTGTCCGAACGACATTGGATTCTGCAATAGAAGGAACTGTGACCATTACGACCAGGATTGTGTAGCCAAGAAAATAAAGGAGCAAATAAGGAGCATTGTGTTAGAGATCCTCAGCCCGACCAGCAGATTTAATTGACAGGATATCCGGGAAAGATGAATGGAGAGCCTTGGGGGAAATGGATATCCACGGACATCACACTGGCGCCAGGGCCTAAAATGAAAGCAAAGGATGTTCCGCTTATCTTGCGCAAGTGATTGAAAAACAAAGTCCCGAAGGTGATAAGGGAAGAACGTGTTTGGTTTCAGTGCAAGTGATAGCCTCGAGAGTGCTCCAAAGGAATCTGATCTACCTCATATCCGCTTCCACACCCCATGCTGTATTTTTGCTCCATGCCCTGTAATATCAGAGGTAGTATCTCCTTGAAAGGTTTGCCTGTTAAATTAAACCCGGCATCCCTTTGATTTACACCGAAAAGAAGCTGAGTTTTCAAGAACCGAATTCATTCAATAAAGCGTTCAAACAGTCAGGGGACAACGGATTGACAGCAAGGGGACGCGTCTTGACCCCTACAGCCGTTAGCCCCGAGACGAAAGGAGGACAGACATCGGCATGCAACAGCGAGCTTTTGGACAACGGAGTGGTTTCCAAATTCCCCGGGCAAATATCGGAGGGATGCGCCTGCCGAAGGACGTGGATGCAGCGGTATCGCTTATACGCCACGCGATTGATTCGGGAATGCGCTATATCGATACATCAAGGGGCTACGGTGAATCCGAATGGATTATCGGTTTAGCCCTTAAGGACGGATACCGCGACAAGGTCGTTCTCTCAACCAAATGGGCACCATGGGTCACGAAAATCGATCCTTCGGATGTGCCATCATCGGATTGTGTGAGACGCAGGATCGAGGAGTCGATGAAGCGGCTCGACGTAAGCTATCTCGATTTCTATCAGATCTGGAGTGTAACTAAGCGTGAACACTACCAGCAGGCCGTGGCAAAGGGGGGCATGCTCGAAGGTATCCTCAAGGCAAAGGAAGATGGTCTCGTGGGGCATACCGGGTTCACGACACACGATTCGGTAGAGAATCTGCTCGATTACATTGAAGAAGCGGATTGGTGCGAGATTATCCTGACGAGCTATAACTTACTGAATCGGCGCTATGCACCGGTCATACGGGCGGCCCACAGGAAGGGTATAGGCACGGTGATAATGAATCCGGTGGGCGGTGGCAAGCTTGCAGAAGCAAGCCCTGTGCTCATGGAACTGGCCCGGGAAGTAGGGGCGACTTCCGTGCCGGATCTGGCGGTCCGTTACGTCCTGTCGAACCCGAACATCGACACAATGATCTCCGGTCTGTCGAAGCTGTCGGATGTCGATGACACGATTGATTCCGTGGAGCGGGGTCCGTTCGGCCCCGATCATGTTGCGCATATAGACAAATTCCTCGAAAGCCTATCACGTGAGAGCTTAGAGTTCTGCACAAGCTGTAGGTACTGCATGCCCTGTCCCGAAGGCATAGATATACCTGCGATAATGTCCTGCATCTATGACTACCGTTATTGGGGATTTCACGAGGCCTCTCGACGCCGATACGGAAATATGAAAACCGAAAAGGCGGATGCCTGTGTGCAGTGCGGTCAATGTGAGGAAGCATGCACGCAACACTTGAAGATCATGGAGGAAATGGCATACGCCACGGAGACATTTGGTGAACAGGAGAGTAGCTGAGGCCGATATCATCGAGGAGGACGATTCATGACGCCGAAGGAAAGATTTGTTGCCATTATCAGGAGAGAACCGATAGACCGTCTTTCCTACAGTTACGGACACCCGCGGACATCGACATTTGCCGCCTGGCGGAAACAGGGGCTATCCGAAGAACAGCAGAGAAACTGGGGCGATTTCGTCGGGCAGGATGGAGCAATCGGCATGGGCAAATTTGACGCAGGTCCCATACCTCTTTTCGAGGAAAAGACCCTCTCCGTGGACGGCAACAAACGGATCTGGATAGACAATTTTGGAGTGAAACGTCTTGATGCGGTAAATCAACCAACCCCCGGATTCCAGACGCGCAGCTACCTTGAATTCCCGGTGAAGAACCCGAATGACTTTCATAAGATGCAGGAGCGCTTTGATCCCCATACCCCGGAGCGGACAGTTGATCTTGACGACCGGGGCAATCCGGTTGCCGGGACGGGCTGGCGCGACAGGGTCGAAGAGATCAAAAACTCCGATTATCCGGTCCACATCCAGATACCAAGCATATACTGGCGGACCCGTGACTGGTGCGGATTCGAAGGGCTCTCCCTGATGATATATGACCAGCCGAACCTCGTACACGAGATGTTCGAATTCTGGACCTGGTTCCTTATGGAGCTCCTCGACGAACCTCTGAGGCATATCAAGGTCCACGAGCTGATACTGAGCGAGGATATGGCTTACAAGGGGGCTTCCATGCTGTCCCCCAAACATATTCGGGAATTCATGGTGCCCTGCTATAAAGAGCTGTATGGATTCTTCAAAGAGCGGGGAGTGGAAGCCGTTGTTATGGACTCGGACGGTTACAATTGCCAGATCCTCGATGCGATGTATCCGGATGTACTGGACGGCATCCAGCCCATAGAGATAGCCGCAGGCAACGATCCCGATGAGATTCTGAGGCGCTATCCCGGCATCTACATCCACGGCGGAATTGACAAAAGGGAACTCCGTTTTTCAAGAGAGCAGGCCCGCGCCGAAATCGTGAAACGATTTCAGGCCGCATGGGAACACGGAGGATACGTACCCCACGTCGACCATGGGGTGCCTCCGGATATACCGCTCCGGAATTTCCTCTACTATGTTGAGCTGCACCAGGGTCTCGCTCGCCGCGAATCACTTGATACTTACGAGCCGCCCTGTGAGCTGGAGAAGCATCTGGGACCTATAGAGGAAATGTTCGATCCCGGCAAGGCAATCGCCGGAGCCTACGGAGACGATGACCATCTGGAAACCTGATAGTCCATTCCCCGCCGGTAGAATTGCCAGAACCTCATATGGATGGAAATCCCTTCCCATTATCACAATGTGGTGCCGGATGAGATGGCTGTGATGCCAAACCATATCCATGGCATTATCATGATAACCGATACGAGGGCAGGGCATGCCCTGCCCCTACACGAGAATCGCAGGTTCGGGGATATACCACCTCGATCGCTGCATACCATTATCGGTTCCTATAAATCCGCTTTAACCAGGCTAATCAACAGAATTCAGGGAAAGGCTGACGGCTCAATCCGGCAACGCAATTATTACGAACATGTCGTCAGGAACGGTACCGAGTTGAACCGTATTCGGGAATATGTCCGACCAACCTGTTCGAATGGGATTTGGGCGAGGAGAACCCGCAAAATAGCTCTACAGGCACGTTCGATGAATTGCTGTAGGGGCAGGGCATGCCCTGCCTTTAAAGAAGCTTTGTGGGATGTTACAATCATCACTACCCAAAATGTTGCCCGATTATTTCCTTCATCTTCATCCGAGGCGTCTCTACGGACAAACACCTGAAAAGACAATAGCGACTGAAGAATCTCAGGGGCCACGATCAAAAGCCGCAAGAAACTACTGAAACTTACTTAGATTTAGAAGTAACTTCGGTTTACCTTCGGCAACTTTCTTCAATTCTGATCGGCTCCCGACACTATTTCGGTACCAGGACACCGACACTTTCTTCCACAGCAACGTCCCTCCCACCACCATAGCTTGTCGAAAGACAGGAAGAAAACGAGGGTCTGTCAATATTTAGCTCCCTGATTCTCGCCTATAGATTCACATTTCAAATGCAAAGGAACTAATCAGGAAAAAACTTGACAAATTGAGGTAATTCTTTTATAATGGGGAGTGCACGATAGTAGTAGGGTGGCTACGGCAGGTCCTTCGGGACTTGAGGCGGCTTTGAAGGCCGCTGCTGTCGTGCTTCTATTGCCTACTCAATTCTTTATAGGGGCTTTATCCATAAATGTGGTGGTGGATGTTATGAAATATAGCCTGCCAGCTATTCTCAGGGGAGAGTTTTTGGTGGGCTTTTTCTGTCCTTACGAGTACACAGCTTAATATCCCGAGAAGGGCACAACGCTCGAGAGAACGTTTCGCAAAGCGACGGATCTTCATCTAATCGACACAGGGAGGGGCGGGCAGGCTGGAAGGGACGCCGGTTACTTCAAGATGGCCGAGCTGCCGAAGGATCTATCCGATTGGCTTGGCTTTTTTCTTTATTGGGAGGTGATGCCCGTGGCGCAGTTGATATGAGGGGTACTGTCTACTCACTATACTTCCAACCAAGAGGAGATTGAAGATGACCCGCAAACAGCATGTCCTGGTGCTGGCTGCAATCGCTGGCTTATTGGTACCTCACCTTGCATTGGCAACATGGCCTGGTGATCCGAGTGTGAATGTGCCTATTTGCACAGCTTCCAATGACCAGTATGATGAGTACACGATAAGCGATAGCTCGGGTGGAGCGATTATAGCGTGGATGGACTCGCGTAATGGCAACTGGGATATCTATGCCCAGAGGGTGGACGCTGATGGAAATGTCCTATGGACATCAAATGGTGTCCCAATATGCATAGAGTCAAATATCCAGGCTCATCCTGCAATGGCTACTGATGGGTCTGGAGGCGCGATTATTGTGTGGGAAGATCTTCGAAATGGCAGTAACAATGCTGATATCTATGCGCAACGATTAGACGCTTCCGGAGATACTTTGTGGACAGCAAATGGCATACCTATCTGCACATATTCAGGTCAGCAATCCATTCCCAGATCAGGTGGTGGGTCACTTCCTTCTGCCCCACCTCGACTGGGGAGGACATATTCACCAATAGTCAGTGATGATTCTGGTGGTGCAATCATTGTGTGGGAAGATTACCGCGATGGTGACCTAAATGGTGATATTTATGCACAGCGGGTTGATGCTTCTGGAGATACTTTGTGGACGCTAAATGGTGTACCCATCTGTTCGGCTTCTTACGGACAAGCAAATGCCACCATGGCAATTGATGGTTCTGGAGGTGCTGTTATCACCTGGGAGGACTACCGCAACGGTAACAGCAAGATCGTTCACATCTATGCACAGCGTGTCAATTCTTCTGGGGTAGCGCAGTGGACATCAGATGGTGTGGCTATTTGCACCGCTGCAACTCAACCACAGGAACACACATTGCCGAGGATGAATCCTTCCTTAATTGAAAATGGTAATGGTGGTGCTATCATTACATGGACGGATTATCGCACGGGTAGTAATGATGATGCTGTTATCTATGCACAAAAAGTAAATGCTTCGGGAGTAGTGCAGTGGACCGCAGATGGTAAACCTGTTTGCACAACCGACAAAGTCAAGGGTGATTCCCAGATAGCAGGCGATGGTTTCAACGGGGCGTTTGTAGTATGGGAAGATTCTCTTAATGGAAATTGGGATATTTATGCGCAGCGGATAGACGCTTCCGGAGATACTTTGTGGCCGGGAAGTGGTGTGCCTGTCCGCAGTGGCCCTACTTGGGACACGTACGCGAACATAGCAAGCGATGGTAGCGGTGGAGTCATTGTGGTGTGGCAAGGCGCTGGGA
>CAZTBA010000381.1:0-5959 GCA_964611725.1 uncultured bacterium
AACTCGATGTCCGTTTCAATATTCCGCCCATCGTCAGAGCTGAACAGATCTAGCAGAGGGAAGTTATACAGAACCATCGATCTTGCCTCTTTACTGAAGCGATCCGCCAAGGGCTTCGTAGGGGTAATGATCACATCGAGAAACTTAACGCCGATCATCTCCGTTTTTTCAACAAGAAATTTCGATATCCTGCGCAGGTATGAGGGAACCCATGGTTTCAGGAGCATATGATCCGGGAAATCTTCATGGACATCATATATGACCTTCGATCCCGTCAGTACCCTGAGCAATATCCCTGCCGGTAGAAGGTGCGGCACATGGAAATGGTAGATATCCACCTTACATCTTACCGCCAGACTGAAGACCTTGAAGGTCATAAGGATCATCCTCTGAAACCTGTTTCTCGGAGTGGGAAGGGGGATAACTTTCACACCATCGATCGACTCCCTCCTGTCATGCTGGGCGATCAGAGTCACATCGTAGCCCGCCTCAGAAAGGGTCTTGGCATGTCTGTGGAATATCTTGGCATCGGAGGCCGAATGGGCCGAGGTAAGGATACAGACCTTTGCGCTCAACGTCAGATCTCCCGTTTGATCTTCTCTTCCTTCGTATATTCTTCCTCCACCCATTCCTTCGTCCTCCTGAGCCCTTCCTCGATTGTAACCATAGGGATCCATTTCAGATCCCTCCGTATCTTCTCGATGTTCACCACCCTCCTGCGGATATTATCGATGTCCCTCCTATCGATATATTTTATCGGCACCTCACAGTCGTAGAGGGAGATTATCAGCTCAGCCAGTCGGTTGATGCTCGTCTCCACGCCTGTGCCCACGTTGAACACTTCCCCTTCCGCTTTGGGGGATATGGCGGTCAGCAGTGTAGCATTAACGGCATCGCCTACGTATGTGAAATCCCTGGTCTGGGAGCCATTCCCGTGTACAGGTACCGGTTCGCCATCGAGGATGGCCTTGAAAAATTTGGTGACAACACCACAGTACGGATTGTAGAAGCCCTGTTTGGGGCCATAGACGTTGGAATACCTCACGGAGACGGTTGACAGGCCATAGGATTCATAGAAGGCCATGCAATAGTGCTCACCTGCCAGCTTGCTCACAGAGTAAGGGCTCAGAACCCTCAACGGGTCGTCCTCGTTGATCGGGAGGTAACGCGGGTTCCCGTAAACTGAGGTAGAGGAGGTGTAGACAAACCTTTTCACATTGGATTCCCGGGCGGCGAGCAGGAGGTTCAATGTCCCGCGTATATTGGTTTCCATATCGTCTCTGGGATTCTTCGTAGATGCAATGATGTTACGTGCGGCACAGTGGAAGATAATCTCCTTTCCCTTTACCAGGGAATTTACCGTCTCTTCATCCGTAACGCTCCCCTCCACAAACTCCAGAGAGTCCGATTGCGGGAGGTTTTCCATGCTCCCCGTGAAGAGATCATCCAGGACAGTAACTGAGCCTCCTTCCTCAAGCAGCCTTTCCACAATGTTCGATCCGACAAATCCGGCTCCCCCGGTAACCAGAATCCTTTTATCTTTGAACTCCATCTTCTTCCATCCCTCCTCGTTCGGTTGAACCTGCCGTCAGAAAATGGTAAAGGTTCAGAACCTTTGATGCCACAGCTTCGAGATCAAATTTCTCCCGCGCATATGAAGCTATTTCTTCGGGTTTATACTTCCCGGGATGATCGATTACGTATCCAATGGCATCGGCTAATGCCAGAGGATCACCCGGTCTAACTAATATCCCAGTATGTCCATCTATGATCTCCTCGGGTCCCCCGCATCTGGTCGAGACGACCGGTCTGCCGCAGGCCAACGCCTCCACTATTGACAGAGGAAAACCCTCGGAAAAGCTCGGAAGGACCGACACATCCGACGCTGCAAGCCAGAGAGGAACCTCGGAGATCGGGACCTCATTTACGAACGTGACCCTCTCTTTCAAACCCAGGCGATCTGCCATTGCGGCATATTCCGCCTCATCGCCACCTTTAGCACCCACAAGCAGAAGCTCCAGATCCTTCCTCTGTGAGGCGATTGTAGCCATAGCTTCTATAAGCACCCCGATTCCCTTCAGGCGGTCCAACCTCCCGATATATATAATTCTCTTTTTCCCTTTAGAAAGTCCCATTTTGGCTGTGGCAAAGTCCCTGTCCATCGGACGAAAGAGGTTTAAGTCCACCCCATTGTGGATGACTCTTATCTTATCCGAGGGGATACCAAGGCTGACAAGTTTGTCCCTGAGGCCCCTGCTGACAGCGATAACCGTATCTGACCTTCGGAGCGCCCACACGATCAGCTTCCTCAGTATCCTCTTTTCACTATATATGTTCACATCGCTCCCGTGGGCTGTAACCACCACCGGCCTGTGGACAATCTTGGAGAATACCACCCCCGCGAAGCCATCTGGGTAGACCACATGGGCATGGACTATGTCGAAATCGGACCCCTTTCCGGACCTCAGTAGCGCAAGGAGGTATGATATCCAGACGGAGGATATGAGGATCATCCTGGGAAACCTCAGGTATCTCGGATGCAACACATCGATTCCATCCACCCTTCGTTTGCTGGGGACCCTGGAGAAGAGGCTCCACCTGCCGAACCCTCCCACCTGTTGGAACCATGGTACCGGGACAACGGCTTTGATGTCACAACCTTTACGCAGGAATTTGACCTGCTCCTTTATGAATATCCCGGAGATCGGGTGAACCTCATTCGGGAAAAGGTGCGATGTTAGAAGGACCCTCAAGCTTCACCTCCTCCCTTCTCGGCATTCTCAGCTATCTTTTTAACCGCGAAGAGCATCCCCGTCATGATCCAGAAGAAGTTGTTACCGATATCGGCCGTGAAAAGCATGCTGATCTGAAATCCTATGAAGACGCAGAGGAGTCCGATTGCCATGGACTTCAGGTAATCATCGCGGATGGTCCTGACTGCGCCAAGTCCCGCCTTGATTATAGCTATCATAAGCCACAGGGCAGCAATAGAACCCACTATACCGAGCTCGGCAATCACTATGGCCGGAAAGGTGTGGCACTCCCTGGTAGGGAGCCAGATAGGAAAGTCGGCGGGTTTATACTTATCGAAGAGAATCGGGAAACCCCTGACACCGATCCCGAGCAGCGGGTGATCGAGGAACATTGAAAACGCACCTTGCACGAACTGGATACGAGCTGTGGCGGAAACAACCGTGTATGATTTGAACTCGGTGAATGTCCTGAAGATTGAAGTGAAACGGTCGAAGACCAGCTCTGCGAAGGTTGGGGAAAAGGACGCGGTAACACCTATCACAACTATAAAAACTATTACAATAATGGAAAGCATCCTGAGCCTGTGGCTCAGAAGCATCACGAAAAATATGCTGATCCCCACGGCCATCCAGTTTGCGCGCGAAAATGTTGTGATCAGGCCGCCGAAAAGCACGGCCAGTGTAAGAACAAGAGCGGTTTTCTTCCACAAGCTCAGCTTCATGCTGACCAGTGGGGCGGCTGCTAGTATTACAGCCACCATGAGAAAAGTCCCGAGGCTATTGGGGTTGTGGAAAGATGCGGAGGCCCTTGGTATATCAACCCCCGCCGCCCGTACAAAGCTGGCGGGGAGGAAATATCTCTGGGTGAAAGCCTGGATAATTGCCCAGCCCGACATGGCGACACCGCATATTATGGTCGAGGCAACAACCAGCGTTATAGCCCTTTTGCTCTCAACCAAGAGCACAGTTACGAATATAAGGAATGCCAGAAACGATAGCCTGATGAAATGGGTCACACCCTCCAGCCTGTTCGGTGAATAGACCACGGAGAAGCCGAGTATGGAGAGATAGAATATCAGCGGCACCGTCAGTTCCAGTTTCGGGAGAGAGACACGCTTCCTGAAGAGGTAGTTTGCTATGCAGAATACTATGGTGCCCCCTCCCGCTAAATGAAAAACTGTCAGGGGGAAATCGAAGGCTGTGAAGAGCCTCGTATCCTGAATGATCTTCCCGCTGGTATCGAGGGCCGTTGCGACTATCATCAGCGGGAAAAAGATGAGGGGGAAAACGGGGAGAAGCACCAGGAGGAGGCCTCCTGCCAGGCAGATTGCCAGAAAAAGGGATTTTTCGGGAGGGAGCATGAGCGCCGCCCACAAAGTCAGAATCTCGACGAAGAGGAGGGCGATCAACATCTTTCTGCTGAAATGTGTTTCCCTGTCCTGAACGAGTTTCACGGAGTTTTCTCCTTCCGCTATCTTAGGAGCTTCTTGGCCGAATCGAAGTCCGATGTCTTCACTATAATAAGATCACGGAACGAGATTGAGGAGTTCCTCACAAAATAGCCAAAGATCAGCATAGCCCATAATATGTAGGATATGGAAGCTGTCAGCCCCGTGCCGACCAGTCCCAACTTCGGGATCAGAAGGATGTTAAGAACAACATTTGTGGCAAGTGCTGCTGCCGGGGCGATGACTGCGATGTTCGGATAGCCCTTGCGCCACATGTTGGTATTGACAGCCGATCCGGCAGCTATGGCCAGAATGCCCGGCAGCATACACACCAGTGGAAGGTATGATCCGGAAAAGTCTTCTCCGAATACCAAGGAGATCACAGGCCGTCCGAAAATAATGATCCCAACGGCAGCTACAAGAGTTGCCAAGAGCATGGTCCTGCTGACCTTCGCTGTCAGATAGTCTCCGCTTTCAGGCTTGTCCCCGGCGATCTTGGAAAACAGCACGGTTCCGGCAACGTTCGGCACCTCCTGAAGTATCTTTGCGAAACGGGTGGCTATAAGATAAATCCCCGTCACCCCGTCCCCGAGAAAGTGGCTTACAAGGTATATGCTCGACCGGAAGAGGAGAAGGAGAAGCAGGTTAATAAGCATCCCTTTGGAGCCGATGTGGAAGGAGGAGAGGAAAAGGTTTCTATTGAAGACCCGGCCGATCCCAGCGACCCTCCACAAAAGGGATGCGGCCAGAAGGGAGGTCAACACGCCGGCAATAAACCAGCTAAGCATTACGCCTTGAAGTCCCAACCCTGCGACCCTGAGGGCAAAGACGTTAAAACAGAAATAGAGTATTATAAAAGATAAAGGGATAACGTTGTATTCGATAATCCTTCCCAGTCCCAGAAATATGGAGCTAAGTCCCTGGTAAAGGATCGTTGCTGCTGCCACTATTAAAGTGATGGCGAGCATATTGTGACTGACCCCCAGATACAAAGCTATTCCCCTCCACAGAAAAAAAAGCGCCAAGAGGGCAAGTCCCGAGGCCAGGCTGTAGAAGATCGTGTTGGAAAAAAGCTGTCCAGCCCTGTCCTTATCCTCACCAGCCATATAGGCATTAGCCCGCTTTACCCCTTCCCCCAGAACCATGGAAAGGATCGCCACCGTGGTGACTAAAACCGCATAGCGTCCTGTTCCTTCCGGGCCGAGGGTTCTGGCTATCAGGATAAGGTTGGCAAAGCCGACCGCATAGATGGCTCCGTTTGAAGCTACGGTAATGGAGAAACCTTTGAGGAAGGTCATCAGTTTCTGTTCCGGTTCAGCCGGATCTCGCTGAGGATCCTTTCAAATTTCTCAGAGTTCTCATCGCCGTCGTACCTCAGGGCATTGAAATACTCCACACCCAGTATAACAAGCATGCTGAACATCAGGCTAAGGATCCCTGAGATCGTAACTATCATCTTCCGGTTAGGCTTTGTCCTCATCTCGGGAGGTTCAGCGTAATCGACGACGGAAACTGTCGATATCTCCTTCGTCGCCTCTATCTTCTTCTCCTCCAGCTTCTGCCTCAGAAACTGAACCAGTGCCCCCTGGACTTCCACATCCATCGTGAGGCGGAGGAACTCGATCTGGAGCTCTGGGATTTTCTCCAGTGGGAGGAAGAGGTTTGCGTCGTTCTCTCCGGGGTTGTCCGCACGCCCTTTCCTCAGGAGTTCTAACTGATTCTTGCGGATCCTGATCCTCTCTCTGGTGTATTCAATCT
>CAZTBA010000382.1:0-5915 GCA_964611725.1 uncultured bacterium
CTGTTGATGGATTCCACATCTCTGCCAGAAACCTTCACCTTTCCCTTCTGGGATTTCAGAACCCCTGAAAGGACCCTGAGGAAAGTAGTTTTGCCAGATCCATTGGGACCAATTATGCCAACGAATTCACCCTTTTCGATCGAGAGCGATACATCCTTCAGAGCTGGTTCCTCAGATTCCCTATACCAGAAAGAGATATCCAGGCCCTCTATCTCGGGTTCACTCACCATAAGATCTCCTCAAACTACCCTGCTCCCGCGCTTTCTCAGAAGCCATATGAAGAAAGGTCCGCCGCATATGGCCGTTATCACCCCAACCGGAAGTTCGATTGGCGAAAGGATGGTCCTTGCAATTGTATCAGCAGTCATAAGGAATATTCCCCCGCAGAGCATCGATGCAGGGAGCAGAAGCCGATGGTCCGGTCCAAAAATCAGACGGACAGTGTGCGGAACTATTAGCCCAACGAAACCTATAAGCCCACTTACTGAAACGACCGCTCCGGTGATAAGCGAGGCCCCCACAAATGCAAGCTTTTTGGTCCTCTCGACATCGACGCCAAGCTGCAGTGCCTGCTCTTCACCGAGGCTCAGGGCGTTGAGATCTCTGGCAAGTGAAAAAAGGACTATTAATCCGATCAAAGAATAGGCCGAGAGTTTGAGGAGGGATCCATACTCTATTGTGCCAAGGTTTCCCATAAGCCAGAAGATAATGCTTTGAACCTGGCTAAAGTCGACCACGGAAGTTATAAACATTATCAGGGCCGAAAATATCGCATTTACTATAACCCCTGTAAGGAGCAGAGACTGCGTCGCTATCCTCCCCCGCACGCTACCCACAGCATAGACGAAGAATATTGTGCAGAGAGAGCCAAGGAATGCGAAGATCGGTACGGAGGAGAAACCCCATAAGCTAAAATCTATACCTATGGCCATGGCAAGGATAGCGCCCAGTGCGCCCCCTCCCGATACACCGAGTATATAGGGATCCGCCAGAGGGTTCCTCAGCAGAGCCTGGAAGACCGCACCAGATGTTGCCAGCGAAGCGCCAACAAGCCCGGCCAGAATCACGCGTGGCAGCCTTACTTCACGGATTATAAGCCCGTGTTTTCCCCCTTCCAGCCAAGGAAGCATCGATCTGAAGGCATCCCAGAAGGGAACCTTCGCAACCCCTATAGATGCGGAAACAACCACTGCCACGATGAACAGGATGAACAGAGCTGAGACCACTCCGATCCATCGGAGAGGCGTAACCCTGACCAAATTTCACCTCCATCTAAGTCACCTGAAGAGCTCAGGATGGATTATTTTCGCCATAAGCTCGAGCCCATGCACGAGCCTCGGACCGGGTCTCGTCAATACATTCGGATCGATATAATATACCTTCCCCCGCCTCACAGCCGATACTTTCCTCCAAATTTCTATGGACTCGAAAGCCTTCAGAGGGCTCTCAGAGGTCATGTCACCAACTATTATTATCTCCGGGTCCCTCTCGATCACCGCTTCGAGGCTGAAGTTAGGCCAGGGGACCCTTGAATCAGCCGCTATATTTTCTCCACCGGCCATCCCTATAAGCTCATGGATGAAACTCCCGGGGCCAGCGGTAAATATGGGCGATTTCCATCCCCCCCAAAACACCCGGGGCCTTCTCTGTCGTGGAATTTTTGATGTCCTCTCCGTAACCCTTCTGATTACATTTCTGAGCTCGGAGCAGAGCGAATCGGCCCTACCTTCCTCGCCGATCAGCTTCCCTATTTTCCTTATATCTCCGATGAGATCCTCGATATCCTTTGAGTCAACGGCAAAGACTGGTATCCCAAGTTCCCGGAGCTTCCCCACCACCGTTTTCGGATTTCCCCTGGCAGCCAGGACGAGATCGGGCCTCAGGGAGACTATTTTTTCGAGGTTCGGGTTGGTGTAGCCACCTGTAACCTCCCTTTCCCTGGCCTCAGGGGGATAATCGCAAAAAGAGGTCACACCTAAAACCCTATCTCCGGCACCGATCGCAAAAAGTATCTCGGTGTTGCTCGGGGAAAGTGATACGATCCTTGAAGGTTGATCCTCAAGCTCAACCATTTCCCCGAGATCATCTATCATGGCAACCTTGTCCATGGCTTCAGATGCGGAAAAGGCCAGGACCACAGCCAGGATTGCACAGTTTATGGACCTGGAACTACTTACCATATGCTCTGCTCCAAGAAAAATCGAAGGCCGATCTGTCCGAACGAAACAAACTCATGATACGGCGTTTGCCGCAGCTAACCAGCCAATCTCGAATTCCTCCAGTACTTCGGAAAATCCGATTTGATCCATTTCTCAGACGAGAATCTCAGGGAATTAAAGGCACCCCAGGTCCACCGTTTCAGATCATTGAGCCCCGTGATTTCACTGAATATCTTCATTTTCGATCTGTCCAGGATCTCTGATATCGAGCTGAGCGAGGAAAGCTCCCTTACAAAATCAAAGCGTACCCTCCTGAAAAGGTAGGCATCGAGCTTTTTCGGCTCGACAACTCTGACTTTCTGGCACACGGAATTTTTCTCGACGCTCTTGAAGGCGTTTATCCAGTCTGGCGACAGGAGGCCAATGCTGCTTCTCACACCCTTATTTATCCATTCCTCGTTGAGTACGCCGTAGGCCCTGCATACGAACGGCCTCACGGGATATATAATGCATCTTCCGATGGTTTTATCTCTAAACGGGCATAGCTTAGGACGTTCGGCTCTGACGCTGAAGAGTCTATCCCTGGAACCCTTATCAAAATTCGAAGTTATGAAATCACAGATGTTAATATATTCGACAACGTAGAGGGGAGCCATCGTAAACCAACCTTCTCTCATCTCCCTATCCGTCAACTCACAACAGGAACCACAGTTCTCACAGACTGTAGCAGGGACCTTCGAGTAGAGCCGATCAAGAGTCACTCTTATCTCCTTCGAAACTGCAGATACTGACTTCAAAGCTTTACGCATCCCTCCCTCAAAATGTTGATCTTTCCTTGCGAGACATCCACTATGGTAGAAGGTTTCGTTGACGGGGATTCTCCTCCGTCAACCAGAAGGTCAAGCTGATCGCCGAGGAGCGCCACAAGCTCTTCGGCAGATCGGGCTGTAGGAAATCCGGAGATGTTAGCACTCGTGGAAATTAGAGGAAATCCAAGCTGATTGAGAAGCCTGATGGCGAAAGGAGAGTTCGAAAACCTCAGCGCAATGGTCCCTCCAGTCCCGGACGCCGGAGGGGCTACCCTTCCGGATGACCTGAAAACTATAGTAAGGGGTCCAGGCCAGAAGTCCCGAATAAGGTCCTCTGCTACAGGGGGTATTTCCGAAACCAGGTCTTTCAGCATCTCCCTTCCGGAGACAAGGATCACAAATGGCAGTGACTTCGGCCTTCGTTTTATACTGTAGACCCTCTCCACAGCCCCCTTATTGAATGGATCGCAACCTATACCATATACGGTTTCCGTCGGGTACCCTATTACCCCCCCATTTCTCACCACCTCAGCAGTTCTTTCGACAACGCGGATATCAGGGCTGAAGGGGTCGATCTTCAGAAGTTCTGCCAGATCCCTCACCTCCCGGATCTACCCACCAGAGGAGATCTCTGACCTAAATTCCTTGAGTTTATCAGCAAGATCATTGTCCGAAAGGGCGATTATCTCGACAGCTAAGATGGCAGCGTTTTTCGAATTATTTATTCCGACGGTAGCGACAGGGACACCACCCGGCATCTGGACCATAGAAATAAGCGAATCGATTCCACCTAAGGTCCCGGATGCTATCGGAACACCTATAACGGGCAATGTGGTACGGGCAGCCAAGGCTCCAGGCAGAGCTGCCGAAAGTCCGGCACCGGCAATTATAACCCTTATCCCCCTTGAGACAGCGGCTACAGCGTAGTCGGCAACCTTATCGGGATTGCGATGAGCTGAGAGAACCTGTACTTCACATGTAACCCCCAGATTATTGAGCAGATCAACCGCCGGTTGCATTTTAGGGGAATCGGATTTGCTACCCATAATGATACCTATAACGGGGGATACCTTTTGAGATGACAATCTCGCCTCCTATTTTTCCAGTCTAACGAGTGCCCTGTATGCTATGTCTTTTCTGCAATATGCTCCTTCGAAGTTTATCATATTGACGCCAGAATAGACGTTCGATACCGCTTCTTTGATATCGCTCCCGAGTGCCGTAACTCCCAACACCCTGCCACCGTTCGTCACTATACTATCCCCGTCAAATGCAGTCCCGGCATGGAAAACCATTACATCAGGGAGTTTCTTCACGGAGTCGAGACCGGTTATCTCCAATCCCTTAACGTATTTCCCGGGATATCCCTTGGAGGCCATAACGACGCATACGGCGGTAGCATCTTTCTCTTCAAGCTTCATGCCGCTCAGATTACCCTCGATCGTGGCCATTATGAGATCTACCAGATCGCTCTCTATAAGTGGGAGGACAACCTGGCTTTCGGGGTCACCGAATCTGCAGTTGAATTCAACAACTTTGGGTCCGTCCGATGTGAACATGAGTCCGGCGTAGAGTACACCTTTGTAGGGACGTCCTTCGGATCTAAGTCCTCTGAGCGTTGGTATCAGTACTTCATCCACAACTTTGCCCATGATCTCAGAAGTCATAACCGGTGCAGGTGCATACGCGCCCATCCCTCCGGTGTTAGGCCCCCTGTCGCCATCGAATATTCTCTTGTGGTCCTGTGCAGGCGCAAGCGGTATCACACAGCTTCCATCTGTCAGGGCAAGTACCGACGCCTCCTCCCCTTCCATGAATTCCTCGACGACCACTTTGTTGCCGGAATCCCCGAATTCCCTCTTACGTATTATCCTATCCAGAGCGTCCACAGCCTCCTCTTCAGTCATGGCAACTATGGACCCTTTCCCTGCGGCGAGACCATCCGCTTTTATCACTATGGGGGCACCAGTTTCTCTTACGTATCTCAGCGCATCCTCATATGAGGTGAAACTGCGATAATCTGCCGTCGGTACACCGTACTTGTGCATGAGATCTTTGGCGAAGGCTTTGCTCGACTCTATCTCCGCAGCGGTAGCTGTCGGACCGAATACGGTAAGCCCCTCCGAATTGAAAACATCGACTATTCCCGCTGCAAGCGGTGCTTCAGGACCAACAACTGTGAGATCTATCTCCGTCTTTTTGGCGAAGCTGAGAAGTCCCTTTATATCGGTCTGACTTATATCCATACATTCAGCCTGTTCTGAGATCCCAGCATTCCCTGGAGCAGCATAAATCTGGTCAACCAAGGAACTCTGGGCTATCTTCCATACCAGAGTATGCTCTCTGCCACCGCTCCCTACGACGAGCACTTTCATGTCATCACCTCCGCATGAGAATAGCCCTCTACCACCATACCTTTTCCCTAAGCTCAGTGATCCTCCTGTTTATGAGTGAGCGCACGATTCCTGCTTGACAGAGGAGAACCTTAACGCCTGAAGCAGCTATTGAGAGTTCCCTGAGGACGGTTATACACTCATCGGTGCACGCCAGTGCCAGCTTACATTTGACTATATTCCCGCATATAACCTCATCATCGTATCCGATCCCATGTCCGCCAGCTATATGGGCTGCTATAAGGGAACCGTTATAGAGGAGCGATTTCAGTCTCGTACCTTCTTTTCGGAGCTCTGTCATATCCAGGGATGACACGAAATCGTAAGATTGCTTACTCAAAGAATATCCTGCCCTCCAGGCCGGGATATCCTCAAAGCCTCCATCGTAGTCCGCTTCTAAACCTTCAGAAATCGGTTCCTGAAAATCCTCTTCCAGTTCCTCCTGACAATATACCTCATCATCTCCGTCGTCGTAGACCTCATCATCCCCGTCAAAATATTCATAATCCCAAGAATAGATGCCACTCATGAAATCTTCGGGCCATCCCCCGTGG
>CAZTBA010000383.1:0-5914 GCA_964611725.1 uncultured bacterium
ACTTCCCAATGTGAACTACACCCGTACAGATTACTTGGAGGCTGTCAAGAATGCAGGATTCGATCTGTCAAGAGTAATGGATATTCCTCTGTGTGAGGTACCTGAAGGATACCTTCCAGAACTCGTGATTCAGAATTATGGCGATGTGAATCTGTGTTTGATTATTTTAAGCCAGAAACGATCGAGTTAACAATGATCATCTGAGAGACAGAACAGAAAAATCAGATAAGGTAATTTTCGTCTCTTTATTGTTTTCCCAAAGTCAAAACTGCCCTAATGCCCAAATCGGCCTTACGGCTCGTCCCCTTCGGTCACTCAACCCGACCTGTTCCTTCGAGCCAGGTTCATAAAGTCAGGAAACGTTATGTGACATCTGTTTCGATTTCAGGAGAACTGAATATGAGATCGGCATCATGTACCTTTCATGCGGTACCCCGAGTGGTCTTCTTAGCATGTGGCTAACAACAGATACCTGGAATTCTGTAAGAACCTGTTCAATTGAAATCTCGCCCATAGAATCGGTCATCCCTTCAGCCCATTTCATTGTTGTAGAAATAGTTGATTCCGTGAGAGTAGGGGGACCAAGTAGGCCATATACATGAATACACATAATTAGTGGGGCAGTCGAACACGCAGAAAATGCGGTCCTGGTAATTGAACAACTGATTATGCGCAATCAGTGGAGCACACGAAAGATTACTTTTCAGTCCTCTCCTGAGCGATATTATGATTGTCTGCGCAAGAAAGCCAGTAATGCACTCGGGGGCACATGAACGTTAGCGGACATCCGAGGAGGACGCGATATCGAAGTGCACAAAGCACATATCCGAGGAGAGCCGGTTTATCTACCGGAAGGGTGTAATACCTTGATTGGGCCATGCGACGCTTTTGACGTGGCCCAGGGCCATTACCTTGCTGTCTGTAACCGAGACGCAGCAGCGGATGAAATTTTTAATGTGGGATCAGCTTATGCACTGACGGCAAAAAGATTCATCGAGGTCTACGGCGAAATCTACAGGACAGGTATCCCGGTTGAATCAGTGACACAAGAGGATTTTCTGACGCAGGTCCTGCCGGATCAAGGAGCCAATTATCATTTTCGGGAACATATGGCACCCGATGTGTCAAAGATTCGAGCAAAATTAGGCTACGAGCCCAAATATACTCCTGAAGCTTCAATGGAACGAGCAGTCTCGTGGATGCGTAAGGAGAAGATACTCTAACTCTAACCCTTGATCCGTAGATCATCTGATCATAGATGGGGAGGCGAACAACCGGAGCGATTCATCCGAGGCGTTCGGTGCAAGAAAGGAGCGAATGACAATGGACCGAGAGAGCTTCGTATATAAAAACCTGGGGGGAGAAGCAGTGCGACTGCATGTTTTTGCGCCTGAGAATCGAAAAAAAGAAACATTGCTACCGGGAATTGTGTTCTTTTTCGGTGGAGGATGGATAGGAGGCACTCCCGAACAGTTCTATCCTCAGTGCGAATACTTCGCCTCTCGGAATATGGTTGCAATTTCCGCGGAGTACCGGGTTCATTCCAGACATGGGGTGTCACCGTTTGAGTGTGTTGCCGATGGAAAGTCTGCCATGCGCTGGGTTCGATCGCACGCAACGGATCTTGGCATTGACAGCAAGCGGATAGCAGGAGGAGGTGGCTCCGCAGGTGGCCATGTGGCAGCCTGCACGGCAATAATCAAGGGAATGGACGAAGCTGACGAGGACTTGAGTATCAGTTCCATACCGAACGTATTGGTTCTGTTCAATCCAGTAGTCGATTTACTTGACATAAACGGGAAGGGGCATGGGGCTGAGAGTCTCTCGTTGAACGAGAAGAAGAAACTCTCGCCCGTACACAACATCAGGAGAGGGATTCCTCCCACCATCGTTTTCCACGGTACGGCAGATCAGTTGGTTCCCTTCAGGAGCATTGAGCGATTTGCCCGAGAGATGAAACGGGCGGGGAACATCTGCGAGGTCGTGCCGTTCGAGGGCAAGGGTCATGGTTTCTTCAACTATGGAAGAGATGAGACAAACACATCTTATACCGAGACCCTTCGCGCGGCAGATCGTTTTCTTTCTTCATTGCACTATCTGAAAGGGGAGCCTGCTTTGTGATGGTATTAAGTCCCATGAGAAAAACACGCACCGAACCAAACGCTCCAGGAGACGCGCTAAACACGCAGCTGAGCTTTCACGTGCCGGGCATGTCACAGAATTAATGAGGTAAAAGTTCTCGCGCCGCCTTTGGGGTACGCTTTATAAATCCGGCGTTTGTGCATCGAAGGTTGTGTGTCTTACCCTGGGAGATCTGCAGGTTGTCTGAGATATGGACTGAGGGTGGAGCAACTTACCTTATCCCGATTATACATAAAAGATGTTAATACCGTCAACATCACTGAAGGAGCTAAATTGATTATGTGTGAAATAAGATAAATGGTGAGCATTGAAATATAGTAGGAGGATAACATGAGAAGTTTAACAAGATTGGTTTCTAAAAGTAAAAGCAAAATTAATATACTTATCCGTACATTGAAAAGCTATATTCATATTGGTTGCATCTGTGGTCTCATGAGCAGTCTTTTTTGTGGAATGACATTAGCGCAGGAAAAAGGGGAATGGCCTTGTTTTCATGGTTTATCCCGTAACAATAAGTCCGCTGAAACGGAACTCTTAAAGAAATGGTCGGAAACCGGGCCTGGACTATTATGGACAATTGCAGACTTGGGTAAAGGTTATAGTTCTGTATCTATAGCTGAGGGATACTTATATACCGCAGGCGTGATAGAAAAGCAAACATTTGTATTTGCTTTCGATCTGAATGGGAAACTGGTTTGGAAGAAATTCAACGGTCAATCTTGGGAGACAACCATGTCGCATGCCAGGGCATACACCGGTTCCCGAAGTACCCCTACCTACGATGACGGTATTGTGTATCATCTCAGTGACTTGGGGCGGTTAGGAGCCTTTAATTATAGAACGGGGAAAGAAATTTGGATTCTTGAGCTTCGCGAGCTTTTTGATGCGGAAATACCTGAATATGGATATTCTGAATCCGTTATTATTGATGGAGACCGTTTGTACTGCAGCCCGGCAGGAAAGAAAGGATTTATGATCTGCCTGAATAAAAAGAACGGAAGACTTATATGGGCGAATACAGAAATCCCGGGACCGGTAGGATTCAGCTCCCCAATTATCGCAGAATTCGGTGGCTATCGCCAGATCATTAACATGACATCGAATTGTGTTTATGGAGCGGACACGAAAACAGGAAAACTGCTCTGGATCGTTGAGTATGAGAACAGTAGATCCAATAATTGCACCGATGCCATATTTCACGATGGTTATGTGTTCGCTTCTACAGGTTACGGCAAAGGCAGCATTCTGATAAAGCTCACGGCTTCAGGAAAAGAGATTATTCCAGAAACGTTTTGGCACACGGCTCTTATGGATAACCATCATGGCGGTGTCATCTTGCATGATGGTTATTTATACGGGGCGGGTCACAATGAGAGAGGATGGTTCTGTTTGGATTTCATGACCGGAGAACAGATGTGGAAAGCAAGGGGAAAAGGTTCGCTGGTTTATGCAGATAATATGTTTTATTTCCTGGAGGAAAGAGGCACTATGAAGTTGGTCAAAGCCACACAGGAAAAATATGATGAAGTCAGTACATTCGAAGTGCCCAGAGGGGGAGAAGGAATGCATTGGGCGCATCCAGTAGTGTGCGGCGGACGCTTATATGTACGTCATGCGGATAAGCTGTTTGCATATGAAATCAGGAGTAAATAACCGGTGGTGTGGGAGGAGCAGGATCGTGAGGTCCCATCTTATCCCGATCAAGCAGTCTAAAGAAGGTGAGGATAGAATGAAATGCTTACTCTCAGCATTCGTAGTTGGGTTTCTACCTTTTAGTTGTGGCAAGGATGCAAACCTTGTTGGATCTTTCGATGAGATGAGGTACAGAGAAGTAGCATGGAATGCCTATCTGACGAACAGAAAGATACGGTGATAACCGATTGGAAAGCAGCTAAAGTAGAAGAGTGTACTCATTGGGAAAGTGGGCAAAAAGCAATGTGTGTCACTCTTAATACTACTCAAGATCCATTATTGGGCCCAATTATAGTGCTTATAGAGCCAACAACTCATACTGTATTAGGTTTTGGTCCCCGTCTTTAAATCTCATAAGAATGTTCGATCATAGCAAACAACTATCCTTAGAAAAATGAAAGTGTCGAGGAGAAAGGCAGGTATTAGGTGAGGACAAGACTTTCACGCCATGCTGGAAGGAGGGCATGACTTTTGAATTGGACAAGAGATTACTATCTTAGAATATTGCCTAACATACGACATGCGCTCCACTTGACGCTGCCAGTGAGGCATGAAATCCACGGGAATTGCTTTTACGGAGAGTCATCTATTATATTCTTATCATACAGCGGAAGGCAGCGCAAGTGAGCTTTCTCGTTAGGCTTCTGAGGCAAAAGATGAGGAGACTTATGACTACCAAAAATGCAATAATATCGATCACAGTTCTGATTTGTCTTTTCCTGGTGCTGCTCATACGACGACTTCTCATCCAATATTCATCTAACGATGATAACCGGATCATCTGGTTTGCTCTTGCAGCCGGATTGACGATGTCTTTTCTGGGTCAGATCAGGAAGTACCTTGCTTCACGAAGAAGAAAGGCTTCCATTATCACAAGCCACATGTCTGAGTTGTATCGTTTGTTCGGTGTTGTGGATGACAATCTTCTTTACATACTGAATGAGCTTAACACGCTATCTTTATCGGACGATTTGACAAATGAAATCAAGGTGACTTGCCAAGGATTTCAAAAAGTTCTTTTCAATGCAAAGGATAGAATTCACGCGTTGGAGAACGGGTTATGTGGGCATCCCAACTCCCGGAGTCCTGGTACTCCTGCAGAAGATCGGGACCTGGCAACCACTATAGATTCCATCGATAATGCAATTGTCGATCAATTGAATCTAATGCATAACCTTATAATGAAGTTTCAAAAACTCAAAGATAATGACGAGATCAACGCAATGACAAGCGTCCTTCTAAATGAATCTGGTGCCAATATCCTGAAAGTTTATGCAGAAATTAAAGATTACTTCAAGCTTATATCGGGCAATATAAAAGAAGTCAAAGATAATAATAAACCCAAAGAAAGAACTAAGAAGAAATTAAGAAAGATAACTCAGCGAGTGATTAAAGTAAGCGACAAGGAATATCAACTTCCCTGTTCTGTCTGTGGCAAAATTGCCGTTGTTTTCAAATTCGGAATTTTTGAATTCTACAGTGAACCCAAAATACGAGGAATATTGGTTTACACAGGAATCACTCATGAAACGCGTATCCTTGATAAGGATGCTGCAATAAAAATATTTGCTTGGCTGGAGGAGGACAAAATTTCCGAGATTCATTCCTTTGTGCAAGACTATGCGACCATGGAAGATGGCATAGATGCTTACTGTCCGGATTGTGATAAAATATACTGCCGGTCACATTATGACCCCAGAGAAGAGTATGATGAAGGGTGGTGGTACGACTGCACCTATGGAACTTGTCCGGAAGGACATACAAGGGAAATAGATGATTGAACTGGAACTGAGAGGGGACAGCCAATGAAATATAAGTAAGAACGAAACACATAACAGCGGCATCAACTCGGACCCCTGTCGCGATCCCCGGTTTCTGGTTTTGGCGTGTAGTATTAAATCATGAATTTGGACGTTAATGGTCGGCACGCCGCCGAACCGGTCGTTGAAGCTAGCCCTGCTTGGCGGCTGGTGTCCCGTGCTCGCCCCGGGAGCCAAAGGTTTCCTCTCTGAGCGCGGGATGCAGCTTAACACCCCTTATCTACTATGAATTGGGAAAAAGACTACACAGTAAATGAATT
>CAZTBA010000384.1:0-5909 GCA_964611725.1 uncultured bacterium
CTTTTTATGCCATAGTGTCATAATATCACCCTTATATGCCATTATGGCTGGAGGGGGCGGGTACCCCCTTGGCTTTTCAGACCGGCGTAGTTCTCAGGTTTTGCTTAGCGAAAATTGTTGACAGGGGTTTTGTATGGGTTATATTTATAGGCGATTTTGGCACTCAAGAGGAGGTTGAGATATGGAGACTCTCAAGATGGGTGTTGAGGCTTTACAGGAGATCGATTGGGGTGATCCCAAGGTTTCCGTTGTCCTGTCACTCCTCGGAATACTTGGGATCCTCAGGAAATGGAAGTTGGTCATAATGCTGGTCTTGCTTATAGCTCTTGGCACCGGGCTCAGGTATTTCCTTGTGACTGAGGGCATGTTGAGCGACAGGGTAGGCCAGATATGTGTAGCCTTCTATATTTTGGGCGGGATCTTCATATTTATAGTCGCGTTGATACAGTTTTTCTTCAGTGAGAAGTAGATCTATGAAAGCATGGAAACGCAGACTTATTGTATTGCTTCTGCTGCCTATCCTGCTCAGCCCGATCGTATCCTATGGAATTCTCCCCTACGGGAGAAACCACCCAGAGCTTTCCTGGCATTATATGGACACCGAACATTTCAGGGTCATATATCACTCGGGGCTCAGGGAATTGGCCGCCTACTGCGCCGAGATCGCTGAATCCGCATACGGACCAATAACTTCCGATCTCGGTGCTGAGCCGGATGGGAGGACGCCTATAGTTATCGCTGATACGGATGACGTATCGAACGGTTTCTCCTCATTGGGTATGAACCGAATATTTGTGTGGGCAAGGTCCGAGGACAAGTTTACAACCGGCGATATGTCGTGGTTGAGGAGGATAATATGCCATGAGTTCGCCCACATAGTAACTTTCTATGCTGCAAGCCTGCTCCCTTTTAAGGCTGTTGAGATAGCATCGGTGGATCTTATGCCGATCTGGTTCATAGAGGGAATAGCGCAGTACGAAGCGGAGAGATGGGATGAGAACCGTGATCTCCTGCTCAGGGCCTCAGAGGCAAATGGTGACCTGGTACCAATGGGGAAGCTCTCCGGTTTCATAGGAACGGACCAGATAGGCTCCAGGATGATCTATGAAGAGGGGCACGGGTTAGTCCGCTTCATAGTCTCCAACTGGGGATCTGAAGCTATAGCTGACATATTAAGGAATTTCTCCCTCTTCCCCTTGAGCTTCGACTGGGCACTTTCAAAGGTTACTCGGCTGAGGCAGAAGGAGCTGTTTCTGAGGTGGAGAGAGGAGCTTGAGGATCATTACGGAAATGTTCTGAACCGGTTTGAGGAACCGGAAGATATCGGCAGAAAGCTCGATCTCGGAATAGATAATGTCCAGGGTGTGAGGTTCTCCCCTGACGGAAGCCGTATAGCGTTCACAGGTATCGAGAACATGGATGAATGGATAGTTAGGCTGTACGTGCTGGAGGAGGATGGTCAGGTGTGGAATCTTGATAGAGGGGATATAGACTCGTGGTTTTCGTGGTCCCCCGATGGGAGAAAGCTCGTTTACTCAAAGTCCCTTAGATCGGATCACGGCTCCATCCTAAAACGGCTGTTCACGGCCGACATCGCCGCAAGGCGTAAGGTGATGATAAAGGAAGTGAAGAGGGGTGAGGATCCCTCGTGGTCTCCCGACGGGCTCAAAATAGCGTTCGTGAACAAATCCGGCGGGAGATCTGAGCTTATGGCCTATAATGTCGTGACCTCCCAGGTTGAGGTGATCTTCTCGCCTCATGGATGGATGCAGATATCAACTCCTTCCTGGTCCCCCGATGGTTCCATGATAGCCTGCACGGGATTTGAACCGGAACTTAGGAGGGACATATTCGTTATAGAGAGGGACCGGGAAGGTTTGAGGTGGCTTACGGATGATCCGTCTGACGATCGTTCTCCTTCCTGGTCCCCCGACGGTTCCACGATAACTTTCGTATCGTACAGGTCAGGTGGCAGGCCTAACCTGTTTATGGTTAGTCCCTATGGGGGGGAAACGGTCCAGGTGACCGATGTGTGGAACGGGCTTTTCAATCCTTCCTGGAATCCGGATGGGAGTGGCATCGCGGCTATTTCGTTCGGCGGGAGGGATAATATCCGGGCATATATAGTGGATCCTGATAGGAGAAAGAGTCCATTGCTTCCCGAGACAACCTTTCCGCGATGGTCTAATGTCGCGTCACCACTTTTTGAGGTTAGAAACAGACCTTACGCGAACCCTGAGATACTTTCCGAAGGTACCTACCATCCGCTTCTGAACCTCAGGTCCTTTCTCTTCCTTCCCTGGCTTGGTGTGGACGAGGAAGGAACCCAGTTCGGATTCCTGAGCATGTCCGGGGATCCTGTGGGGATACATAATTTCGGGAGTTATTTCCTGTATAATCCCTTAAATCGTAATTTTGACTTTTACATAGATTACGTAAACTCGCGGTTTCCGGCGCTTCTCAGACTGACAGCGCAGGATCTGACCAGTCTTAATACCGAAGCTACGGAAGACAGCATCTGGTACTGCCACACTACCTTAGGGGTGAAAGCAGATTTGCCGTTCAGCCCCCGTGGCTCGTTATATTCGGAACACGTTGCGGAGCTTGGCCTCCATAGGGAAGGGTTCGTTCTCAGGAAGGGGAAGGAAGAACCTGAAAGTTCGGATTTCTTCCTCGGGGACCTAACCTTAATCTCTCTCGGTTACGGGTGGCTGAGGTCCGATCCCGATGTTATGGGCGACATAAATCCCGGAGGAGGATGGAGTTTAGAGGCCGGATTTGAGATGTCGAAATGGCTGAGCGACCTCGATTTTTTGAGGTACTCTGCTTCCTTTGGTTTCAGGAAAGAGGTTCTGAAGGGCCGCAGGCATATTGCCGGCATAAGGCTTTGCTCCCTCTTTCAGGAAGGAGATCTCATCCCCCAGTATATGCCCGGATTCGGGTCGTGGAGGGGACCGGTGAGGGGAATGAGGCGTAAGATCGAAGGGAGGGGATTCCTCTCCGTAAACCTGGAGTACAGGGTCCCGCTGACGATGGATCTCGGGATTAGTGTCCCGAAGTTGTACTTTGAGGGGCTGACGCTCTCACCTTTTGTCGATTGGGGCATGGTTTTCCTTGAGGAATCTGGCAGGGAAGGAGTCATGACCTCAGGAATGATCCTGAGGAACAGGGTATATTTGTTGGGCAAGTTCCCCGTAGTTTTGAAAGGTGGAATCGGGATGGAGATTTCTCGTAAGGCAAGACCCGGGGTTATAGCAGGTATTGGACCTACGTTTTAGAGGATCGGAGGAACAGCTTGAAAAGGAAACACACAAAAAAGGATATAGATGATATAAAGAGGGATATAGACGATATAAAGCGCGACATAGATATGCATGCTGAAAAGTTGAAGGAGAGGTGGGAACTCGAAAAGTCGGAAGTAAAACGGAATGGCCTGAATGTAAACGAGTTCGCGCGCAAGTTTATACATATCTCCTCGCTTTCAATACCGGTAGCGATATACTTCATAGAGTCAAATGTCGCTACAGTTATAGTCGCTTTTTTTGCCTTCACCTGCCTTGGGATAGACCTGCTAAGGGTGTTCTCGGCAAGGTTCCGCAGGTCGTTCTCTGAGGTTTTCGGGGAGCTTCTCAGGGAGGATGAACAATCCCAGAGGCTGACAGGGGCCACCTATCTGTTCCTGGCCTCGCTCATCTGTGTCGTCTGCTACAGCAGAGAGGTGGCTGCGCTTGCCGTACTCTTCTTAATACTCGGAGATTCAGCCGCCTCACTTGTGGGATCGCATTTCGGGAAGACGAAAATCTGGAAGAACAAGAGCCTAGTGGGATCCCTGTCCTGCCTCCTGGCCTGTGTGCTTGTAGCTTTCTTCATCCCGATATTGGAAATGAGGATAGCGATAGCCGGGGCACTCGTGGCCACCATAGTTGAACTTGTCCCGGGAGTGATAAACGATAACCTGGCGATGCCGACGATCTCCGGACTCGTTATGGAACTTCTGCTCAAGTTCTCATCCTGGTAGAGCTTAATCTATGCCCGTTCCCCGCGAAGATAACTTATCAACGCAAATCCGGACCCTGACAAGGCGCGTCGGGTTAGTGGGATTAGGTAGAATGGTCGACGCCGGGGTTCGGCTTGCCATAACCATAGCCCTGGCAAACCTCTTAGCAAAGGAACTCTTCGGGGGCTACCAGCAGACCTGGCTCCTTCTAAGCGCACTAAGCCCTCTCTTTTTTCTCGGTTTTCCGGCAAGTCTCTTCTATTTCCTTCCAAGGCTCGAAGGAGAGAAGAAAAACTCGCTTTTGAGGGGGACTGTGCTTTTTCTCATCCTCTCAGGAGCTGGGCTGGGGCTTCTCCTCTTCGCACTCGCTTCTCCCATAGGACGTGCCTTCAACAACCCTTTCCTCGCCGATTACCTGAGATATTTTTCGATCTACTCCTGGTCTTCGATAGCTTTCGGATTTATTGATCCCCTGCTCATATCCGAAAGGAAGGTCAAATTTCAGCTTGCGATCTCCCTTTCCCATTCTGTGGCGCTTTTGGCATCGGTGGTGACCCCAATCCTCCTGGGAGGGAGCATCGGGACCATCTTCCGCTTGCTTGCACTTTTGGGACTTCTGAAGCTTGTCGCTGTGGCCGGCTTCCTTATCACCTTGGGGAATATCCAAGCTGTAGATCCCGATCTTTTCAGACAGCAGTTCTCCTATGCACTCCCGATCGGGGTAAGCGCTGCGGTCGGCATGGCCACCCTCTGGCTCGACAAGATGGTGATATCTTTCTATTTTCATGATCCGGGGCTTTTCGCTGTCTACTCTGTTGGTGCCATGGAGATACCTTTCGTCGGGATACTCCTCGGCTCGGTAAACTCGGTTATGATACCGGAGCTTGCACGGCTCCACCACAGGGACAAGATCTCTGAGCTTCTTGGACTATGGCACGCATCCATGGTCAGGGTGGGGACTATCATATTCCCGGTCTTTATCTTCGGATTTATCTTCGCCGAAAGGATTATGGTTGTGGCCTTCTCAGAGAAGTATCTGAGCGCTGCTGCACCTTTTAGGGTATATCTCCTTATGTTTCCCCTTAGGGTTGCCTTCTACGGTCCTGTGCTTATGGCCATGGGGAGGCCCAAGCTTGTCCTCTGGGGAGCAATCATAGATCTGACGGGGAACCTTATCCTGAGTCTGATACTGGTGAGATCAGTCGGCTTCCTCGGTCCGGCCGTAGCGACAAGCTTCATGACCTACGTCCACGTTACTTTCCTTATGTGTATAATAATGTCCATTCTTAAGGTCAATGTCTCTGAGGTGATACCCTGGGGAAGGCTCATCAGGCTGGCGGCGATTTCGGTTGCCTCTGGTGTGACTTTGCTCCCCTTTCTCTTTATGTCGGAAAGCAGGTGGATCTCCCTTGTCCTCGGGGCGATCGCTTTCTCAGCCGTATTTATTGCCCTTATGTGGAGATTCGGCCCTTTGCTGGGAAGGAGTGATACATGAGGATCTGCTTTACGAGGTTCGGCAATTTCATAGGGGATTCGAGAACGCTTCGCGAGGCATCGACACTCATAGGGATGGGACATCGGCTTACGGCGCGTGGGGTCGCCTTCGGGAGGGAGCCTGAGGAGGAGGAGATCGACGGGCTTCGGGTCATAAGGGTGAGGGTTGATCCCGAAAGATGGGCGAAATGGAAGTTTGTGCAATATCAGATCGCCTCGCTGGTTCCAGCAATTAAGCTCAGAGCCGATGTTTACCACGCACACGATGTATACACGCTGAACACCGCAGGACTGGCGGCGACAGCCCGCGGGAGCGCGCTCGTTTACGAATCGAGGGAGCTTTTCACCGGTCTCACCTCGCTGGTCTCGAGGCCCCTTGAAAGAAATATCTGGGCTGCTGTCGAGAGAACCTGGATAG
>CAZTBA010000385.1:0-5902 GCA_964611725.1 uncultured bacterium
GCTTGTGGTTCAGGCGCAGCCAGACCTTGTCGTCACCGCCGCTGACCAACACCCTGATCCTGAATTGGGCTCCTGTATCGACTGCGTCCGACCCGATCTGCAGAGGGAGAACATGCTCATTCGTATCCAGGGCAACCGGGAGGGTGGCGGGTGCCGAACCATGCTCGCAGAACCCTCGGTCTGCCACCGGCTGGATGGCATAGATTTTGTCTTTGCCACGCAGTGCTACCGGATCGCCGATCTCCCTCAGTGGGGCATAGATGTAGTCCGGGTCCAGTCCCGCCACGTGTTTATCCTGTTGACAGAACAGGTTGAAGACGTACTGGCCATCTGCCCCGGCCTGCCAGTAGTGCGCTACTGTAGCCCGCAAGGCCTCGTGATAGACAGGCCTGCCGTGGAGCTTCGTCCATTCTCTTCCGAGGGTATTGGTGTTGATGGATGGGTACACCGGCATTCCGTAGCGGTGACCGAGCCCCACCCACTGGTCGAGCCCCAGCGCCCAGGGCATGTATCCCATGCCTACCGCCAGCACGTCCACCAGCCCTTCGTCCAGCCAGCCCTCCACGTCCAGTCCCAGGTTCAGGCAGATCTCAGGGGAGTCGAAGACATGGACGGCGAGCGTGTAGGGACGGCCCCGGCTCCTGCCGATGGCGTCGAGTGCCCTCCTCACCTGACGCACCAGGCTGGTCATGTGGTGAGCGTGCCCGCGTTCCTGTCCCAGTGGGAAGTTCCAGATGAATCGCGTGAAGTCCAACTCATATCCGTCGAAGTCGTGGGCCGATGCCGTTTTCTCGATGAAATCCAGGCGGTACTCCCGCACTCCGGTCATCGCGTAATTGAAGGCCGACCACAGATAGCGGTCCATCACGCTATCCGGTAGCTCGAGACGCTCCGGAGGTTCGATCATCCACTCTGGATGCTGGGCCTTCACCGGGTCATCGGTGTCCTCCAAATTGCCGGCCCGGAAGGAATCATGGATGTCGTTCATGCGTAAAGAACCCCATATCTCCATTCCATGGTGGTGACAGGCATCGACGATCAGGTCCGTCGCCCGTGTATGGGATCCCAGACACGGGAGCACCGTGGTGTGCTTGCCTCCCCAGGGCGGATCGGCCCCGTTTCCCAGACACCATACGTAGGTATCCACGTGGGTGTCGAACACCGGTGTCGTACGTGAGTCGATGAAGGATTGATCGTCAGTGATCCGGTAACCGTAGCTCCCCTGCACCTCTGCAAACTGCTGATCGGCGTCGTCATTATAGATCACCCGCCTCCTGCGGTGCTTGTCAAACATGGCTCTCCTCCTATGTCGTAGCCAAAAAGTTGACTTTATGGCAGCTCCCAGTGTATTGTCTCGATGTTAAACACGTGGACGGACAGGTCTTCTTACTAAGTCGTTTTGATCTTTGCCGCTGGCTGCAGGTGTGTCCTTTCGCTAAAGCTGCTGGCCAACTTCTTTCAAAGTTTTGATGTCCATTGGGTGAATCGAACCATCCGGTAATGGTCCCGTGTTTAGTAGAAGATTACAGTTCTGCTCTTCGGCCGCATCCAGCATCTGTTTCACCTCAGCCGCCGTCCTGTGACTGGTATCATCAGCCTTTTGATAACCCCAGGCGTTTGGTTGCAGTTTATCGCAGATCTCATTGTGTTTGTGCCTGTTCCTTTCCCATGCCTGCTGTGCTACCTCGGCTGCTTCAGGTCCGATTAGCTCGCGGGCCGCATCCGCCAGCGAACGTCCGGATTTCTCGGGTGCGGCAAAGTCTTCTGTCCCGGTTGCACCCTGCTTGAAACTGATAAGCGCCTGGGGCTGAAGTTCACGGATCATAGCATAGGTTTCCTGAATGGGAAACAGGTCCGGGCGAGCATAGTACCCCATTATGGGATCGAGCCAGATCCCGGCTATCGGACCGTAGCCGGTCAGCAATTCGCGAATCTGCACGTGCACGAATTGAATATAGTGATCGAAATCCTCATCCCTTGTCCATTTATACCGGGGTTCCGGCGGCTGGTAATCCGGCCGTGCCGCAAAGAAATGCTCACGTGAATAGAAGTACGGGTGTCGCCAGTCCAATGCATATGAGTAATATATGAAGAATCCCAGCTTTTTCCTGGCGCATTGTTCCGAAAGTTCACCGATGAGATCCCGCCTCGCGGGAGACTGGACGCTGTTGTAGTCATACACACTGCTGTCAAACAAGCAAAAGCTGTCGTGGTGGCGGGCAGTGATATTTATGTATTTCATGCCGGCCTCTGCCGCCATATCAGTGATGAAATCCGCGTCAAATCTCTCAGCGAGAAACTGGTCCCTGAGCTTCTCGTATTCGCTGAGCCGGATCTTCTCCTGAAACATTACCCACTCACCTCTGCCAAGAATGCTGTAAAGCCCATAATGCATGAAAAGGCCGAATCTGGCTTCGGCAAACCATGCCAGAGTGGCTTCGTGGGGGTTCTCGGCGTAAAGGTTTTCGTAGCCTGCGAGATATCGGGGTACGGCGGCGCCTGGATCAGCCATTCTGCTCTCCTTGTCTGTGCATGGTGACCGGAAACTTCTTATGTTTTAGTTCACAGGCTGGAAGCCTGTGTCGCATTTTAGATAAGGTATCACAGGCATCCTGTCTGTGCGTCATTCTCTACTTGCTGTCTTCTTATTCCGAACTTCCCGCGTCCGTGTATATAATGGCCTTTTCTTAAATCAGTTTTTGCCGGATTCTGCCGGATATATTCCCGAAAGAATTCCAGTCGCTCCCAGCTTCGAACGATATGGTCAAAACTCTCGTCCATCCATAAGGTTCCTGATCTATTCAATAGCTTGTTTATACGATTTGCAGTGAAGGATTTCCAGGAATGCAGAATCGAGCCGAGGCTATGATCGCCGATAGGCATAAACAGGACATGAACATGATTAGGCATCACAACGAATTCGTCCAGGAAGTAACGGTCGCCGTCAAAATAGTGCAGAGCTGATTCTACAATATGGCCGGTTTCCGGATCCTTGAGCACACAGGAGCCATGGCCGGCATCCAACCATCTATCAACACGAGAAGCAAATCGGTGGTAATACTCTTGCCGGTCTTCTGCGGTCCAGGGCTCGGGGTGATGGCACAGCCAGACCTCCTTTTCCTCACTCAGTTTGTCCAGCTCAGTTTGAGGTAGAGAATCGGCAAGACGGAATGTGACAAAGTCCGTGCAATTCGTTTGTTCCCAGTGCGGAAGGTTGCGGCCACGGCGCACGATTTGCGTGTCTTTGTCCAAGGGTTTGAAAATGTTTCTGACAGGCTGGAAGCCTGTGTCGCTTTGAGAAGGAGGTGTCACTGGCATCCTGCCTGTGGTTTTTTTATCCAAAGGCATCGGTTCCCTCAAGAAACGACTATCTATACTTGTTTACCACAGCATAAGACTGAAGCGATTCTATTGTGTACGGGTCCAAATCTGAGCGGTTTTGCCGGTTTTCAGTTTCAATTGGTTTCCTTCGAACCGGTACTGGTAGTCTTCGAAGGATTCATCCTCCCAGAGCATGAAAAGGTGACCACCGTCCGCATTCCAGCGTCCCCTCTGGCCAGACCTGTCCTTGCTTTCCAACCATACGGGGCCGGCACCGACTATCATCTCCGACTTGTCCTCTCTGGTCCAGTTGCCATCAGGGTGAAAGGAAAGAGTGCTCTGGGTTTCCGAAACCATTTGAGCCCTGGAATAGTCGGTTTCCCAAACCGATTCATTCCGCAGAGAATGGGTCGAGGTTAACTTCCAGGTACCGACCAATCGGGAATCCAATTTACCTTCTCCTACACTGAGGGAAGCGAAGATGCGCAAAATGTCCTTTTCGCGGCGGGCAAGGAGGTCTTTTACGCCGACGCCTGCGAGCACCAACCCGTAGTCACGGATGATGCAGACATAGGTGCTGGCCTTCACCGGGCCAACATTGGATTGTGCCGTCCAGTCGACCTTTATGCCCTGTCCCTTGCCCTGGCCTATGGTAATCGGGATTACCTCACTGCTGCGCTGGAAAAATACACCCAGCTCCGCACCGAGCATCTGCATCTGCTCTTCCAGGTACTGCAACACCTCGGGGTGGTTCGGATGGTTAATCCCCATACCGGCGACACTTTCGGCAGTGATAAAGTAGGATTCGAAGGTTTCGGCGGAATCGCCAACTCCCGGCGGGACGATCTGAAGTATACCCTCAAGCATCTTGGCCTGCCAGCCGGACGGATACCAGACCGATATGCCGGTGGGGTGGCGGTAAACGTTGCCGGACTGTTTTGCCGGTGCTGTATTGACGCTGGTGGATGCCTGACTTTTTCCCTCGGGGCCCAATATTTCAGCTCTTTTTTTCCGGTACTCGTCTTCGGTCAAGATGCCCGCCTTATATGCCGACTCGAGGATTTTGAGCGTGGAATCGGTGTTGGCAACCTGTGCCGAGCTTCCACTACGTACCGATCCGGCCAGTAAGAACAGGCACAATGCCGGGGCGACGAACGCGATGGATAGTGCTTTGTGACCCATAGCTTGCCTCCTTTTGTTGCCGACCTTTGATGACACAAGGCCAGGTTCATCGGGGATCGAAACAATGGTTGGGGCCGGACTTCCTCCGAACTGGTTGACATCTCGTTTTAGTTGACCGGCTGCTAAAGATAATCCGCGAGAGGCGGCAAACAGAGCGTGTCTATCTCATCTCGGGTTTCAGGGGTGACCTTCGTTGTCTCGATTGCCTACGACGACCCTGTTCTTCCCTCCACGCTTTGCTGCATAAAGCGCCGAGTCTGCTCGCCGGATTATGGCCTGGAGTTCCTTTGGAATATCCGATCTGATTTGACCGTGTGCAGTGCCGATGCTGACCGTGGTGCGGATACCCTGTGGGGTCGAGGATTCGACAAGCCCGCGTATTTTCTCGGCGATCTTCCCCACGGCCTCGTGATCTGTTGACGGGAAGAATATGATGAACTCCTCCCCTCCGTATCTCCCGATAATGTCCGAGGATCTCACTGCTGACGTCAGGACATCGGCAGTATCCTTCAATACTGCGTCACCGACATCGTGGCCATGCTCATCGTTGATTGCTTTGAAGTCATCGATGTCTATCATAGCTACGGCGATGGTGAATTTGTTTCGCTGGGCTAAGTTCGCGAGTTGAGTGGCAAGGGAGAAAAAGCCTCGCCTGTTCAGTAAGCCGGTGAGATAATCCCTTGTGGCTTGATAGGCCAGTGACTTATTCTCCTTCCATAGCCGTCGCAGGGTTTCGCCAAGCAGTTCCAGTTCCGGGGTCACCTCGCCATGTTCGACAAGCATATCTATGAGATAATTTATATGCGTTTCGTATTCATCTTCGGGATTAGGTTCACCAGCGATTGCTCGCATAGAATGGAAAAGGAACTCAAATGCCGGATGGAGTAGATAGAATTCCAGGCGGTAGGCAACGACAAAGGCATCTGAGACGCGGTGTGTCCTTTCGTACTGCTTCAATAGGTTGCTGGCTTTGGCTTCGATCTCTCTGAGTTCATCAACGACTGCGTCCGGATCGTCAAACACTTCTGGCAAGGCCGCACGCCCTCCCATGAGTTTGAGCCTCTGCCAGAACTCGACATGAGCTTCTTCCTGCCGCGACATTTCGTGCCAGAACTGGCACAGTTCGTCGGTTTCGCAGAGATCTGCGAGCCTGGAATATGTCTTCTGGGCGATCTTGTCGATCGCCAAACAGAGCTTCACAATCTCCAAAATACGGTCTCTCCGCATATCACGTCCTCCTTCTGTCCCATCCGTTTCGACAGCTTTTTTCCCAGCCCCGACGACCGCAGAGTAATCCGGGCTTTTCGGAGACGCCCCACATAGGCGTCCCTGCGTCGCAACGACATTCATAAAATATATGGCAGGATACCGCCGCTCGTGAGCGGCGGAGGAATGCCAT
>CAZTBA010000386.1:0-5874 GCA_964611725.1 uncultured bacterium
AAGAGCTTTCTCTATGGCTCAGTCTCCATGCAATTTTCTAACCGGAAATTACTGCTTAAGGGGGTAATAATATCCTTATTTAGGGAAAAAAATCTCTTACACTACCTTGCAGCCTTGGGTACCATCTGACAAAATTCGAGAGGATCGACATTCAAAAATCCTTGACAGAAAACATTCAGAAAAGTATATTCAGTATGTCAAATCGATTTGACATGTCGAACTAAGCATTTTGAACCAGGAATTACTTATTGTTATGATTGAAAGGATTAAAGCCTGTTTTTGATATTATCTATGTATCAAACCCTTGAGGTACAGTCCGATTATTGGACAGCAAAGAAATTATTGTAAAAGGTTTTAAAATAAGCGAATTAGAAAAGAGGCTATACCTTTCTTTCAACAATAGCAGCCACAGACATGGAGAACGGACAGTGGCCATATTGCAGCAGGATCAGAACGGCGGCATAGTCTTCGGGCCGGTAGTGCTCTCTCTGAGTGCAGGTCTTTAAGGATATGAATGGCATCGTATTTAACATTCAGAAGTTCTCAACACATGATGGTCCTGGTATTCGAACAACTGTATTCTTTAAGGGCTGTACGAACGCCTGTATTTGGTGTCACAACCCGGAATCCATACGGCCTGGAGTGGAGTTACAGGTGTTCCCCGACAGGTGTATTGGCTGTGGCCGATGTGTTAGCATTTGTGCCACGCATGCTCATGAGATTGTAAACGGGGAGAAGGTGTACCACCGTGAGTTTTGCAGCCTGTGCGGCAAGTGTGTTGAAGAGTGCTTCGCGGGAGCACTTGTGATGGCCGGAAAGTCCATGGGTGTTGACGAAGTAATGGAGGAAATTCTGGGGGACAGGGCCTATTATAAGCGTTCAAAGGGGGGTGTCACATTTTCCGGTGGTGAACCTGTTTTGCAGAAGGACTTTCTGTTGGCGTTGTTGCGGCGGTGCAAGGAGTGCGATATTCATACTGCTGTTGAGACTGCGGGTAACTACAAGTGGGCATATCTTGAGGAAGTTCTCCCTTATATTGACCTGATTATGTACGATCTCAAAGTCTTCGATCCTGAACTTCACTTGCGGTACATCGGAAAAGGGTTAAATCAGATATGTGATAACTTGTTGAAATTGAGTGCCTCACAGCGACCGATAATTGTTAGAACGCCCGTGATAGGCGGGGTTAACGATACCGAAGAGGAGATCTCCAATATCGCCAGTTTTATAAAAGATATTGAGGGACTGCTGTATTATGAGCTATTGCCTCATCACAATCTTGGCAATTCGAAACGCAAGAGCTTGGGTCTGCAGGAGGAGCTCAGTTTTTATACACCGACAAGGGAGCGAATGCGTGAGCTGGCGAGAGCTGCCAGGGCATTCGTGAGAGAAGTCAAGCTATGACCGGTTTTCGCAGAGCACAAATAATCCAGGGGAAAGCCCAAAATGACTATACTAACAGATCAGGACCTTCCTTACCAAGCCCGAATCGAAGCCCTTCGCAGAACTAAGTCTGCTCACACAGAGGAAAAAGTCAGGTTGAATGGCTTTTTTGACATTGATGATCATGGTTGCATTCCGTGGTATGAACCGATAGAGTTTGTTCCCAAATCCAACCATCCCAGCGGCGGTTGCTATGGGATCAAGTGTTGCGGTGAGAATTTCCGTGAATGGTTGGCGGTGCATCCCGTGTATATCCATCCGATGAGTTCCCTGGCCGGGGCCTGGGTGTCTGGCCCCCGCGGGATCGGAGGCTGGCGTCCCGAAGATGCCCCTACCCATCTCGTAGATCTACATAAGAAATACAACTTTCGCCAGACCGGGATCGGTGCATCGCATCACCTCGGTCCGGATCTGCGGATTGGTCTGAAGTTAGGTTGGGGTGGCCTTTTGGAAAAGATTCGTTACTATCGCGGCATCAATAAACCTTGGGATCCCTCGTTCTATGAGGGTGAGGAGGCTGTTGTTCTCGGAATCCAAAAATGGATTCAACGGCATGTTGTGAAAGCTCGGGAGATGGCGGAGTCTGAAGAGAATCCCGTTTTGAGGAATAACCTCCTCGAAATCGCAGATATGAACGAGTGGCTCGTCAGCAATCCTCCCCGGACTCTTCGTGAGGCCTGCCAGTTCCTTGCGTGGTTTCAATCCGTCGATCGCATGTGGGCGGGTGGAGGAGGGCTGGGACAGCTTGACGAGTTGCTTCGACCCTACTATGAAAGCGACCAGGCGGCTGGCAAGACGGACGATGAAGAGGTTATCTGGCATATTGCGAGCCTGTTCTTCAATGATACTCACTATTCACAGATAGGTGGACCGGCTCCTGTCGACGGACATGACCTGACCAGCCCGGTCTCCTTCCTGATCATTGAAGCCATGCACCGTCTGCAAATTCCGTCCAACATTGCAGTTCGTGTCCATGATAAGCTGAATCCCGAGCTCCTTCGGAGGGCTGTAAAATATCTGTTTGAGGATGGAACGGGTTGTTCCTTTGCCTGCTCGAAAAGCTTAGACGAGGGATACGCTCGAAACGGTGTACCGCTGCAGGTAGCCCGCATGCGAGCGAAAGTGGGCTGCAACTGGACTGCTCTTCCCGGGATCGAGTACTGCCTGCAGGATGTCTCGAGGGTATGTTTGGTTTCGCCATTCCTGCATGCCTTCCATGATGTGATGGAATCCGGTTCTTCCCGAAATATGGAGATACTGTGGAATCGGTATGTCTATCATTTGGGTATTGCCGTTGACACCCTTAAAAGAGGCTTTGACTGGCATATGGCACACCAGTCGCGAAATTTCCCGGAGATCGTGCTTAACCTGTTCATGCATGGGACTGTCGAGCGGGGTCTCGACGTTGCTGAGGGAGGTGTGGACATCTATAACCTTAGCTGCGCCGGCGTGGGCTTGGCAACCGTGGCAGATTCCTTCGCAGCGGTGGAACAACGAGTTGTCAATGAGAAAAGACTCACCTGGGAAAAACTTGCCCGACATTTGGAGAATGATTACGCCGGCGCTGAGGATGTTCGCCAGATGCTTAGAAATATTTCCCGCTTCGGATCAGGCGGTTCGCGTGCTGACTGGTGGGCTAAGCGGGTTGCGGACCTTTACTCCGATCTGATGCGCGGTACACCCACCCCGGAAGGTTATACAGTTATTCCCGGTCTATTCTCTCACGGGGTAGTCGCACTTTTGGGTAAAAACCTGGGTGCTACCCCAAATGGACGCCGCGCTGGTGAACCCATTTCTCACAGTGCCAATCCTGATCCGGGGTTCATGCCCGACGGCGGTGGCACCCCTACAGCAAAGTCAAACGCCGTTGCAACTGTTCAACCTCGTTGGGGCAATACTACTCCACTGCAACTTGATCTGGACAGGAATCTTGTCTATGGAATAGGCGGCATCGAGGCAGTTGAAGCTTTGATCAAAGCTCATAACGATCTTGGCGGAACGCTGATTAACATCAATGTAATTTCCAAGGAACAGATCCTGGAAGCTCACGCCGATCCATACAAGTATCCGGACCTTGTGGTAAGGGTAACAGGGTACAGCGCTTACTTCAAGACGCTCTCGCCCGAATATCGGCAGCAGGTGGTAGATCGTATTTTGGCAGGACCGTGACTCCGCCGGCGACCGGGATGTTCTGGCACAGTGTTGGTGGCTGTAAGGTAATGGCTTATGAGTGTTTCCTTATCTCATTTTCAAACAGTACCTTAATGATACATACAGATGCTTCCGTCAACTGAATATCGTGTTGTAGATTTTCGGAGTTCGTTCTGACGGAATTTCAAGAGGTGAGGCTATGGAGAGAGATTTCAGGAATCCACCATTCGAATACAGGCCCCTCCAGATGATACATGGATTTGGCCAGATTGAGGGCTTGGGGATCAGGGCGAGTCTTATGGGCCTGAAAGATATGGGAATAGGAGGAGTAGTAGTCAATATCGGATTGGAAAACTATATGTTTGATGAAGGGCAATGGGAGATCCTAAGAGATGGGGTCAAAGAGGCCAAGAGGCTCGGATTCGTGATCTGGCTTTACGACGAAAAGGGTTATCCAAGCGGGACCGCAGGGGGCCTGACGCTCGAAGGTCACCCCGAGTTCGAAGCAATCGGGCTCACTCGTATGAAAGATAGCTCCGGAGGTGCGGTTTTCAGGGAAATTACTCTCTATGAAGGGACCCATGCTACGGAAAACCTGTATGAGAACAGACATTACATAAATATCATCGACAGGGATGCCGTGGCAAGATTTGTGGATATAACCCATGAAGAATATGCTCGCAGGTTCAGGGAAGAGCTCAGCAGCTATTTCTCTGCCATTTTCACCGACGAACCTTCCCTTATGAACTATCATATAAATCCTGAAGGGGAGTGCCAGCCCGTTGTTCCCTGGCAGAAGGAACTGCCAGATGTGTTTGAGAAAGAGAAGGGTTACAGTATCATCCAGCATCTTGATAGGCTCTTTGAAGGCTCTGAGACCGACTGCAAGAAGGTCCGCTGCGATTTTTACGATGTGATCTCCAGAATGTGTGCCGAAAATTACTTCGGCCAGATCCAGGATTGGTGCAGGGCACACATGATCGCCTCCACCGGACACCTCCTCGGCGAGGAGAACCTCGTATGGCATATCTATCTTGAAGGGAGTCTCTTCGAATCATTGAGGAGAATGGATATACCTGGAATAGATATGCTTGACTCAGTTCCACAGGAGATAATGGGAGGAAGAGAACTCCTGGTACCAAAGTTCATAAGTTCGGCGGCCCATATATCGGGGAAGGAACTGACTATGAGCGAAACCTCCGAATATGTCCAGAGGGCAGCCGGTAGGCCGGTATCGGTAGATGAAATGATCGGGGCGCTCAATATCCAGTATGCAATGGGGATAAACAGGATCACCTCATATTACCAATGGGATTCGTATCTTAAACGCTCCGATGAGATTGGGGATGTGGGGGCTGAGGAATACAAGCTATTCAATGATTGTGTAGGACGCCTGGCAGTGGTGCTTACAGGGGGAAAACATGTGGCCGACGTGGCAGTTCTTTACCCGATAACATCGGCATGGGCCAATTTCTACCCCACAGGTAGATCCTTCTACGATCCACACCCGAACGAGTTTCTGAAGTTCATGGAAAATGAATTTCTGGAAATATCAAGAGCACTTATAACAAATCAGATTGATTACGATTATGTTGATGATCGCGCATTGAGGGAAGCTTCAATTGAGGATGGGACTCTGGTTCTGAATGGCGAGAGGCACAGCACCATTGTGATCCCTCCTATGGATGCTATAATACCTCATACTATCCTAAAGATAGAGGATTTCGTATCAGATGGTGGAACAGCGATTTTTGTGAGGTCCCTTCCCGAGATCGCTGCAGGGCTCAGACTTGATGACGGGGAGGTGAAAGAGAGTGTCAGGAGAATCTTTGGCGGTGGCCTGAAAGGGGTGGCAAAACTGATTACGAATGGAAGGGAAGCTTTGATAGACTCCCTGAATGATTCGATAGTTCCTGACATGACTCTGGCGCCTCCCAATCCTGACGTAATTTATCTCCATCGCGTTAAGGGAGGGCGCGATATATATTTCATTGTGAACACTTCTTCCGCACCGGTTGAGATGAGGGCTTCATTCCGTCTCATAGGAAAGCCCGAGCTATGGAGTCCCGAAACCGGCATGATATATGGAGGGGGGGGTGGGAGCCGAATATCAGGTGGCCGCACCGAACTTGAACTTCTTATTCCTGGCTACAAGGGAATGTTTGTCGTTTTCTAACCCACTTAGGAGGTATGTTACTATGGATATTTAACATGCGATATCTTGAGACGAGTTGGATGCGTATCAATTTGCCAGGACGCATAAGGAGTGGATAGAGCAGA
>CAZTBA010000387.1:0-5864 GCA_964611725.1 uncultured bacterium
TGGCAGCTCAGGCAAAGCTCTTGAGATTTCTGGAGGAGCAGACCTTCGAGCGTGTTGGGGGCACCGAAACCTTACAGGTCGATGTGAGGATGATCGCAGCCACCAACCGTGACCTGAAGAAAATGGTTAAGGAGGGAACATTCAGGGAGGATCTCTTCTTTAGGCTGCAGGAGTTCCCTGTGGAGCTTCCACTCCTGCGCGAACGGCGGGAGGACATACTGCTGCTGGCCAACTATTTCATAGAGCGTATGGCATCACATCTGGACAAGGAGGTTACCCATCTAACCCCTGAAGCCCTGTCTGTGCTGCAATCCTATGATTGGCCTGGTAATGTGAGAGAGCTGGAGCATACGGTGAAGCGGGCAGTGGTCGTGTGCCGGGGATCGGCAATCAGCGCGGAGGACATTGCCCTGGAATCGGGGCTAACAGAAGGAGCTGCCGAGGAGGTTCTCTCTTTGGAGGAGCTCGAACGCCGGCACATTCGGAAGGTTCTGGAGCGAACGGGGTGGGTTATCAAGGGGAAAGACGGCGCAGCCGCACTATTGGGCCTGCCTGCATCTACACTTTACAGTCGGATGGAAAAGCTGGGCATAAAGCGTTCTTAGGGTCGACATATCGACTATGGGTCGATATATCGACTCTTGGATCTATATTCGTAAGTCATTGAAGATAAATGTCATAGGAAATATGAGCCAGAATCGAGGTGCGAAATACCGTCTTTGAAGGGAGTCGTGTTACCTTGATCTAAGTACAACTGAAACAAAGTAAGATTATTATAAACAGCCACTTGGAGCAAATCGCTTCGGGTGGCTATTTTTTTGGCATGAAATTTGACTATAAACTGTATGTAACCCGGGAGGAATGCAGATGCTGCGGCTTACAGTGATATCACAGACAAAAGAGGAGGTGGTGCTAAGACTGGATGGCTGGATATCTGGTGCGGATGTCGCCTTGCTGAAGGAGGAGGGCACCCGATTACTCCAGGAGAGTGAGCGGCTGGTATTGGACCTGAAAGGTGTCAGGTCTATCGACCGGGCGGGCATTGAGCTTCTACATTCCTGGCCTAAAGACCGACTGGTGTTGCGTGGGGCCTCGCTGTTTTTGAGTACGCTTTTGAAGGAGTATGGGCTGGCGGAGGAATTGTAGATTTGAGGATCTATCCACTCTGTCCTCCTCCCTATGAAAGGAGGTGATGCGTGCACGGAACATCAGCCTCAATGGCAAGCCTTGGAGAAACTGAACCGCCGTGAGGAGACATCACGGCACAAAAGGAGGTGTTCGAGTATGTTTATACCAATCAGCAGTGTTATTCTCGCTGGTATCCTGCAACCACCCAGCAGAACAAGGAGGAAAACGATGAGACATTCTTTCATTCTATTCAGCCTGTCAACTTTGGCAGTGTTGACAGCTTTTTCCATCGGGACCGTGTATGGGGTTGTCGTCACCGGAACGGGATCTTACCCGGACGATGTGGACGAAGTTAATGCAGCTATCAATGGTGGGACCGGCTCTTCTGGGACCACATATCCGGGTGGCGGAACGGTGGATCTGGTAGGCACATTCAATTTCGGGGATGATGGTACAGGCAGGGGCACAGTTAACATCACAACAGATGGTGTAACAGTCACCGGTGTTGACGGGGCAACTATCTATGGTGGTCGTGAACCCTTTAGGGTCGAGGTTAACTCAGATGTCACCATCCAGAACCTGAAGTTTGATGGGTTCAAGTACATAGCCATAACTATCTATAAATGTGGTGGCACAACCAGGGTCAGTGACAACGTGATTACCAATGGTGTGGAAGCATTTATGCCCGAGCTTCCGTGGTTCCATGTGGTGTATGGTATTATGCCAGAGGCGGTTACAGATGTTCCTTGGGAACATGGGCCTCTGACGGGGGATATGTATTTCGAAAATAACATTATAGATCTTAGCTATGCCGACCCTGGTTTCGTGCACGTTTGCCCTTTGGCAATATATAGTTGTCCCGATGAACCACGGATATTCGTAAGGGATAACTACCTGAGAGCTGAAGGCTCCTTAAGTAGTGCGCTCTTCCTGCGTGGTACTCCCGGTGCAACGGTGTTTATAGAGGGAAACACTCTAGAGGCTACCACGCATGGTATATTTGTCGGAGCCCACTATGAAGGTTACCCCGCAGACGGAATCACGATCGCCCACAATACGGTGAAGGTCGATAAAGGTGAACCCGGTCCGTGGTTCCCGAGAGCGGGTATAGACTTAAGAGGGTCAAGTAATTCAACCCTGAAGGGGAATACCTTGGTGATAGGCGAAGATGACTCTTTCAGCTCTATGGGAATACGCCTGCAAAAATCAGGGTACATGGGGTCTTACATTAAGACGCCATGTGGCAATACCCTGCAGGGTAATAAGATATGTGGGCAAGCAGATTATGGTGTGTATGTCAGCGAAGGGGACGATAATGTATTTCTGGGAAACAATCTTGCCACCCTGGATGCGGCATGCACATATTACTTCGATGAGGGGTCATCTGGCAACCAGGTCAGAGGATATTCTGGCACTGTTATTGACGAGGGTACTGACAACTTCATAACGGGAGATGGGTCGATGGCGGGCTCAGGTGGTGTAGGTAAGGGCAAGAAGTCGAAGCCAGCAGCTCCGCTTGCTCAGTCCTCGAGTTGGGGTCGTATCAAATCACTATTCAAATAGCATTCCAATTAGGGAAAGGCTGACCGGAGGGGGGAGAAAGATCATCCGCTTCTCTCCTCCTCCGTATGAAGAGAACTGATGCCTGCATGGCACATCAGTCTCAATGGCAAGCCTTGGAGAAACTGAACCGCCGTGAGGAGACATCACGGCACAAAGAGGAGGTTTTAACTATGTTTGCACGAATCAGTAGAATTGCTCTAGTGGCGTTCCTGTTGGTGGCTCTGGGTGGCGTTCTTGAGGCAAATGCTCAGACGAACAAGGAGATCGTCCAACGTATGGCTGATGAGATCTGGAACCAAGGGAACCTGGACGCAGCAGATGAGCTCTTCGCTGCCGACTTCGTCAACCACGATCCGAACCCTGCCCCCAATCCTGGCGACGTCACCGACCTCGAGAGCTACAAAGGATGGGTTGTTGAGTACCTTAACGCCTACCCGGACTATCATGTCGAGGTCCATGACATGGTTGCTGAAGGGGACAAGGTAGGAGCCCGCTACACCGCTACTGGCACACACCAGGGGGACTTTTTTGGCATCGAAGCTACCGGTAACCAGGTGACGATGACGATGGTCAACGTCTATCGGTTGGCTGGCGGAAAGATTGTAGAAGCCTGGTGGAGTTATGACATGCTGGGCATGCTGGAGCAGATCGGTTTTATTGAACCGGAGGCGGCCGGTCCTCCCTTTCTGCATCGCAACCCTGAAGATTATCCATGGGGCGAGCCAACGGACGTAACCGGCGACCCCGGTGATCCAGAGGCCAACAAGGCGCTCTGTATCGCTGACCTTGAGGGATGGAATAAAGGGGACGCGGACATATCACTCGAGCTTATAGCCCCCACCTTCATCTTTCACGACCCCATCTGGCCCTCGGTTACCGATTACGAGAGCTACACACAATTCATCGAGGGAATGTTTGACCCTGATAACCCTGGCAACATCACCATTGAAGACCTGATCGCCGAAGGGGACAAGGTCGTAGAGCGATGGACGGCTGTTACGGCCCAAGGAGGGATACTCCCAGGGATGAACATTTACCGTTTCGCTGAAGGTAAGATAGTGGAACTGTGGCGAAGTATGGACGCACTGCTTTTGCTGATAGGGGGCCCTGTTGACCCGCTGCCGGATGCAAGGACGGCTGTGGAGAGCAGTACCTGGGGTCAGGTCAAGAGCCTGTTTAAGTGACATCGAGCCATAGCCCGTTTTCATGAAAAGCCCTCAGAATTGCCCTGAGGGCTTTTTGCTTTGGCCCAAATAGGGTACCCCCGGAGGGATGAGGTTCGAGGAACGGGTAACAAAAACTTCCTAAAAACCATCAAAATCCACTGCGCTACTCGATTTTGTATTGCATGGAAAAAGAAATTGGGTTAAACTTCCATCATTAAGGCTGAGCTATTCATCCGGCAATATGACAGATTGGACCAGGGAGGTAGGACTATGGCTGAAGGCAGGGGGATATGGATACATGATTCGACATGCAGGGCGCTGGGCGGAGGCAGGATAGCGAGGGAATGCTACGACCACCGGCTAAACATTTTGCTACCCAAGGTCCCGTGGCTAACCGGCGCGAATTCGGACCCCGAGTACTGGAAGGATGTCATCGGTCCGATGATAGATGAAGCACATAGTCTGGGCATAGAAGTCCACGCCTGGATCTTCTTCCTCAACGACGCCAGTGTGGATGACGACACTTCGCTGATGCAGGTCATGGAAGATGGGAAGCTTTTCCGGCTCGGCTGCCCTGCTAATCCGGAAACTGTCAAGAGGAACATAGAGAAGATCGGACCCATTCTCGAAGAGTACGACCTCGATGGGTTTAACGTTGAGGACTGTTTCGTATATCACAGGTGGGAACACGAACCTCTCACCTGTTTCTGCGATTACTGCAGGGAGAATGCACCGGAGGATCCGGAAGAGAGGAAGATGTGTAACAGGTCACAGTTGACCGATATGCTGAGCAAGATCGTTAATTAATCCAAGAAACACTCCCCACGGATAAAGATGTCGGCAGCAGCCAGGGTCCCATACTCCTCTCATGGACTGGTGATGTCCACCGACTGGAAGGAATGGTGCGAACTCGGACTGCTCGACTATCTCACACCGATGGTTTACGAGACGGATAATGCCAAGATGCGCGATATTTCGGAGGAGACCCTGCAAACAATAGCACCCAGCAACGTTCCTGTCTATATCGGCCTCGGGGCTTACCTGATCGACCGCGAACTGACCGGTCACGACATACCAAACCAGCTAAGAGAGCAGATCGCGATTGCGAGGGAGCTAAAAGCGGACGGCCAGATCTTCTACCATATGGGTGGCATCACTATCGATCAGTTCATCGAGATAGAGCAAGCGTATCGGTAATTGCGTCCGCCTATCTCCCCGAAACGAATGGAACCGGATTTCATGCAAAGGCCTCGGCTTCCTCCTTTGCGATTCGGACCCAGTCCCACATTCGCTGCGGCTCATGCCTGCATGTGTGGGTATCTTTCATAATCATCTCCACAACGCAGCCGCGCGTCCTCTCGAGGAAGTCCCGGATACCTTTTCGCACAGCATCCGGATTCCAGCTTTCTCCCGCCACCACTGCAGGATTGGGCTTCCAGGAGTAGACGTATCGGTCGCCAAGCTCCTCCGCGGACTTTTCCACATCCGCCCACGGTGAGATGGAAATGCGGCGGAGCCTGGGAATAGTCTTCACGATACCGAGTTTGAGATGAAGCGGCTCGCAGCAGCCGTAGCAGTTGAGCCCAAATAGCTCGAGCACGCGTTTCTCGTGCCCCAGTGCGAACTCCTCATGCATAGCTGGCGAAACCTCGGAAAAGATCTGCGTCGTGGCGAAACCCCACAGATCCATGGTGCGAACGTGCACCCCGTCGAAGTCTGGCTGGGGGAGTTGGCGCGTATAGCCGGTCCCACCCGAACCGGCGTAATGCCTGCGGTTACCCAGTGACAGTGCGTCCTGTTCTTCCATCGATTTGATCATTGCTATATGCCCATCGACGATCCTACCGACCGCCCTGTGCATCATACCGGGATTGTCCACGAGATCGAGGAACATCTGGTCGATGCCGCGTAGCTCCGCATAGTGGTCTATGGGGGCAAATCCATAGTGGGCCCGCCCCTGCTTTTCCACGGCGAGGATGTCGCCGAATATCTCCTGAACCATCGAGA
>CAZTBA010000388.1:0-5843 GCA_964611725.1 uncultured bacterium
CTGTCAATCTCCTGGCAGCGTAGAACTGGAGCCAATCGCTATGCAACGGTCACCGACAGGAGTTTGGACATGGCTGAACTTTTGTCTTGACAAAAAGTAGAGTTATTCTATAATATATTTGTAGCCCGTCGGGTTTCTCCAAGAATTCCCATCTACTTCGGTTAGGAGGTGATAAGATCTGAATTTAGCTTGAGTGAATCAACAGTACGAAAATCTCAGTAACCGGAAACAATCTTCCTGTAGGAGGTGAACCAAGATGTCTAAGAAAAATGTTCTTATATACTTAGTGGTTTTGATTTTAGTCGCTGCGGCCGGGGTTCTGGCAAAGAAGGATTCGGGTCTCACTCCTCTTGAGGAGTTGGGTAAGCAATTGTTCTTCGATAAGATTTCAGCCCCGGACTGGATGTCGTGTGCCACATGTCATTCGCCCGAAGTAGGTTTCACCGGTCCAATACCAGGGGTAAACAAACACGGAGCTGTGTATAGAGGAGCAGTACCCCAGCGCTTCGGCAACCGAAAACCGCCCAGTGCAGCATATGCCACCTTGAGCCCGATTTTCCATTATGACGAAGCTGAAGAACTTTTTGTGGGCGGCAACTTCTGGGATGGTCGGGCGACGGGAGAAAAACTTGGTAATCCCGCTGCGGACCAGGCTCTGGGACCTTTCCTGAACCCTGTGGAACAAAACAACCCCAGTAAGAAAGCAGTGTTAGAACAAGTAGCCGCCTCAAAATATGCCGGGTTGTGGGAGGTGGCTTGGGGAGAACCTATCAGTTATGCGACCTTAGAGGAAATAGAAATGAATTATGATCGCATAGGCCTCGCCATCGCGGAATATGAGGCATCCAGTGAAGTCAACCAGTTCTCGTCCAAATTCGATTATTACTTGAATGGAATGGCCGATTTAACCCCGCAGGAAGAATGGGGTTTGGAATTGTTCGATGGCAAAGCTATGTGTTCGGCATGCCATCCTAGTGACGGTGACAAACCTCTGTTCACCGATTTTACCTTCGACAACCTGGGTACTCCCAAGAACCCAGAAAATCCCTTCTATGATATGGACAAGGTTTTCCTTGACGACGGAACACCAGTCAACCCTGAGGGTGCAAACTGGGTCGATCCAGGGTTGGGAGGATTTCTTGCGACGCGGCCGGAGTGGGCAGATAAGGCAGCAGAAAACATGGGTAAGCATAAAGTTCCGACCTTGAGGAATGTGGACAAGCGTCCAGGTAATGGTTTCCCCAAAGCCTACATGCATAATGGAGTCTTCAAGTCTCTGAAAGAAGTGGTTCATTTCTATAACACCAGGGATGTTGAGGACTGGCCACCTCCCGAAGTACCTGAAAACGTCAATACAGACGAGCTGGGCGATCTCGGGTTGACCGATGAGGAAGAGGATGCAATAGTGGCATTCATGCAGACTCTGTCGGATGGGTATGTACTACCTAAAGCAAAACCTATTGCCAGTTTACAGGGTGACGCTCTGCGACTCAGTGAAATGCCTGGTTCTTGTACCCTGTCACAGAACTACCCAAATCCTTTCAATCCGATTACTACCGTTGCTTATGATCTGTCTGAAGCATGTGATGTAACCCTGACTGTTTATGCGATCACCGGTCAGAGGGTAGCTACTTTGGTGTCATCTCGTCAGGGGGCAGGCCACTATGAAGTGAATTGGGATGGGAGCGGACTTGCCAATGGCGTGTACCTCTACCATCTCGAAGCGGGAAGCTTTGTAGAAACCAGGCGGATGGTGCTCCTAGAATAATGTTGATAACCCCAAGGGGTAGACCAAGAGTCTATTAAAAACCTTCTTCTAACAAGCTCTCAGAGGAATTCTGAGAGCTTGTTTTTATAGTAACCAATGGTGCGCTAAGTGGAAAGCCAAAGTGATTTTGACATAATAGCAGCCTTAGTTTTGATTTCCTGTGGTGTCGGGTTATATAGCCAGCCCTGAGAACGTTCTGTCGAGTCCTGAATAGTTTTGTAGTTTGGTTGGCGGCAATGTTATACCATTTTCCGAATGAAGGAGTTCATAAATTATCGCTCTCAGGGTTCATTGCTATTTTGCTGACGCAGTTTATGCACTTGCCAATTCGGAAATTGGTATTATCCTTCTCAGGAAGCGTTCTTTGAGATGATCCAAGAAAGCACGGAGGTCATCTTCACCATTGCTTAGTCTACAAAGAGGAAGATCTCACCTTTGCGGTAGTCTAAAACACCGAACGGGACTCTTCGAGCATTGCTCTTAGGCAGAAGGACTTCCTCCTGCTGACCGATTTCCATCCAAGCTGCTTTAAGAGGAGGAGAAATTTTCAGTGTTGTCTCATTCTCGAAGAGGATCAATGCATCAGGATCTCTCTTTATGATACGACGTATTCCCCGTTTGAGGTCGGTCTTTTTCCCCTTCCAGCGGGGGTTTTTTACCACAATGACATATTAGTCTTTCATATCTATAACCGAGTTCATGCAAATGGCATCTAATACCAATTTCCTATTGAAGGAGTGCATAAACTGCATCGATGAGACATCTATCGTTGGTCAGAGATGTAACGGCGTGAGCTGAACATTTTCTTCATGAATCTCATATCAAGGAAAATGGTATTATTTATCAATTACAAAGACACTGCATATTCCATGAACCGGCGCCATTGATTACTGAAAAGAGCAGCTCTATCTATATGAATTACCTGAGCTTAATAATCTTCATTTTCTCTATATGACCCCCGGTTTTCAGGATGCAGAAATATGCGCCACTCGGAAGCTCGCTTCCAAGATCATCTTTTCCATCCCAGATAATGGAGTTCCTGCCCGGTAGGAAAGTCCCCTTCGCGAGCCTTTTCACCACTTGACCGATCGAGTTATAGATAGTCATCTCGGCTTCGAGAGTTCTTCCATAGTGTTCGGGAGCGCTGAAGAGGATCTCCGTATGCGGGCCAAACGGGTTTGGATAACTGTGAAGGCTGAAGCTTCCCGGTATCGGAGGCCTGCTGTCATCTCCTACATCCGATGTCACCCCCAGCTCAAACCAATGCCTTCGGTTCAGATATTGCCTGTCGGTCACGATCTCGATCTCGACTACCCCGCTGGACCAGTTCTCTGTAGGGACAGTACCACTGAAGACTATATCCTGAGAGGTTCCTTCCCGGCTTAAACTCACAGTTGCCAGAAGCTCACCCGATGATCTGAAAACTGCTTCAGCCTGAGAGGCTTCACGGAGATCCCCGGATGCTCTGATCTGTATGAGGTCGCCGGGATTTGGCTTCTCAGGGATGATTGAAATCTCCACATTTGGAAACCATCTCTCGCTGAGCGAGACAGAGTGCGGCGACTGTGGCTTCGATATCTCCGCTACATCCGCAAAGCTCGATGTCCATCCCGGGACCTGAGGGGGATCCTGGCTTTTCAGCATCTCCTGCCAGGCCTCGTCGGTGAGCCTGTCGGAAATGGGTTGTATGAACTCATAGTATGAGAAGATCCCACCCTTTGTCAGAACCAGCTTATTTCCCACCTCAGCCACAACGTAGACCTCCAAGGGATATCCAACTCCCTCTTCGAGAGCTTGCCTCGAGTTCGTATCGGTGTGCACATCGGCTATGACCGCCATCTCGGAGTCCGTCTCGTTCTCGTAGGAGATATCGGATGGGAAGGAGACGAGGTTTTCGAGGCGCTTTCCTATGCCAACAATAACCTCATAGTCCTCCTGGCTCAGGAGTTTACCCTGGAGTTCCTTTTCAGCTATCGCCTTGAGCGTCAGGAGGAGGGTTGAGAGATCTGAAAGCCTCCAGTCAAATTCCCCGACGAGCAACCCTCTCGACTCGAGCCCTGTTCTCATGAGCTCAGCTAAGGATGCAAGCCGCCCGAACAACCAGGGGTTCGGCTCGACATAGCCGTAGCTGAAACCCAGAGGTGGCGGCATGCTGGTCTCAAACGTGTAGCTCTGCTTGGCATAGAGTATCGTATCATGCCTTAGCTCGGCCCACGAACCGAGCGCTGTGTTCAGATCCTTATCGGTCCAGGCATCGTTGCTCATAAATGTCGGGAAGCCTTCACCCCTTTCGTCGAGGAGTGCCATCAGGGAGTATATCCAGTTCCAATACAGGTTTTGGGCCCAGGTTTCGGGAGATAGATCCGAAAACTCCTGCCTGAGCTTGGCTATCTGCTCGACGTATTTGGGATAGGAGTCCTCGTCGTAGAAAAGCTCGGTGAGAATCTTGTATGCCCTCTCTGAACCGAGCACGGCCATCACGTCAAGTCCTTTTGGGAAGTTTCGTCCCAGCACGTTGTCAAATACAAGTTGCTGGAACATATACGAATCCGGTATGAACCTCTGTCCCATAAACCTAAAACCTTTTGTGGACTCCAGACCATCGGCAGCGCTGACCCAAGAGGAATTTATGAGGGGATCTCTGAGTTCCTTTGCGAGCGAGATGAACTCGTTGAGCTTGTCTTCATCGGCGAAGCTGTCCACGGGGAGCGAAAGGTAATCCTGACCGTAGACCTGTGTCGAGAGATCAGCATATTCATCGATCGTAAGGTCATCGGACTTGCCGACGAAAAATATGGTCGGATCGTATATCCTCCGCCAGAAATCCATAGCGGGCTCACCGTCTATATCGAGTCCCTTTATCGCTACAGTGATAAGGATCGCCTGGAGGGTCTCCTCACGTCCCTTCTCCGGCCCACCGAGATTTGGTGGGGGATCGATCCGGAAGGCGATCCTCCCGTACCACATCATCGACTTGAAGTATTTTTTGAAGTCTTCGTTGCGCGTGTAGTGTCCCCTCGGGACGTACTGGCTGTAATCCTCCTTATATTCGAATATCGGTGATGGATTGTCGCCTAAATGTGCTTCTATGAGCGAGAGCTCCCGGTTCACGAGATTCCCGACCTCTGCAGGAATCGCAAAATCGGGATCGAGAAGCTTATTTGCCACGGAAAAATACGCGAGATTTTTGAGGAGTGCTATCCCTGCCTTCTCGTCAGACGCAGTCGAGAGTTGCTCAGATGTTATGTGAACCATAGACTTGTTGAGTTTATCGAGGTTTTCGATGAACATCCTCATCTCAAGGTCCCTTAAGGCATAGTCGTAGAGAATATGGAAAGTGTGGAGCATCGCATCGGTGGTGACAAATATCGGTATCCCAAGCTCGGCACATCCGTTGTAGATATCGTAGATCTGTTTGTGATCTGAAGCTGTGACCGCAAAACCGTTCTCCTTGAGCTTGGTCTTTAAATTTTCTGAGAGTGAGAAGTCCTTGAAATTGGAGATATTCGAGAAATCTTGCTCGATCGTGTAGGATCTGAGGGAAGGTGCCACCTCAACCGGATAGGGATGATAAGTCCCAAACTCTGTCTCGATCTCGGAGGTTATCTCATAGGCTCCGGGAAGCGAGATCGCAAACAGTAGGATCACTGTGGCAAATATAATGGAACTCTTTTTCATTTTGACTGCCTCCGTGAAAGAGATCTGGGATAGGTGTGGGTTGTTCTGTATCTATATAAAATGACGGATATTTCAATGATTTTGATACAGGGATTTTTGTGAATTTACCCTCGCCATCCTGCGAGCTTGGACCCTGTATGACGCAACTCGACCAGGTTACGGGAAAAATGACTTGACAGAACACCTTGAGGTTTTCTATATTGGCTTCCAGCTTATCGAAGGGTTCTAAAAAGTGTTGTAACTGAAACCTGGATCCACCGGAGTTTTGGGCCGAGTGAAAAAGATACTGTATGCAGACTTAGTTAACCCTGCCCTCGTTTTTTGAATTTCAAGGGGCAGGGTTTTTTTTGTATTATTGTAAAACTAACTCTGGAGACAACCAATGCTGTTCCAAGCC
>CAZTBA010000389.1:0-5835 GCA_964611725.1 uncultured bacterium
ACAACTTTAACCGTCTCTCCTACTTAACAACACTTAAAAGGGAGACTACCAAAAATATCTCCCTTTCTTTATCTTCCGAACAATCGTGTTTCAATAATAGGGGAGAGGTCACAGCTCGTCCTGTGAATAGCTGATATTGAGGCGAGTTTAGTGGAAGCTATAGGTGTCACATGTCTACTATCCGCAAGAGAACATATAAATCCGGTGCCTGGTCCTGGATAATCGATTATTACGATCCCGACACCGGTGAACGGCATCGAATATCTCTCGGACAGGTCTCACGTCAGCAAGCTGATCGTGTTCGCCAGCAGATAGAGTCAAAGATCACCCTCACAAAAGCCGGTGTTACGAATTTTTCATACGAAAGGAATATTAAGCTGCGGACCCTGAAAGATTACTGCATCGGGTGGTCGAAGAATAATGTATTGCATAAAACTCATGAATTCGATATCTATGCCTTTGAAAAGCTGGAAGAGCATTTCGGAAACTGCCAGATGAGATCTATTACGGTTCAAAAGCTTTTAGATTGGAAATCACGCCTCAATCTTTCGGAGATGTCTTCCAGCATAATCATTCGAAGACTTCAAGGGGCGAGGCATTGAATAAATGGCGTTTAATATACAAAATCTTGAAGGGGTGTCAGACTAAATATTAGCTACTACATACCCCCAAAAGCGGTTTCATTCCAGTATTCTTATCCCATTCCACATTCCAGTATCGACTTTAAATCGATCTCCATCTTTGAATCCAAATTCCTCATAAGACCCGTCAACCCTATTGTCGCTTATCATTCCATTCATTAGCCGATATTTTGCAGAGCGGGATATATCCTCGTCAAGCTCCAGGTTTAATCCCCATTCAAAAGAAAAACCCCCATTAACTACCAAAGTATCTACTTGATCATTCGATTGTATCTTGAATACCCCATGGACACCCACTAGAGTAGTACTTACACCAGTGATTTTTGCACTTTTCCTAAAGAAGTCATAATAATACGGAGGCAATATGTCTGGATCTTCACCATAGCACAATATTGCCTCAAAGGATCTTTCCTTTTCTGTGCCCTCGCTAATAAAACTTCCTATCCATGTTCCGTCTATAATCTCTCTGGGATTAGGTTGTTCTTCCTTACCGCAGCCTACAAACAAAGGAAGCGACACTGTCAATAAGAACATGTATAATACGCTCGCTATTCGCTGGATCATATAGCATCCTTCATTCGTGTAGGAGAACCCTCGAAATGATCAAAGAAAGGCAGATCCATCCCATCATTTACTGAAACAGAGCCTTAATCTTCCCCCAACTGCTAGATTTCACTGATGTCGGGACATCTATAAACTCTCCACCAATATATGCCCGCTGCAAGATCACCAGGCCCGTAAGCTCCCAACCCCAAACGTAGTACATCAACACAGGACCTACATCGGGAACGTAGTACTCACTCCAAAATGGAAATTCTAAGATCCCAGGAACCATCCAAAACTCGAAGGCCATAGAATGGTCGATCCATCCTGGTTTCTCTGGGAAAACCCGTTGGAGAAAGTCACCACCCCAACCCCGCTCAACAAAGATCGAATCGGACTCAAACACTCTGATCTTCCACTTCCATGGAGCAATGTCGCTTGGATGGATAGTTCCCAATACTTCTTTGCTTATGAGATGCGGATACCCTAGTCCTGTCTGTCCAAAGTTTAGCCAGAGCGATTCCTTCCCATCCTCTGGAATCCATGACCAAACCTTCTGTCCTTCCGCTCGTACCCAGAGGGTATCTCCGACTCCCCAGCCGAAGTGATGATACAATTGCAGATACTTTCGGTCTGCAAACTGAGCTGTGGTTCCCACTTCAGTGCGCAGTAACACCCACTCTTCGGGACCATCCTCCAATGCCTCATTCCATTGCCCCCAGTTATACTCCCACCAGTTGCCGACTTCAAGAGGAAAGTAGTCCCGTTGCTCTTGAGCCAGGACAGTAGGAAAAGAGAGAAAAACTGCTAACAGAAGTATACAAAGCCTTTTCATCTTTGCTCACCGAAAGAGCGACTTAATCCTTCCCCAGCTTGATGGCTTCACAGAGACCACACCATACTCTTTCCCATCAACCATAGCATTAACCAAGGAGTACACCACTACGTCAGACCTCCATAGCACATCGTGAGCGTGGTAGGAAACTATACCTACAGAAGGTGCCAGATATATCGTGAGATCTTGCTCATTTACTGACGAATAATAAAAGACATAACCGCTGAACTCACCTGCAGGAACTCTAACTGGATCATGAGTTATCTTCCTTGTTATAATCCCTCCTCCTTCAACACCTATCATCATACCCACTCCCTCATATGGTCTAGATAATTCATATTCCAAGGAGTAATAAGGCTCTTCGAGAGGAGAAAAGTCAAATATTAGAAATTCCTCCCTGTTCTGGTACTCTAGAACCTGACCATCTAAGGATTTCCGATAAATTCTTCCATCACTGAATATATAATAACTGCTTCCATCGACATCCTCTGCATGTGTTATCGTTACACTAACGTATTCGGGGACATAAACCCACTGCTCCTCTACCCAAGTGAGAATGTTACGCTCGTAGGTCCAGGTATTTCCCACCTGCATCGGGAAATAATCAGACTGCTTCTCGGCATGAATAGCGGAGCAGGGGAACAAAGCGATTAATAGAAACACGTAGAATGTTCTCATTTCTCAAGCCTCCAAACGCTATTGCTATCTCATGGTGAATCCCTTTTATATACCTTAATCCTACCCCAGGTTATGCTCTCCAGAGTATCATTTGAGAGCACAAATTCTTTACCCTCTATCAAAGCTCTTTTCAGACGATAAGATTTGGGGGTAAGAGGAATTGTAACCTTTTTTACACCTATTCCAGGTTGAAGTATTACCTCCTCAAAATCAAGGTGATGGAGGAATTCGATAACTCCTGGACCAACAACTTTCTCCCACCAATGACCAGCTTTTTCCCAAGCCTCATCTGCTGATTCAAAGGTACGACCATCTTCTCCATACATCTCCCTATCCTTCGCGCTTATCTTAAATACCAAAACCTCCTTAGATTCCGCCAATAGCCATACATCTCCACTCTCATCCTTCCGGCAGATATCATATCGTTCACCAAATACCCTTTGCCTCGGATTTCCTTCTTCTCTGAAAAAGTACCACGTTTTTCCGCCGATTGTCTCGCTCTTTACTATGGTTCTGGTTGTCGTACCAACTATCGTAGTGGGTCCATCAGGATTGGAGTAGTCATAATCCCACACATTGTATATCCATGTATCCCCTACATGAAGGGGAAAGTAATCTTCTTCCGTCGAGGTGGATTCATCTGCGGATATGCCCTGGTCTGGGAGGATTATGAAAACTCCGAAAAGGAATACCGCCAGAATATAGATCGGGGATTTCATTTCTATCACCTCTATTTCTCTGAAGATAAGTTCTCAGTTCTTTATCCAAAACCTCTCTCCTGCTGTCTTGAGAGGGTTCCCTGAATTTTCCTAAGAGGCTCTATCACGATCATAAAAGGGAATATAGCCTGACTATTTACCAATATACGCAGAATGTTGCATTTGTCAAGCCCATTGCATTGACACATTACTTTTGACGTATTGTATTCGATCTGAAAAAGCCTTAGGGCATATTATTGGTAGGCTGACTACAAACAGTTTACCACACGGTTAGACGGTTTGGACAGTGATGGTAACCAAGATACTGTGGCAAAAGTGGATGGCAAGTTAAGCTTACGGGGGGCTGATGTGTGGTCGGAAGAGACAAGCCGGAAGTATAAGAACCTTTCCGAGTTTTGACCTTGAGGACATTTGACCTTCTGGATACCTAAGGATAAATTCCTGTTGAATTCCCTCAAATCAGGCTTGACATATTTATTCTTTCTTTATATTATATTGTGTAACCTCAGGGAAGGTTATTGTGATATTCTCTACGCGATATGGGCCATCGCTTAGGTAGGCTTTCATCTGGGTAGAGAGGCCTGTATTTTTTGTCTCAGGAGACCTTGCCGGTAGAAATACGGGCAGGGTCTTTGGTTTTCAAGGGAGACGCTCCGGGGATGTAATAACGACGAGAAATGAGGGAGGGGGTTTCTATGTCAGGGAAAAATCTTAGCAGAGTCAGACTGAACAGGATCTATAAAGATGCCATAATCTTTTCGCTAATTGCCATTTTCCTCATCGAGGTTTTCTACTATTTCAAGGGAGTGCCTATAAGAGAGAATGTTGTGGACTGGTTTATAGGAGCTGCCGTAGCTGTTACCCTGATAAGCTATGCCTTCAGAAGGGTAAGCAGTGTGTATTCCGAGCTTGAGAGGGTGAAGGAAAACCTCGAATTCGAGCATCAGCAACTCATATCGATATTCGACAGCATAAATGAGCCCATATATGTAGCTGACATAGAAACATATGAGCTCTTATATGCCAACAAAGCGCTTAAAGAGAAGTTTGGTGAAGATATAATCGGGAAGCTCTGTTATGAGGTCCTCCAAACCGATCAATCATCGCCATGCAGCTTCTGCACTAACGACAGGATCTGCAAAGGTAGCGCCATTCAGCCTCCTTACATATATGAGTCCCAGAATGCGATTGACAGTCGGTGGTACAGGTGTATAGACAAGGCGATAAAGTGGCCGGGCGGAAGGGTAGTAAGGTTCGAGCTTGCCATAGATATAACCGCCTATAAGGAAGCTGAAAAGGCGCTGCGTCTATCTGAAGAGAAATACCGTAAGCTCGTTGAGAGGGCAAATGATGGCATAGTCATAATACAGGATGGGGTATTGAAATTCGCAAACAGCAAGTTCATGGAGGAGTATAGCCTTGAATTGGATGCGGCTATAGGGAAGGACTTCAGGGAATTTGTGGCGCCGGAGTTTCTTGAGACCCTAATTGAAAGGTATCACAAGAGGATGGCAGGGGAGCCTGTCCCTGACATCTATGAAGCCAGGCTCATAGATGGTGATGGTATGGTTGTCGATACGGAGATAAATGCCAGCCTGATCGAGTATGAGGGAGGAAAGGCAGATCTTGTGATCGTAAGGGATATTACCGAGCGAAAACGGGCAGAAGAAAAGCTCCTCAGCTATCAAAATCAGCTCCGATGTCTTGCCTCTGAGTTAGCGCTGGCTGAGGAGCGGGAACGGAGGCGTATCGCAACGGAGTTGCATGACCGTATCACTCAGACTCTTGCCACCTGCAAGCTGAAAGTGGGGAGTTTGCTGGAGTCACCATCCTCTGTCGATTCTGGTGAATCTCTGGAGAAAATCTACGATCTTATCGATCAGGTATTTAAAGACACGAGATCCTTAATGTTCGATCTCAGTCCACCGGTTTTGTATGAGCTATCTTTTGAGTCAGCAATGGCGTGGCTCGCAGAGCAGGTAAGAGAACGGAATGATATACCGGTCGACTTTGAGAGCGATAAGCAACTTAAGCCTCTGAGTGAGGATATTAAGGTGGTTCTTTTTCAGGCAGTGCGCGAGTTGCTGACAAACATTGTCAAGCATTCACAAGCGAGCAATGCGAAAGTATCCGTTCGGAGAGATGATGATAGCATACAAATCAAAGTTGAAGACAATGGTATTGGATTCGACGTTTCTGAGGCTGTCTTCCGCATGGATAAAGCCGGAGGGTTCGGCCTTTTCAATATCCGCGAGCGTTTGAGTCATCTTGGTGGGGGGATCGAGATCGAGTCAGGGCATGGCCAGGGAACCGAGGTTACCTTGGTGGCGCCACTGGATCTCGATAGAAAGCAACTGGGGGGAAAGCGAAATGAGTATAAAGGTACTTTTAGCCGATGACCACAAAATCATGCGCGAAG
>CAZTBA010000390.1:0-5802 GCA_964611725.1 uncultured bacterium
GTGCTATCCCCGACTGGGGTGGGGGAATAGCTTTCCCCGATCACAGGGCCATAGTGCTGCGTCCAGCTTCCAAAAGCGGGCCGATGCTTTCCAGAGTAATTGCACACGAAGTCTGCCACCTCATAGTCTGGGATGTGGCCGGCAAGGTTCGGATCCCCCGTTGGTTCGATGAGGGTGTGGCGATGTGGGGGGCGATGGAGTGGGGGATGGGGCAGAGATGGAGGCTTGTCCATGCTGTTGTTTTCAGAAACCTTATCCCTTTGAACCAGATAGATAACGTGCTTTCTTTCCGTTCGGGAAGGGCTGAACTCGCCTATTCTGAAAGCTTCTCAGCGGTTATGTATCTCTTCAATGTCGGCGGAAGCGAGGTCCTGAAGGAAATACTCCGCAACCTGCACTTCGAGAGGGATTTTGAGAGGGCATTCGTGAAGGCTGTTGGGCTTAGAACAGCCGATTTTGAAGCGGAATGGAGGTCCTACGCCAGACGCAACTATAATGTGGTCCTGCTGATCGGGTCCTGGCCCGCTCTCTGGATGATTATATCCTTCCTTTTTATCCTTGCCTACCTTGCCAAGCGTCGCAGATCGAAGAAGATAATCAGAGAATGGGAGGAGGAGGGCGACTGGTGATGAGGGTACGTGATTCTTTCGAGTACGCGGTGGTTCTGGTGCTCGCACGCATTGCCAGCGCCATGCCCATTAAGGTATCCCTCGATTTCGGCGCAAGGCTTGGTGATCTGACATTTTCCTTGTTGCGTGTGAGGAGGAAGGTTACGTTTGCCAATCTGAGATTTGCTTTCGGCACTGAGAAATCTCCTGAGGACATAGAACTTATAGCACGGAAAACCTATCGGAATTTTGGCAGGATGCTTATGGAATTTGCACGTTTCCCCAAGCTTACGAAAAAGGATATCGCTGAGTTGATTACCTTCTCGAACCCTGATCTCCTCGAGAGGGCGCTTGGACAGGGGAAGGGGGTTATATTCCTTTCGGGACACTTCGGTAACTGGGAGATGATGGCTGGTGCGATAGCTATGAGGATAGGTGCTCCGCTGAATGTTCTCGTGGCACGCCAGAGAAACAGGCTTGTGGATAGCCTGATGAATTCCTTCCGCCTTTCGCTCAACGTAAATCCGATACCTGTTGGCATTTCCGTAAAGTCCATACTGAGGATTCTCAAGGATGGGGGAGTAGTTGGGATTCTGGCCGATCAGGACTCGAGGAAAAGGGGGGTCTTTGTTGATTTTATGGGGCATCCCGCGTCCACGCCCAAAGGGCCTGCGGCAATAGCACTGAGGATGAAGGTTCCGGTGCTGATGGTGTTCGCTGTCAGGGATGGTCCCAGGCATCGGATCTTCATTGAGGATCTTGATATCCCTGATAATATCGAAGATGACGAGGATGGGATTCGTCTTTTTACACAGGTTTACACTGAGGTGCTCGAGAGATATGTCCGTAGATATCCCGACCACTGGTTCTGGATGCACCGCCGTTGGAAGACCAAACCACAACCTGTGGATGCCCCCTCAGGTCCCAAACATGAAATCTGAAAGTGAAAGTTAGGGGTAGAGAGCAGGGTGATAGGGAGTGCTCCTGTCCGAAATGTAGCAGAAATTTCTCTTGACTTTCACAGTTATCACACATATATTTGTGGTCATATATTTCGCATACGAAATAAAAGGGTGATGTAGAGAGGGGAACGATGGACGTACAGCGTTATACGGATACTGCTCGTGAGATCACGGATGTGATGAGACAAGCACGGCATGCCCTTCGAGCCCGTTTTCATAATCTCATCACTCCGCACAATCTAACTACGGCTCAGTTCAATGTATTGCAGCACCTTCACTGGCATGATAAGAGGGGAGGACTGGGGATCTGCACCCTGAGCGAGCATATCGGGTTGGCAAACAGTACGACATCGGGGATCGTAGATCGTCTGGAACGTGATGGGTGGGTGACACGTGTGCGAGGCGAGTCGGATCACCGGGAGGTTTGGGTTCAGCTTGAGGGCAAGGGACGGGAGCTATTTAAACAGATATCAGTGGATGTGGAGGAATTCTGGAAGGCAACGATCGGTCGGCTCAGTACAAAGGATCAGATGGAGCTGATAGCCAGTCTGAGGAAGCTAAGAGAGGTGATGGAACATCCGAGCGGGCCCAGTTACGAGGAAATCCATGAAGGGCAGCGCAAGGGCCTGGAGGCGGAGATCAAGACAGTCACGCATCGAAATCTGGAGTAGATTCTTTCGGATACTCTACGGGAGGTCGGATTGCTGCTGGTATTTGCTCGCAAGACAGGGATGGATACAAAAACGGTGTCGACAGTAATCAAGGAAAAAGCGATGGAGATGGCATGGGAGGAAGAATGTGAAGAGACAGCATCTCTTTTTGAGCACATCGTAAAGGATGATCGCAAACATCACCGTGTTTTGGAGGACTCGAAAGTACGAAGCGGGTATATCTTCATGGAGGACTTCCGAGAGTGCTATGCTGAAAGATATTTTTCCCCGTATGATTTCGCATGCTGAATAAATGACTGGACTCGGGTGATGGGGAAGGTGATTTCTTTGGAACAGGTCCTTTCCCCAAATCAGAGGGATATGGAGGTAAGATGAGATTGACCTTTCGTTTTTGGGAACCTATAGTTTTTCTGGCTCTTCTTTCAATCTCTTGTGGGAGGGAGGACAACAAGAGCCCCGGAGGTGTTCAAGGTGGCTGGAGGCCTAGTGACATGGGAGGCGGGACGGTTTCGATTCCGGTGAAAGTTGCCAAAGCTGAGTTCGGCCGTATGGATTCGTACTTACTTGTCAATACTACCCTTTCCGCGGAAAGAATGGTCAGTGTGGTTGCTAAGGTCTCTGGACTCGTGACACATATAAAGGCCGAGGAAGGGGACGCTGTTAAGTCTGGTGATCTTCTAACCAAGCTCGACGACGAAGAGCTTCGTCTTGAACTCGAGTCTGCAAAGATAAAGTTTGGAAAACTCGAGAATGACCTCCAGAGGGCTAAAGGGCTTTTCGAGAGCAGGATGATAAGCCAGGAGGAGTTTGAAAGAAACAAATTCGACTACGAGACAGCAAGAGTCCAGTACGAATCCGCCAGACTTAAGCTTCAGTACGCATCGATACGTTCTCCTATATCCGGGGTAGTTACCGAGAGAAAGATAAAGGTTGGGGATTTAGTAAGGACGAATCAGGAAGTCTACACTGTGGCAGATTTCAAACCTATTCTGGCGGAAATCCATGTTCCCGAAAAAGATATACGTTCGATCACCGTGGGACAGGGAGCCAAGATTACGGTTGAGGCCATACCCGGGACTGATTTCTTCGGGAAAGTAAAACGGATAAGCCCGGTCGTGAGCCCCATGAGCGGAACAGTTAAGGTTACTATCGAAGTCTACGATTCGAAGGGGCTCCTGAAACCCGGGATGTTCGCTTCTGTTTACATACTTGTGGAAACCCATGTGAACACTGTCATTATACCCAAAATAGCCCTGATATTTGGTGAAGAGAGCCAGAGGGTATTCTTAGTACGGGATAGCATCGCAAAGAGTGTAACGGTTGAGACAGGCTTTTCGGACAGGGAAAGGGTTGAAATACTTTCAGGTGTAAGTGTTGGGGAACTTGTAGTAACTGTGGGACAGGAGGAGCTCCGTGATGGGATAAGGCTAAGGATAGTTTCAGGTGAAGGCCTCGAAATCCCTGAAAAAGAAACTGAAGTGAAGTCGCCGACAGAAGAGCCTATGGATGATAAGTTAAAGGCCTTCCTTGCCAATCCCAAAGTAAAAGCTGAGTACGAGAAGATGTTGAAGAAAGATCCGGAATTCATGAAGGATCCCGAGAAGAGAAGAGAGTTTATGAGTGAGATGATGAAGAAGTTTGGAACGCCTGGAGGTTAGAATATAATCTGATCAGAATTGGTGATCTTTATCTGAGGTAAACTGATTTGGGCATAATAGGACTTTCCATACGCCGTCCGGTGACTGTAGCGATGTTCTTCGTCGCCGTAGCACTCTTCGGTTTCATATCATTCAGTCGTCTTTCGGTTGATCTCCTTCCGGATATAACCTATCCGACATTGACAGTGCTGACCGAGTATCCCGGAGCCGCTCCTTCCGAGGTCGAGAACCTGATAACAATGCCGATAGAGGAGGCGGTCGGGGTTGTGAACAACGTGGTAAGGTTAAGCTCTGCGTCGAGGCCGGGTGTCTCAGAAGTCCTCATAGAGTTTGTCTGGGGGACCGACATGGACTTCGCCTCGCTTGATGTGAGAGAAAAGCTCGAGCTTGTCAGGCTAGCGGACGATGCCAAGGAACCTCTTATCCTCAGGTTTGATCCATCCCTTGATCCTATAATGAGGATTGGGATTTACGGGAGCGAGGACCTCTCTGCTCTCAGGCTCTTGACTGAGAAGAGGGTAAAGCCGGAGATAGAGTCACTGGATGGAGTCGCGGCTGCCAGGGTGAGAGGCGGGCTCGAGGAGGAAATCCAGCTCGAGATCTATGAGGGCAAACTCTCTGTACTTGGTATATCTATCTCGCAGATTGCCACAAGGCTCGCCCAGGAGAATATAAACGTTACCGGGGGGACGCTCAGGGAGGGTGACGACCAGTACATAGTCAGGGTCCTTAACGAGTTCATGTCCCCTGACGAGATAGAAGATATAATAGTGGCTGAAAGGAATGGTGTCCCCATACGTTTCTCACAGATTGGGGATGTTAAGAGAGGCTACAAGGACAGGAGTGTTATAACCAAGATAAACGGAAGTGAAAGCGTTGAGATAGCGGTCTACAAGGAATCCGGAACTAACACGGTTACCGTCTCGGGCGTTGTCAAGGATAGGCTTAAGGATGTGGTCAATAACCTCCGATTGAGCGATCAAGGGCTGAAACTCGACGTGGTTTCAGACCAATCGGATTTCATCAGGAGATCGGTCGATGAAGTTCTGAAGGCGGCTCTGTGGGGTGGAGCTCTGGCGATAGCGATACTTTATCTCTTCCTGCGTAGCCTGAGAAGCACGACGATAATAGGTATGGCTATACCAATCTCGGTAATCTCCACGTTCTTCCTGATGTACCTGTTCGGTGTTTCCCTGAACCTGATGTCGCTGGGCGGCCTCGCACTCGGTATAGGTATGCTGGTCGATAATTCCATAGTCGTCCTTGAGAGCATAAACCGCTACCAGAGAGAGGGAAAACCCCTCAGGGAAGCGGTCGAACTGGGGGCCGGAGAGGTAAGCAAAGCCGTGATAGCTGCGACACTTACAACTATATGCGTTTTCATACCGATCGTCTTCGTAAAGGGGGTTGCCGGGCAGCTCTTCACCGATCAGGCGCTTGCCGTTGTCTTCTCGCTTTCGTCATCACTCCTTGTAGCACTGACGCTTATACCTATGCTTGCGTCGCTCAAGTTCGAGAGAGAAAATCCCGGAAGTGGCTCTTCACAACCGAGTCGTTTGAACACGGTATTAGTTAAGATATTTGCGATGCCGATCGGGGTTGTGGTCTGGTGTTTGAGGATGCTTGGTAGATTCCTGAACATCGTATTTATCCCTATCCATTTAGTGTTCGATGCCTCCTTCGGCTATGTCAGGGATACATACCCCAGGGTTCTAGACTGGGCGCTTTCACACAGAGCTAAAGTTGCAATCTCATCCCTCATCATATTTCTAATATCTATTCTGGCCGCCCGTTTTCTCGGAGGAGAGCTTATACCTGAGCTCAGCCAGGGAGAGTTCACCTTGTACCTCCGTCTTCCGCCCGGAACCCCGATCGATGTGACGGCCCGAACCCTCTCGGACAT
>CAZTBA010000391.1:0-5779 GCA_964611725.1 uncultured bacterium
TCCCAGAATCCCACAAGTTCCCCCCACCAGCCGATCTCCATGTCTCCCCTCAGGTCGATGCCGAGGAGCCGTTCCTCCTTCTTCGTTATAAAGCTCAATCCCAGGTCGACCCCGGAAAGGTTCGAGGCGACTCTGAGTCCCTTTCGGCTTTCGGAGATGTTACCATCGGGCGCAAAGGCTGCCGAAGCTCCTGAAAGCTCGCCAAGGGGTAGATACACCCTTACAGCGTTCACGCCGTCCCTCTCGCCTTTCGGTTCGATGAAATTTATCCTGTTAAAGACGTCCAGCGGCGCCCAGATGTAAGAGGTCCCCCACGAGATCCTCTGCTTCCCGACAGTGAGATCGAACCTGGAAAAGTAAAAGTTGAAGTAAGCTCTGTGGAGAAACGAGCTCTCACCTCCGGGCCAGAAGCCGTAGGGTGAGATAAAGATCACAGCAGATTCCAAATTGGCTTGCTCAGATATGCTTGGGGAGAAGTCGAGTTTGAGGTAGTTATACCCGCCGGTGCGATATTTACCTTCCGTGGCTATGAAGATACGATTTTCGAAATATCCGCCGGTTTCAAGTGTGGTCCAGGCGGGCTCCGCGATAAAGAGCAGCAAAAGCGTTGAGAGACAAACTTTACGGACCGATTTCATATTTTGTTGTCTCTTTTGATAGTAGTTCACCAAATCAATTCTGACTGGAGTTTGATCCCCGGCGTTTTCATAACTACTCCAGTCTGTCACAATCAGAGGAAAGCGCTCACTGCCTGCTTGCGGGGAGGTGTTGTCACAACCATACTGGCAAAGAATTAGTTTCCTGCTCCAACCGAAATCTTCTTCAAGGATCTCTCCCAGTTCCTTCAAAATAAAGGGAGAAACGACAACCTCTATTTCCCCCTTCATAGCATTATCGAATTTAATATAGCACATAGGGAGAGGATCTGTCAACCGTTACTTCCTCAAGAGCAAAAAGGCTCCTCTCCGTTAGTCCAGGTGGTGCCTCATAACTCCAGGTTAAGATTAGGAGTAATTCAAAGAGATTTGATGGCAAATCAAAAAACACTTGAAAAAATCTCTGAAATCCTTATATTGATTTTGAATTCGGGGAAGGCTTTCAAGAATATATCTTAAGACGGGCCAGAGCTCAGCGGAGCTTTTAGACTGAGTAAGAGGTGATGGTTCTGCTATGTTGGTTGATCAGCCCTGCTTTTTGAAGTTCGGGAAAGAGCGGGGTTTTTTGTTTTCATTGAAAGTCCGTCAAAGCCTTAATTTGCTCCTTTGAGGAGGACAAAAGATGAGGATGCGGATCTCGAATATTTGGCTCCCTGTTGTACTATCATGTTTTGTGCTTACAAGCGCTAATGCTGCATTTGCATGGACCATCGTAATCGACGGTGATATAAACGATTGGCTCAATAGCGTAGGCATATTAGATGGTGATGGAGAGAGCAGCCTAGTTGATATCCAAACTATAGATATATCACATGGCAACTATGAATTCGGTAAAGCGGAGATGTTCGGTCTGGATAATTACGGGCTTGATCCGAAGGATCAGGTATTAGTCCTATGGCTGCGTTTTGGGGGAGAGGCTTTCGGGGGCAGCGTTGAGAGCACCTATACTATCTACTTCGATGCTACCCCGCCTATATTCCTAAAAAAGCCTACTGGAAGCAGAGGGGGATCCACCGAAACCGTACTCCCGGACAATTGGGCAGTCGGACAGAAAAAGGAGACGTGGCTTAATCCGTCTACAGATACGAAAGAATACTTCTACGCAGACTATTATGTTGCCATAAGTGGCAGGAATGGCAACATAGAGCGAGAGTCATATGCCTATTGGGACGGCACGAAGTGGGTTGAGGAAAGCTCATCAGACCTGTCCGGAATAGAGGCAGCAGTGAATGGGAAGTACTTCGAGTTGGCCATGAATCTGAAGCTTATAGGCGATCCTCTCAGCAGATTTGAGACTATATCAGTGGAGCCAGGCTTCGGAGTAACCTCTATAGTTATTCTGTGGGGGATTGAGACTTCCCAGGGAGACTCTCACGATTACTATCCAAATTCAGGCCACACAAGCTCTGGTCTTGAGGTTTTCAATCCCGACCCTTCCGTTCCTGTTGAGCTGGAGAGTTGGGGAGGCTTGAAATCATACTACAGGTAAATTGGTTGAGTAATTTTTTCGAAGCTTTTGTTACCTGGAACCTCACCCCCGCCCCCCTCTCCACTTGCGGAGAGGGGGGCTTTGACCCTCGCCTGGGGAAAAGGCAGGAGCTAAGCCAGAAAGAGGAAATGTTTCCCAAAAGATGCTTAAAACTCCTCCACTTCCCCAATTTCATAGAGGTTTTTGTCTATCTCCTGGATGAAGCGAGAGGGCTGGAGCACCATCGAGTTATATCCCCATCCCCTCATATCTATCACCGGATAGGTTATGTAAAGCTCATCCTGCGCCCTTGTAGTCGCTACGTAGAAGACCCTCCTCTCCTCCTCCTCGCCTGACTCTTCCCTGAGCGCCATGGGTGATGGGAAAGCACCCTCGACCATGTTTATGATGAAAACGTGCTTCCACTCGAGACCTTTGGCCTGGTGGACTGAGCTCAAGATAAGCCTTTCGGACTCGGGCAACCCAGGGCCGACATCCTGTCCATAGAGTTCCCCGAGGAGCACAAGCTCCGAGAGGAAGCTTTCGAGGCTGGGATAGCGACTTGCGAGGATTGCGAGCTGTCTTATATCCTCGAGTCTCGATTCCGAGTTCTCGTATTGCGACTGGAGATAATCGACATAATCTGTCTCGAGGATCGCTGCCACCAGCGTGCCCGGGTCTTCCGTTTTGGAGGTCTCCCTCAGGCCGTTCAGATCCTCCGCAAACCTTTTCCAGAATTTCCTGACACTTTTGGGGAGGAGCATTATGAAATCATCTTTTGCGATATCTTCCACAGGATCGGGCACCTTTGATATCCTCTCCCATATCCTGCCTGCCCTCACGTTCCCTATTTTGGGAACCATCAGCATCAGCCTTCTCCAGGCGACTTCATCGAACGGGTTCTCTATAACCTTTATGTAGCACACGACATCCTTTATGTGGGCCTGCTCGAAGAACCTGACCCCGCTGCGAACCTCGTATGGTATCATCCTGCTCAGAAGTTCAGCCTGTAGCGCCATGCTGTGGGCGTGGGCCCGGTACAGGATGGCAATTCTGTTCAGGGAGATGCCTTCATCGTTAAGCTGCAGTATCCTTTGGCAGACGAAATTTGCTTCCTCGTACATGTCCTTTACCGGGACAACTACTGTCAAAAATCCGCTATCTTTAACTGATCTCAGAACCTTCCGGTACTGGCTCGGATTATGGGATATGCTGTCGTTTGTGAAGTCGAGTATCTCAGGGCCGCTCCTGTAGTTGATCTCGAGCTTGAAGATCTCGGTCCCGGGGTTTCTCTCCGGAAACTTCAGTATGTTATCGTAGTTAGCACCCCTGAAGGCATATATGCTCTGGCAATCGTCCCCGACCACCATTATGTTGCCGCCATTTACGGACGCCAGAAGCTCCACGATCTCCGCCTGGACTATGTTAGTATCCTGGTACTCGTCCACCAGTATATACCGGAACTGCTTGCCGTATCTATCGAGCACATCGGGGAAATCCTTAAGGAGGGTAAGCCAGTTTCCGAGGAGATCATCGTAGTCCATCGAGTTAGCCATCCGTTTTCTCTCGCCGTATCTCACGGTTAACCGGGAGATCTCCTTCGACCACTGCTGGAACTGTGGGTAATAGCTTTCAAGAACAGTGTCAAGGGGAATCCTGGTATTGAAACAGAAGCTTATGACGTTCCTCAATACCGTCGGCGATGGGAACCTTTCCTTATCGGTCCTGAGCCCGAGGTCCGATATGCATATCTTAATCAGATCTTTCTGGTCCTGCTCGTCGAGTATCGAGTAGTTTCCCTGGTAGCCGAGGAGTTTGGAATATCGTCTGAGGACCCTGTTCCCAACAGCATGGAAGGTCCCGCCCCAGACATCCCTCGCCGCACCGCCGACGAGGCCCTCCACCCTCGAGAGCATCTCCCGGGCGGCCTTGTTGGTAAAAGTCATGAGTAGGACGGTACGGGGTTCGATCCCGCATGCCAGAAGATAAGCTACCCTGTATGTTATAACACGTGTCTTCCCGCTCCCAGCACCGGCTATGACGAGTTTCGGACCTTCTCCGGCACACACAGCGGCGAGCTGCTGCTCGTTGAGATGCTTCTCGAAATCAAGTTCCACTTTCTTATTTCCCTTCTGAATCTTGAAAACCCTCAAATTTCTCTCCAGGGCTATATTTGTATTCTACGGATTAACTCAGGTTTTTCAGAGACACCCCACATGAAGATTCACAGAATAATCGGGCAACGCTTTAGATTTAAAGAGATCCTGAAACAAGTTCAGGATGACGCTAAGAGACGGTGTTTCTGGTACACTGCTGTAGCGGATCTGGCAAACTGTCATGCCGAACTTGTTTCGGCATCTAATAAAATCAATCATCCGTAAATTCTTGCACGGATCAATTCTTAAACTTCATCCAGGGTAACTCTACGGCGACGCTGCAGGCAAAACCCCGTCTCTAAAACAGATCGGCATAAAACCTTCAGATTTCCCTGTAATCCGGCACCTCTACCGGCATTCCATCCGATTCTGCCGATATGTGGGCGCATATGCCGGGGACTGTGTAATCCATTGACCTGTAGACATCTATGGGTTCGGGAGTGTCATTTATGACGGAATCAATGAATTCCTCAACCAGGAAGTACTCTGACGTCCCGTGTCCGCCGAGCTGGGCTTCGGGAGGCGCTTTGGTGTGGCTGATATCCACAGGGTAGGTTATCATGTCGCGGAGATCCGGAACGTCCTCAAAATATCCCTTCATCTTATCCCAGCCGCACCTTTTGCTCTCGATACAACCTCTCGTTCCGTAGACGCTATGCCAGAGCAGCGGCGGCTCTCTCGTGATTGAGAACCCACAGAGTATCTTGACAACTCCGCCTTTTGCGGTCCTGAAAATACCCGCTTCCATATCGATAGCACCAAACTCGGGAGCCACATTACAGCCGGTGTTAAATCCGACTGCGGTGACACATCGGTCGTCCATTATGTCGAGTAGTGGACCGAGGCTGTGGGTGCAATAATGTATGGGCGGCATGGATGCCCTCCAGGTCAGGCTTCCATCGGATTCCCTCATGAGAAACCTGCAGTCGTGAACGTAATCGGACTCGGCATATATTATCTTCCCGAAACGCCCCTGCGCAGCCATCTCGTTCCAGGACTGCACATAGGCGAAATAACAGACGTTTTCAGCCATCATATACTTGAGTCCCGATGATCTGACCGCCTTTACAACCTCCCTAGATTCATCCAGGCTGTAGGTGGCCGGAACCTCGCACAGGACATGTTTGCCGTTTTCCAGGGCATCGATAGTGTTCGAGGCGTGGAGTGGTGCAGGTGTGCAGACCGCGATTATGTCGAGATCGGCACGGACGAGGTCATCGTAATCACCGAAGGCTTTTCCTTTAAAACCGGTGGACTCTACAAGATTCTCGAGCACCTGAGCGTTGCTATCACAAATCGCTGAAACTTCTGCCCTGGAGTTGTGGCCGAAGACATTAAAAAACGATTTCCCCCGCCTGAGTCCCGCTATTCCTACCCTCAGTTTAGCCATCGTCTTCTCCTTGGCGATCTAAGCATCTTTCAGGAAACATTCTTCTATTTTCCTGTTTTGGAGACGCCTCACCGAGGCGTCTCTACAGATAAACACCTGAAAAGGCAAT
>CAZTBA010000392.1:0-5772 GCA_964611725.1 uncultured bacterium
CATATCGGTTGACATGGAAGGGGCAACCGGGATCTGCTAGCGGGAACAATGTACGAAAGGGAGTGCCTATTATGATCAGGGGCGCAAGTTGCTGCTTTCGGATGTGAACGCAGCCGTGGAGGGGGCACTGGCCGGCGGAGCAGAAGAAGTCATAGTGGCCGATATGCACAACGGCTCCTTTAATCTTTCGCCTGCCGACGTGCATCCCGAGGCGAAGGTGATCTATGGCGTTCCACACGGCGGCCCACGCTTCCCGTTCTTGGACGAAGCTGTCGATGTGATGTTCCTGGTAGCCTACCATCCCAAAGCGGGCACGCGTTGGGGGACGCTGGAACATACGATGACGAGCCAGGGCTGGTTTCGGGTAACTGCCAACGGGACGGAGATCGGCGAGGTCGGGATCGATGCTGCATTGGCCGGCAGCGTAAATGTGCCGGTTGTCCTGGTAACGGGCGACGATAAGCTATCTATAGAAGCCCGTGAACTTCTGGGAGAAATCGAAACTACCGTGGTGAAGTGGGGTCTGGGAAGACATCGTGCTCTGTGTCTGTCACCTGAGAAGACAAGGGAGATTATTTTTGATTCGGCCAAGAGAGCTATGTCGCTGAAAGACAAGATAAAACCCCTCTCATTCGGCTCCCCGGTTGATGTTTCAATCACGTATAAGCACACTGAGCATGCGGATGGAGCCCATCTGAACTGCGTCGAGGAAAAAAGGATTGACGGATACACGGTCGTCTACCGCTATAAGGAGTTCGCCGATTGGTACGGGGGTGTCTGGAGTCAGCGCGGTGCTTGACTCGGTGGGATTCTGAGAATTTCAGGTGTTTCTGCTCAGTTTTCTAATACCATTTTGCATCAGGATAATCCGGGATTTTCGTGTGGAGACGCCCCGATAGGGCGTCTCCTTGGTATAGCGCCTTTACAGGAGAATTCAATGACCCTGCAGAGTCAGAGGGAGATGGAATATGTACGCGAGCTCGCACGCAAGGTTGCGGAAATCGCTGCAAGCGAGGAAAACCAGCGGATTCGCCGTCGATGGCGTGATGTGAATGCCCTGCGCAAACCGGACCGTCCACCTGTCTGGTGCAGGCCGGTCAGGGCGTGGAATGAAATCCTTCCCGAAGATTTGCTTCGATGCCGTGATCCATGGCTTCGCTCGGTCGAGCGGGACTTCCGGCGGACCCTGTTCAAACATGACGTCGATGATGATTCCCTCCTTGACAGCTATTTTGCTGTAAGGGCCGTCTTTGATGTCGACCCGCCCAATACCTGGGGCGTGGATATCAAGGTGCACGGTTCTCCCGATCCGGGTGGTGCCTGGGCTTACGATCCGCCTATAAGGACCGATGCCGATATGGAGAAGCTCCGGCTCCCCACGTTCTCCTACAACGAGCCTAAGACGCAGGAAAATCTGTCGAAGGCGCACGATCTGCTCGGCGATATCCTCCCGGTCAAACTCGTGTGCGGTCCCCCGCTATCTGCCACGCTCTGCTCGCCTGCCGCCAGCCTCCGCGGGCTCACCGAGATGATGATGGATGTGATCGCCGATCCCGGGCTGACGCACCGCCTGATGGCGTACCTCCGCGATGCCATGCTCAAGTCGATGCGAGAGGTGTGGGAGACAGGTCTGCTGACTCCGAACAACACAGGCCCCATGAACTGCAGCGACCCGATAGGACTGGAACCGGGCGACGGCAGGGTAACCTACAAAAATCTCTGGTGCATGGCCAACAGCCAGGAGTTCGATCAGGTATCCCCGGATATGTGGAAGGAATTCCTGCTCGACTATCAGATGCCGATTTTCGAAAAGTTCGGCCTCGTCGGATATGGATGCTGCGAGAGCCTGACCCACAAGATCGACGGGGTCCTCTCAATTCCCAACCTGCGTATATTCGTTTCCAGTGCATGGACTGACCTCGGCAAGGTCATAGAACGCGTCGGCACGGATTACGTTATAATGTGGCGGCAGAAGGCAAGCGCCGTGGTCTTCCCGGATGATGTCGAGACGATCCGTCGCGATCTGGATGACGGCCTCAGGCAGCTCAGGGGCTGTTACGTTCAGGTCGTCCTGCGTGAGCTTCAGACACTGGCGGAGCATCCGGACAGACTGCATGTATGGGCGAGGCTCGCAAAGGAAATTGCTGCCAAGTACGTATGAAAGTCGGACGGAGACGGACGAAGGGAAACTCACGGAAAGTCGGACACCTGAAAAACGAGGAAGGGGGCAATGAACTCTTTTATAGGTTTATGTCTGCTCTTGGGGCTCGGTCATATGTTGCGCATGAAGGTACGCCTGCTCCGGAAGCTTTACCTACCTTCATGTATAATTGGCGGGCTACTGGGTTTAGTGATCCTTCAGTCTTTCAGGTCCGCCGGCGCGCCCATCCCCGCGATATGGACGGCCGGTTGGAGTAGACTCCCCGGACTTCTGATCAATGTTGTGTTTGCGTGTCTATTTTTGGGTGTCAAGCTGCCCAGGTTCTCTACCCTGTGGCATCGGGCCGGACCGCAGCTTGCCTACGGACAGATCGTAGCGTGGGGTCAGTACTTCGTCGGGGTCGGGCTCGTCCTGATCCTGATCGGCCCACTGTTCGGCGTCCCCGGCATGTTCGGCGGAGTGCTTCCAGTGGGCTTCGAGGGAGGTCACGGCACGGCGGCAGGCATGGGGCCGGTTTTTGAAGAATTGGGTTGGGCGGACGGCAAGGACTTTGCCTTAGCCAGCGCCACCTTTGGGATCCTGAGTGCCATTATTGTGGGAATGGCCCTGGTGAACTGGGCCGCCCGGCGCGGCCATACGGTCCGCAGGCAGGAACCGGGCGGAGTTCCTGAAGATGATACCATCGGCGTCATCCCGGTAGATCACCGTCCCATAGCGGGTCGCCTGACCGTTTCGTCGGAGTCGGTCGAATCGTTCAGCCTGCATCTGGTAGTCGTTGGCATTGCCATTCTGATCGGTTATCTGATAAAACAGGGTCTGGTGCTTGTGGAAAGTGGAATCCCCTCGCTGGCGGACAACAGGATTCTGAGCAGTTTCCCGCTGTTTCCACTGTGTATGATCGGTGGGTTGATCGTGCAGTTATGGGAGGATCGCTACGACAGGCATAACCTGATTGACGTGGGACTGATGCGGCGCATCCAGAACACATCGCTCGATTTTCTGGTGGTGGCTGCGATCGCAACCATCAAGCTGGAAGTGGTAGTGACCGGACTGGCCCCTCTCCTCATCCTCGTTGCGGCAGGCATTGTCTGGAACGTCTTCTGCCTGCTCTTTCTGGCGAGGCGGGTTCTTCCGGATGCATGGTTTGAACGGGCGATTGCGGAAATGGGACAATCTATGGGTGTTACGGCGACGGGTCTGCTGCTACTTCGCGTCGTGGATCCCGATTATGAATCCTCTGCTGCCGACGCCTTCGCATCCAAGCAGCTCCTGCATGAGCCGTTCATGGGCGGTGGTTTATGGACAGGCATGGCGATTCCACTGATAGCCACCATCGGCGGGCTGCCCGTGTTCCTGATAGCCACAGGAGCTATGCTGGCCTGGTTGCTCATTATCTTCGTACCCCGTTTTATCAGGAAGGGATCTCACTGAAGCTTCTGTTGCCTGATCCCGGGACCTCGGACCTCACCCCCGTCCCCTCTCTGCCCGCGGAGAGGGGAGTTTTACCCCCAGCCCGGGTAAGAGACGGGAATCAGGACAGAGGAGCAGGCTTTGAGAAGCCGCAGAAGCTTTTTGAAGATTAAGCATCTTTCAGGAAACATAATTTTTGTTGTTTTAGAGACACCCCACATGAAGTTTAAGAAATAAATCGGGCAACGATTCCGTATGGTATTATTGACGATTTAGCGTGGGGACAATGAAACTCAAAGGATTATTTGGGTAACCGTGAGGTAATCAGTGACATCAGTGCATATCAGTGCCATCAGCGATTCAGAAACCACACCAGAGCGGACAGATCCTTAAGTTCTCGGTATCTGGGTTTGATGATGTGTTTGGTAGGCTGAATCACTGATTACACTGATGACCACCGATAACACTGATCTACTGTCATATGTAATCGGGTAGTCTGCCCGTGCGAATTCTTCTGTTGCCCGAACAGATTCTCAAATTTCATCCGAGGCATCTCTACGGATAAGCATCTTAAGGCATCAGGACAAACACAATGGTCAACCGGGATTTAGTCAAGATATTTGATGCCCTCTATTCCAAATACGGCCCGCAGGGATGGTGGCCCGGAGATGGCACATTTGAGATCATCCTCGGTGCCATACTTACCCAGAATACCTCGTGGCACAACGTTGCCCTCGCCATAGATAACCTGGAGAGAGAGAACCTCATCGACCCCGATGCCCTGCTAAGGGCTGAACCGGAACGTGTGAAGACTCTGATAGCACCTGTAGGTTTCTTCAATGTCAAGTATGACCGCCTCAGAAGCTTCCTTGATTACCTGATGGGGAATGAGATGGACTTCGAGAGATTTCGCCATCTTCCCGTTGCCGATCTGAGGAATGAGCTACTTCACGTAAAAGGTATCGGCCCTGAAACCGCCGACAGCATCCTTCTGTACGCCTTTGATCGCCCGATCTTCGTCGTGGATACATATACCAGACGTCTCTTTTCGAGGCTCGGCTACAACTGGATGGAGAAGGCTTCATATGAAGAAATCCAGAAGTTCTTCATGGATGAACTGCCGTCCGAACCCGACCTCTTCAATGAGTTTCATGCCCTCATAGTTACCCACTGCAAAAACACCTGCAAAAGGAAACCTCTGTGTTCCGCCTGCAATCTTTCCACCTTTTGTGAGCAATACTGATCATCCTTCCGAACACTGTCTGGACAGATCTTATCCGTTGCCTGATCCATCAATGGTTTGAGCACGGTGGAACCTTTGCTTCTCCACTTTTTTGTTGACTTATGCATAATTATGTTTATAATAAAAATATACATGGAATTAATAGCTCAAAAATAAGAAATTATGGTGCCAGTTATCATTGTGCTTTCTATGTGATGAGAGCATCGAATAGGTTTTGGAAGAGTCTAAGGTCCAGAGAGATCAATTTTCCATTTTTTGACATTAATACAGCAATAGATGGAAAATGCATCAAAAGCTGAGAGTTTTCCGCAGCCTATGGTCGGAATTCCATGTTTTGTCATATTGATATATCAAAACATGGAAAATGTTTATGGAATTTTTCCATATTTACTCGTTCAATATCACAATAGGTGGAAAAATTTCTACCCTATAACTGTAATAGATGGAAAATTTTCCATCTATCAACCCTGTTAGCCAAAAGGAGGACGTTCATATGAAATCTAACATGGAGAAATATACACATGCTTCATTTGTTGAGGCCACAAGAGAACGGAATGGTGCTTCCATCTCGACCATTTCAGGCCGCAGTGTCGTCTTGGTCCCAGGGGTATTCCCAGTTTGTGCAGTGTGTGAGAAAGACTGCCGGACATTGGCGGATGACAAATACCAGATTCAGGTAGGTTCCAAGATGACCCCCGACGCACCTATGCTATGTCGAGCGTGCAAGAGCGTAGTATGCCAAGAATGTGTAGGTATGACTGATATTGGCAAGAGCGTGCCACCCTGTCCGAAGTGTGGATCGAGTAATGGAATCGATTGGTTGTTGCCTTTCGTCTTTTGTGACAGTTGTGGAAAAAGATCAGCTCTCATTTCCGGAGCGACTCAGGGAGAAGCAACCTACATGCTATTAACCATTGGTGCTAGTTGACAAGTAGCCAGAGGTTCGCCTATGTTGTTG
>CAZTBA010000393.1:0-5766 GCA_964611725.1 uncultured bacterium
AACATATTCACCAAAAGGCCGGTCTTGCACGGTTCATATGCCGGATTCGGAGGTCCCTGGTCGAAGTATATGGTCATGAAGTACGTCTCGGATATAGCCAGGGAGATCGATATCTCCATATCGGCTTCCGGAGGTGTGGTCGACTGGGAGGACATAGTAAAATATGTAATGCTCGGTGCCTCGTCCGTGCAGATATGTTCCGTGCTTATACTCAATGAGCCTCAGATTATAGGCGATATGATAGGAGGACTGAAATCCTTCTTAGCCGAAAATGATCAGAAATGTCTTTCGGATCTTAAAGGGAAGGCCCTTGAGAACATCATCTCTTCGGATCTCGTCGAAAGGGGCCAGGACGTCTGGGCTGAGGTGATAACCGAGAGGTGCAACCGATGCCTCAGGTGTGTTCCTGTCTGCAAATACAACGCTATAAGTGTCGGCAAACGATATGTAAAGATAAGCAAACAGCGATGCGATGGATGTGGGCTATGTTTCGAGGTCTGCCCTGTGGAGGCGATAGTGCTCAGGGGTATGGGATAAGATCAGAAATCAGTTGGAGTAAACGGAGGAATAACATGGACAAGATCAAAGTCGGTGTTATAGGATGTGGTTCGATAGGAGTCTATCATATAGCAGGCTACCAGAAGACCGGAAAAGCTGAGGTAACCGCCATATGTGACATCAAGAAGGATGTACTTGATGCAGCTAAGTCGAAATATGGGATCAAAAAAGCCTTTACTGACTACAGGGATCTTTTGGATATGCATGACGTAGACGCCGTCTCAGTCTGCTTGCCCAACTACCTCCACCACCCCGTGACGGTGGATGCCTTCGACGCAGGCAAGCATGTCCTGTGCGAGAAGCCCATGGCGATCAGTGTGGACGGGGCCTTGAAGATGATAGAGGCGAGGGATAGAGCCAAGAAGAAGCTCCTTATAGGGCTTACCCAGAGGTTCCGCAACGGGTCGAAGCTGCTTAAGAGCCACATTGAAGCAGGAGAGCTCGGCGAGGTCTATTTTGCCAAATGCGGCTACCTGAGGAGGACGGGAATTCCGGGGATGGGAAGCTGGTTCACTACGAAGTCCGAGGCTGGCGCAGGCCCGATATTCGACATAGGGGTTCATGCCCTGGATCTTACACTATGGCTTATGGACAACTTCAGGCCGGTATCGGCCTTCGCCTCAAGCTACGCAAAGTTCGGGCCTAAAGGCAAGGGCGGAGGGGGATGGGGTACAACCGTCCCTGGCGGACCCTTCGATGTCGAGGATCTCGCGGCGGGGATCATAAGGATGGAGAACGGTGCTACCGTGTTTCTGGAAGTGAGCTGGGCAGGCTACGTCGGAAAGGCAGAGTTCTACTCTTCGCTTGTGGGGGATAAAGGAGGAGCGGATTTCGCCTCGATGAAGATCTACACCGAGGAGCATGGTAACTTCGTCGAGAAAGTGCTTCACTTCGAAGATAATGAGGCTTATCTAACTGAGATAGAGCACTTCATAGATTGCGCAGTGAACGATGTGGAGACCATCACCACCGCAGATCAGATGATCGGGGTCCAGAAGGCACTCGATGCGATCCTGAAATCCGCCGAATCTGGCAGCGAAGTCACGGTAGAATGGTGAAAACTTAGGACAGTATTATGCACATAGAGAAGATAGAGCTGGCACATGTCAGGGTTCCTATGAGGGAACCATTCAGGATAAGCTCAGGCTCGGTGAGCGAGAAGGACGCCATAGTTGTTAAGCTCCTCCACAGCGGGATCGCCGGATACGGCGAGGCATCTCCCATGGCCGGAAGTTTCTATTCGGAGGATACCCCGGAAGGCTGCCTGAAGGAGCTCATGGAGGTGGTTGCCCCCGAGGTAGTCGATCTCGACTTCAAGGATGTGGAAGATCTGAACGGCTTTCTCGACAAAATCCCAGCCGGAAACTTTTCAAAAGCCGGGGTTGAAACCGCCTTCTGGGATCTTATGGGTAAGGCCGACGATATACCCCTCTACAGGATGGTTGGAGGGATGAATGAAAAGATCGAGTCGGGGCTTGCCGTGGGGCTTTACGAAACTATCCCAAGGCTCCTCAAAGCGATCGAGACTGAGCTGGTGCACGGCTACAGGAGGGTGAAGATAAAGATAAAGCCGGGCTGGGATATAGAGCCGGTAAAGGCCGTGAGGGAAGCCTTCGGGGATATAGACCTCTTCGTCGATGCCAACGCATCGTACACCATAAAGGACGTCGACATATTCAAGAAGCTTGATTATTACGGTCTGATGATGTATGAGCAGCCGCTTCCGAAGGATGACATCGAGGGGCACGCCAGGCTCCAGAGCGAGGTTGAAACCCCGGTATGTCTCGATGAAAGCGCAACCGATCCTGAAACGGTTCGAAAGGCGATAGACCTGGGAGCCTGCAGGATAGTCAATATAAAGATACAGAGAGTCGGCGGTATATTTAAGGCCATAGAGATCCACGATCTCTGTAGAAGCAGGAATATTCCCGTCTGGTGTGGTACCATGCCCGAGCTCGGCATAGGTCAGGCCCAGGGTATAGCGCTCGCATCGATGGATAACTTTATCTACCCGACAGATGTCGAACCGTCGCTGAGGTTCTATACAGATGATATAATCTCCCCTTTCATAGACATCAATCCCGATGGAACCATAGATATGCCCGATGGCTCCGGTCTCGGCTACAAGGTGTCCGAATCCAAGCTCAGGAAATACGAGGTCGGGAGATGGTTGATTGAGACTTAGTTTGCTCTCTCAGGCATTCAGCCATCAGTTGTCAGCTTCGGCTGAATGCCGATAGCTGAACGCTGAATGCTGAAATTCTTCACTGCTTCGAGAGTCTGGATGAGCTCTCAATATCAAATAGCATCTTTCAAGAGGTGGAAACCTTGAAATCCGAAATACGGAAAGCGCTCACGATCGCCGGGGCCGATTCGGGGGGCGGTGCCGGAATCGAAGCCGATATCAAGACGTTTCAGGCCTTCGGCGTCTACAGCATGGCAGCCATAACTTCCGTAACCGCCCAGAACACCCTTGGGGTTCAGGGTATATACGATCTCCCTGCTGAATTCGTCGGGATGCAGATCGATTCAGTCATGGAAGACATGGGCGCGGACGCCGCAAAGACCGGGATGCTCTCGAACTCAAACATAATAAAAACCGTTTCCGAAAGGATATCGCGCTACAAGATAAAAGCCGTGGTGGACCCGGTCATGGTGGCCAAAAGCGGCGACCTCCTCCTGAAAGAGGAAGCAAGGGATGCGCTCATACATGAGCTTCTCCCTCTGGCCTTCGTGGTGACCCCGAACTTGAGTGAAGCCGAGGTCATAACAGGCTTGAGCTTGAAATCCGTCGATGACATGAGGAGAGCTGCAGAGGCCATCCGTTCCCTCGGGGCGGAATATGTCCTCGTGAAGGGTGGTCACCTTCAGGGAGATGCGGTTGATATCCTCTATGATGGCCGCGACTTTTCGGAATACCGTTCGGAGAGGATAAAAACGGAAAATACGCACGGCACCGGTTGCACGTATTCGGCTGCCATAGCATCGGGAATCGCCAAGGGCAAGCCCCTAAGAGTAGCGATATCGGAGGCAAAATCCTTTGTCACCGAGGCCATAAGGAATTCCCTCGACATAGGGAAAGGTAAGGGGCCACTTAACCATTTCGTGAAACCCATTTAATCTGGAATGCTTCGTATCTGGTTCGCCAAAAACAATCGGGAGAGGAAAATGCGGGAAAACAAGGTCAAAAGGATACTGAATGAAGGTGGAACGGCTATAGGGACAGCGATGTCGATGGTGAAACAGCCTGAGAGTGTCAGGTCGCTTGCGGGGGCTGGGTTCGACTACGTCTTCATCGATATGGAGCACTCGACCTATAATCTTGAAGAGGTGAAGTGGATCTGCAAGGAATGTCGTCTTTCAGATATAGTTCCGCTGGTGCGCCCACCGGACCCCGAATACCACCTCATGGCCAGACCGCTCGACGCAGGAGCAATGGGCCTTATAGTGCCGAGGATAAGCAGGGTGGAGCAGGTCGAGAGGATAGTCAACTCCGTCAAGTATCCCCCAGTGGGGGCCCGCGGGAATGCACTGAGGGGGATAATGTCCGATTATGAAAAAGTCAGCGTGAAAGACTATATCGAGTGGTCGAACAGCGAGATGCTTATCGTAATACAGATAGAGGATGTGGAGGCGCTTTCGAACCTCGATGCCATCCTCTCGGTGGATGGGGTCGATGCCGTGATGATCGGTCCGAACGACCTCGCCATCTCCCTCGGGATACCGCAGAAGTTTGAGGACCCGATCTTCGATGAAAGCCTCACTAAGGTCATAGACGCGTGCCACAGGCACAATGTGGCCCCCGGGATACACTTCGGAGATATGGAGCTCGAGCTGAAGTGGATGGATAGAGGGATGAGGTTCGTAACCTTCTCCTCCGAGATGGGCTTCCTGTCCGATGGGGCCTTTGCCGCCGCAAAGAAGCTCAGAAAGGGTGTAAAAGCTGAAGGTAGCATAGAGAGTATATAGGATTACACTCATTTCAATTGGTAGTGATACTATTTCTTCTGTCCGCAAAAATGGCTAGATTAGACCCTGTCTTACAAGCTCTCAGCGGTCAGCTATTGGCAGTCAGACAGGAAAGCTGAAAGCTGGACGACTGATTGCTTAACGCTTACTCGATCGGTATCATGTCCAAGCGAAGAAGGTATCAGGCTTTCAACGGAGGTGGACCTTGAGAGAACTCATATCGATGTGGAGACACACCAAGATGGTTGTGCTCGTGGCGCTTACAGCGGCGGTTTACGCCGCCATACTTATTCCGTTCAAGGTCGCCATACCATTTATACCCGGCTACACCGAATTCAGGCCGGGGAACGCCATACCCGTAGTATGCTCGCTACTCTTCGGTCCCGCAGCCGCCTGGGGGTCGGCCTTCGGAAACCTCATAGCCGATTTCTTCGGGACCCTGGGTGTGGGCAGCATCTTCGGCTTCATAGGCAACTTCTTCTATGGCTACATACCTTACAGGATATGGCGCGAGGTCTCAAGAGGGGGAATAGATTTGAAGGCGGGGCAATCGTTCCTCGGTCATATATGGAAATATATCTCCGCCGTTTTCTTGGCGAGCGCGGTCTGTGGAACAATCATAGGCTGGGGAGTTGATCTGTCGGGGCTCGTGCCCTTCGCTGCCCTCGGGAACATAATAGTATTAAACAACTTTATCGTGGCTACCATCCTTGGTCCGATACTTCTTGCAGCGGTCTATCCGAGAGTTAAAAAGTGGGGTCTCCTCTACGAAGATATAGTGGAAGAGGAAGACCTCTCTCCTCCCAAGTTGAGGGTAACCGGCCAGATCCTCCTCTGGCTCGGTACCATAGGCGCTATAGCGCTGGGCAACATTATCTCTGTGGGACTCTATGACGCCGTGCCCTTCACATTTACGGCAGGCATGCGCGGTGGTGCAGCCCTCGGATTTGGCCTGATTCCCCCGATAGCCGTTATGCTTATAGCCTCGGCCCTGATATAGGGAAAATCCGTGATGCAGGAGAAGAGGGCAATAGAAATCAAGGACCTTAACTTCTCATACCGTGGTTCCGAATCGAATGCCCTCGACGGTGTGGATTACCTTCAGCGTTCCGGTGAGATAGTGGCCATTATGGGGCGTACCGGTGCCGGGAAATCCACACTCCTCAGGTGTACCAACGGGATCATACCGCTCCTGATAAGGGGGAGCTTCAGCGGCAGGGTCTCCAGACTCGGCGAGGA
>CAZTBA010000394.1:0-5718 GCA_964611725.1 uncultured bacterium
TATCCTCAACCTCTATGTCCCTCACGAGAGCACCAGCTTTGGCGTATACGGACTTGACATCTCCCATTATCCAGAGCAGGAGATCTACGCCGTGGACACCCTGGTTCATAAGTGCACCGCCGCCATCAAGCTCCCAGGTACCCCTCCAGCCAGCGCTGTCATAATATGCCTGTGAACGGTAATATTTAAGGTATGCGTCTCCGAGCACCATTTTCCCGAGCTTTCCCCCCTGCACTGCTTCCCTTGTAAATATAGAGCTCTGATAGGTCCTCCTCTGGAATATGCAGCCGAGCTTGACATTGTTCCTATGGCAGGCTTCAACCATCCGATCAATACTGTCTGTGGCAATCTCTATCGGCTTCTCGCAGAGGACATGTTTCCCCGCCCCGGCTGCAGCGATAGTCACCTCACCGTGTATCCCCGAAGGTGTGCAGACCGACACAATATCTATATCGTCTCTCTTTACGAGATCCTTATAATCTTTGTGGAAATCCAAGTTCCCATATTCCTGGGCGAATTCCCTCCCTTTGTCCTCAATTATGTCGCAGACGGCCAGAAGCTCGGCATCTTCACAGAGCTCGATCGATTTGGCATGGAATGGGGCTATCACCCCACAGCCGACTATCCCAAAACCTATCTTGCCATTTTTCATACCGCTTCTACCTCCAGTTTGAACTCTAATAACAAGAGATATTAAGGATTATAAACAGTGAATTGGGGATTATGTGTGGATGACTGCTGGTCACCCCTTCTAAAACTGCCCACCTCACAACCTCCATACTCCACCCAGTCGGGGCTGAGAGGCCAGGTTTCTCTCAGGAACAATGATAAACGAAGCATTCGGAAAAGTCAAGTTTTTTGGGATTCAAAAACCCTGCATCTGCAGAAAAGCCCATCCGCACCCCGGAAAAGGTAATGACCGCACTTCTGGCATATGAGGTTAAACTCCTCCTTCCCATCACCCTTGTAGCCAGGCAGATGAGATTCCAGGCTGGGTAATCCGAATTCAAGCAGCGAACTGACCTCCTTCTGTAGCCACCGCATTTCCGATCCCTGCCAGGGCTGAGACTCAACAACTATCGGATCTCTGAAATCCATCTCCTTGAGGATATGAGAAAAACCGTCCCAGTCGAGTGTGCCGTAGGGGGGCTGGAGGTGCATATCGCGGGTCCCGTCGTTATCGTGGAGGTGGAAAGTTACTATAAGTGGTTTGAGGAGATTGAAGGCCTCAAGTAGCTCCCCGTTCACATGGGCATGGCCCGAGTCGAAACAGACGCCCATATAAGGCGAGTTGAAGCTTTCCACAACCCGTTTTATCTCCGATGCGAATGAACCGGGGTGATCAGGGAGCATGTTCTCTACGGCCAACTTCACCCCGACTTCTTCGGCAACCGGAAGTATTTCGGAGAGGCTATCGAGCAAAAGCTCTGACATCAAAGCGCGCTTTGCCTCATCCTCCTCCTTCGCACCAGGATGCACAACCACAATCTCGGCTTCCGCTGCAGCGACCTTCCTTAGAAATGTTTTGTGATCCTCAACAGCTTTAGAGCGCTTTTCGGCATCGAGTGGAGAGAGGTTGAACTCTTGACCGAACGGCGCATGGACGGACCAGATCCTTATCCCGTTCTCACGGAGGATCCTGCCGGTATCCCTTATCTTTGCCTCATCCGAATCTTCGAAAAAGCGGGAGCCGCTCTCGAAAGCTTCGACTTCGTTTTCCAACATCTGATCCACGATTTCATCCAGTTTCGATCCCCCGACATGTATTGCGATCTTCATCTACAATCCCCTTCCCTCTTATGAGCTTTCAGCGATCAGCGATCAGCAATCAGCAAAAGCTGAGAGCTAATGGCTAAATGCCTGCCTCACATTAGCTTATTATCCACCAAAAAAGTATGAGTCCGCATCATACCTTTACAATTTCGGATATTGCCCTGAGTCCCAGGAGATAGCTCTTCCACCCGAAACCCGATATCTGGCCGACACAGACAGGAGCGATTACGGAAGTATGCCTGAAATCCTCACGTGCATAGATGTTTGAGAGGTGCACCTCAACCGTGGGAACGTTGACCGCAGCTATGGCATCGCGTACAGCTATGCTGTAGTGGGTGAAAGCGCCCGGGTTGATGACTATACCATCGGCTGAATCCCGTGCTTCCTGAATCTTATCTATTATCTCTCCCTCGTGGTTCGACTGGAATGTCTCGATCTTGACGCCGAGTTCATTGGCCAGCTTCTCCAGAGCACTGTCTATCTCCTTAAGTGTGACGCCTCCGTATATATCCTTTTCCCTCGTACCGAGGAGATTGAGGTTTGGGCCGTGTATCACAATGACGGTTCGCATAATACCACCTTCCCTCGTTCGATATCAAATCTGAATCAGGTTTATGTTCAACCCCTTTCTGCCGAAACCATTTGCGGAAAGACATAAAGAATAAAATCAACTCGATGTCAAAAGACAAGCAAAATCGGGGAAATGTCTTGAAAAACGAAAGTTGGCCACTGCATAGCACCAGATCCCGAGGCGACGCCTCCCCTACTTCCACAACCGGCCAAAAACGAAAAGGAGAAAAAAGCAGTTGCCAACAAGAAAAACCATGGGCTGATATAAGCTTTAAGGGCAGAAAATACTTGACAAGACTTCCGATATTTTTATATTGTCCCTGAAATAAAGGGAAGGCTTTTGAAATATAGATTTCGGTATCGGCCAAAGCTTATCAGATCTGCCAAATGGGGTGAAAGGTGATCCCTGTATGATGATTTAGTATTAAACCTGCTTTTGAAACTTTGGGAGAGCAGGTTTTTTTATGGGGCGATGATCTGAAAACGGAAAGAGTAATTCATTCCACCGTTTACAATGAGATTGTTTCGTCGCTGATGCTCCCTGCAACGACATTACCGTAACAGGTGGGCAACTCGGGTCAAGTTAGAGCTATGCCTAAAAAAGGAGATAATGATGAATAATTTAATAATCTCAAATCCGAAAATAATGATGGGAAAACCTGTTATTAGAGGAACTCGAATTACAGTTGAATTAATCTTAGAAAAGCTAGCAGCTGGTGAATCTGTGGATCAGATTTTGAATGAACACCCACGCTTAACACGGGAAGCAATACAGGCATCATGCGCATTTGCTGCTGAGGCTTTGAAAGCAGACGTAGTATACCCTGTGGAAGAGACATCAGCATGAATTTTGTTGCGGATGAAAGTGTTGACATACAGATTGTTGAACGTTTGCGTGATGACGGACATTCCGTATGGTACGTGGCAGAAATGGCGCCATCTATTTCCGATGATGAGGTGCTCCAGATTGCAAACAATGGGTCTGCTCCTTTAATAACATCAGATAAGGATTTCGGTGAATTAGTATTTCGTCAAAATCTCGTCTCTTATGGAGTTATCTTAATCCGCTTATCTGGTCTGAGTACAGAATCAAAGACAAATATAGTTTCCTCTACCATTTTAAATCATGAAAATGAGATATTGGGCAATTTTACGGTAATTTCGCCAAGCAGAATCAGAATTAGAAGAATATAAATTCACTAAAAAGCATAACAACAGGATTCAGGCTGACACAAAAAGCCAGCGCGATTCTGTGCAAATTTGAAATACCTTGGGCGGCTTTTTGTGCAGCTGATTCTGAGTGTTCTCCAGATCTCGTGCCTGAGAACAGTCGAGAGGCTTAACGTGGCACGGCTGATGCGCGGCCCATTAGGCGGCAGTATGACCCCAGCGGTCGTCTAACCGAATCAACAAGGGGCGAGAAGAAAGGAGCACGTTATGGGCTGGTATTTCGAAGTGCTGAGAAAGTATGCGGTATTCAGCGGGCGGGCACGTCGGAAGGAGTACTGGATGTTTGTGCTCTTCAACCTCATAATCGCTTCCATCCTCGGCTTAATAGAAGCTCTCTCTGGAATCGCTTCCGAAAGTTACCCGAGCGTGCTTGCCACTCTCTACAGTTTGGCTGTGCTGATACCTAGCCTGGCCGTAGGAGTGCGGAGGCTCCACGATACTGGTCGAAGCGGATGGTGGCTTCTGATTTCTTTGGCTCCGGTCGTCGGATCGATTGTGCTTCTGATCTTCATGGTGCAGGACAGCCAGCAGGGCGAAAATCAGTACGGCCCCAACCCGAAACAGGTTGCGGCCTAGTGGGTGATTGAAAACGAGACGAGGCCCGCGAACAAAAGCAGGTCTGAAGCAACAGAGTATCGAGTTCGAAAACCAAAATCCACCTGACAGGGCGGGTCAACACTGAGTGAAATCGCCGGTGCCCTTTCACGCAGATTATCCGCACCGTTATCTGAAAGAAAGGAGAAGTGAAATGGGAGGAACATTTAGATTTTCGTTTGGCCCATGGAATATTCATGAAGGCGGTGATCCGTTCGGACCGCTTGTTCGTGAATCGATACCGTTCAATGAAAAACTCAGTCTGTATAAGAAACTGGGCTTTGGGGCAGTCCAGTTTCATGATGATGATGCTGTGCCGGAGATGAATAAGCTTTCGGCACAACAGATAGTCAAACAGGCAAAAGCAGTGAGAGGAAGTCTTGCGAAACATGGGCTGGTGGCTGAATTTGTGGCGCCGAGACTCTGGGAAGATCCGCGCACCATTGATGGCGGATATACAAATAATGACCCAAAAGCGCGCAAATATGCCATCGAGAGAAGTATGAAGACCATCGACATTGCCCAGGCGCTCGAGACGGATCTCATCGTCCTGTGGCTTGCCCGTGAAGGAACGTATATCCGCGAAGCGAAGGACAGCAAGATTGCGGTCGACAGGATTGTTGAGGCAATCAACAAGATGCTGGAGTATGACCCGAAGATTCGCATCGCGATTGAACCCAAACCGAACGAACCAATGGATCAGGCATACGTGCCTACAACCGGTCATGCATTGGCTATCGCATACCTCACGGCAGATCCCAGCCGAGTCGGCGTCAATATCGAGAGTGCGCATGTTATTTTAGCGGGATTGGATCCGTCGGACGAGATGGGTTTCGCTCTGTCCCAACAGAAACTCTGGACCGTACATCTGAACGATCAGAATGGTTTGAAGTTTGACGAAGACAAGGCGTTCGGGAGCGTGGATCTGCGTCGAGCTTTTAATCAGGTGCGTATTCTGGATCAATACGATTACGGCAAGAAGGGTGAATGGGTTGGGTTGGATGTGAAAGCCATGCGGACCCAAAAGGCACCGGTTGCCACCAGACACCTGGTCAACAGCCGTAAGATCTTCCAGAAACTGCTGAAGATATCGCGCAGCCTGGACCAAAAGAAGATGAATGCCATGATTTCAGAGCGCGATTACGAAGCACTTGAAATGTATATAGTAACGAGGTTTTTGGATTCGTAAGGAAGGAAAAGGGGGCATCCAGGAAGCAATAATAGCGGACTGGAAGAAGTACACATAGAGAACAAGCAGATAGCAAAAGGATAAAGACCCGCTGTGTGTTCCGCGCCGCTTCACACACAGCGGTTTATCATTATCAGTGCTTCCCTGTTGATTTACTATATAGAAGATATGGAATCCAAGCCCTCTTAAACTGGTCACGGTATATTTCACTTTAGATACATTACCTATGAATGAACGCGAACGTTTTCTGCGATATATGCATTTCCAGCCTGTTGATCGAACCCCCCTGATGAAGATGGGCGGGGGAACGATCTGCTCCCGATTTTTCTGGATGCTGGGATAGATGGCATGCACCTTTGTCC
>CAZTBA010000395.1:0-5713 GCA_964611725.1 uncultured bacterium
GAAAGATTGCGAAAGTTTACTTTGCCTCTGGAAACTAAGATTGCCGTGAACAACACAACTAAAAATCTGTGTTGGACCTTGCCAATGCCTGGCATAGCTGATAGTATGCCGGATACTATTTCCATCATGGTGCCTCCTCGCCGAATGACGTCCATTATTGTTGTGATCTCTTGCTGATGGACTAATTCCGGTGAGTGGCACCGCCAAAGCAACAAAAACTGTCCGAACTATTGATATACAAACCGGCCGCAAAGCCTTCATCCAAAAGAGGGTAGAATTCGGGCAATCCTTTATATCCCATAACCACCCAGGCTTCCGGATTCAGATCCTCAAAATAGAGGTTGTTACAATTGTTGCTGGGACCGTGCGAATCCCAGATTAGCACTTCTTCGGCTCCTGCTGCCAGTACACCTTCGATTGCAGCATTTACCTCATCAGTGAGTATCTTCCTGAACCTCCTGCGCTTCTCTGTATTGCTGGGGGTTTCTGAACCATAATTATCCCATTCTATCATTCCCGTAACACCTTCGAAATCCACCATAACGTACACTTTCATCACATTTACCTCCTGAATGACTAAAGGGGCCGAACATTCTGAAATTCTCGGTGTGTTACCTTGCTTAAGGATTCCTGCAAAGATCTGAAGAAATAATCGAACCGCGGGACCGTGACCTACGGAAATATGCCGCGTTCCTTGTAGACTTTTTCAAGGCGTGACAGTGCAACAATGTAAGCCGCCGTCCGCCAGTCCACATCGAACCCCTTGGTTGCATCGTGAACCCGCTTATAGGCATTGACCATCGTCCTGTGGAGCTTCGTGTCCACCTCTTCGAGGTCCCAGAACTCGCTGCGTTTGTTCTGAAGCCACTCGAAGTAGCTGACAATGACGCCTCCCGCATTGCAGAGGATGTCTGGGATCACGTTGATACGCTTCTCCTGCAAGACCTCGTCCCCGTCTATATCGGTAGGCCCGTTGGCCGCTTCCGCAACCAGTTTGACATCCAGCAGAGGCGCAGTGTCAGCAGTGATTTGATTTTCCAGGGCAGCCGGTATGAAGATATCAGCCTTTGTGCTCATGAACGCCTCATGGTCGACCGGCATGGCCCCCGGGTAACCCGAAATACTTCCATGGCTTTCAGCATATCTGCTCAGATCCTGAGGGTCGATACCATGCGGGTTGACAATCGCTCCGGTTATATCCTCCACTGCGATGAACTTTGAGCCGTAGGGTTCCATGATACGAGCCACCCAGGAACCTACCTTCCCGAATCCCTGCACGAAGTAGGTGGCGCCCTCCAAATCAAAGTTCTGATCCTTCGCCCACCTCTCGATGAGGTAGACGATCCCTTGACCGGTCGCCTTGTCCCTGCCTTCACTGCCCCCCAGCTCTACGGGTTTGCCCGTTACCACGTGAAAGCAGCGTTGCCGCTCTTGCGGAGGTACGGTGGACAGGTAAGTGTCCAGTATCCATGCCATGATCTGGGAATCCGTATTTACGTCCGGTGCTGGGATATCATAGTCCGGCCCGATGTTGCTGCCCAGGGCGAAGGTAAAACGTCGTGTGATACGTTCCAACTCGGATGTCGAGTAATTCGATGGTTCGAGTTGTATGCCTCCCTTGGCACCGCCGAGGGGAATATTTGCGATCGCCGTCTTCCAGGTCATCCAGGTCGCCAGTGCGCGTACGTCATCGATGTTGACCGAGGGGTGGTAGCGGAGGCCGCCTTTGAAAGGTCCCAATACATTGTTATGCTGGACACGGTAAGCCGTGAACATCTCAATCCGCCCGTCGTCCATCTTTACCGGGAAATTTACGGTGATTTCGTTCATCGTCTTTGCCAGTATTTCCCGGACATACGGGTCCAAGCCCATTAGATCGGCTGCTCTGTCAAATTGCCTGATCACGTTCTCATAAGTGCTTGTATTTCCTTTCATGTCAGCTTCCTTTGCATCTTCCTCTCGAAAGTGTGTGCCGAAACCGGCGCCATAGGTGCGATGCAGTCATCATCCTGAATTGGTAGTATATAGCCGATTTTCCGCTTCCAGGCTCACACGACGGGAGTAGTGATAGACCTTGCAGACCTCTTCACCGGAACGCCCGTTCCGATAGACCGGGGTGGGTGACTCTATGATGAAATCGGCAAAGCAGGCTGCATTGAAAGCCACGAATGCAAGTGAGATTCCTTCTATGTACTGCTCATAGCGTCTGGACAGATCGGGGAACGCTATGGGGCCGGTATCAACTTGATAAATGTTCCTCTGCGAGTTGGTGTTCAGTGTTTTGACGGGATATTCGATTGTGGCGCGGAGCCCCGTATCGGCGTTCCATATCTCCGTCTGTGCAATGATCGGAAAGAAAGCATGCGTCGCCTCGATGATAGCCTCATTGGTTAGCAGTTCTCGAAAAGATTCTGCCTCAACGAGGTGGTAGTTCTGCCCGCCCCACATATCTTTGGATTCCAAACAGCTCTTGTAATTTGTGTTAAGCCATACCTTCCGACGGAAAATGATGCCGAAGTTCGGTCCAAAGATGGGAAGGAAATCGTAGTTGTCTTCAAGGAAGAGATCCTTCTCCGCAAAAGTGTCTTCGCTCTTACAGGATCCGGTTTGAATATAGTCCTCACTGATTCCCGTCCGCTCATCAGTGATACGCGTTCGCGACTCCACCCAGAATCTCACTTCGTTTTCAGGCCATCTTCCGATTAAGAACGAGCGGCCGTAATCAAGAGGTGTCATCATCTGCCTGTCTCCTTATCCTTTTGAGGAAATCCTTCATCTTCTGGTAATGTGTACCTGCCCAATATATCCTGCCGCATTCCGGACAGATCGAGAAGGCGTCCTGGGTTTCATAGACATATTCCGGTACTCTGCCTTTGACCTCTTCCTTAGGTATCGGCCTTATCGTTAGGTTACAGACAAGGCAACGACTGAGCAGATGTTTTTCGGTGTCGATCCGAAGCTCGCCTATAACCTGTACAAGCTGTTCGTCTACATGCTGACTCTCTATAAAAATAAACTTCTCCTTTACACAGCGCTCAACGAGCTTACCGCTTCTTGTAAGTATGATCCGCCCTTCCGCCCTTGCTATACTCAGAAGCTCGTCGGCGGGAAACGGCACCCTGTAAATAACGTCGTATCCGAGAACTCTTATCCATCTCGCAAGGCGACCTAGCATGTGGTCTGCCACAAATTTTATCTCAGTGCTATCCATAGGAAAAATAGGTTTGTTAAGGCCAAGAGGAAAAGTGTCATCCAATCAGCCCACCTCATCACGGGTTCGAGGTAGTAGGTTCTCTCCCTTTTCGGGTGGAAGCCCTTCGATTCGAGGGCCATGGACAACATATCGGTATCCCTTATAGCATATACGAATATTGGCACGAGCAGGGGGACGTATTTTCTGAGCCTTGCGAAAATGTTACCGCTTTCGAGATCAAGCCCTCTCGACTTCTGGGCCTCTATAACCGTCGCCGTAGTTGAGAAGAATAGCGGTACCAATCTGAACGCAAGCGACAGTGCGAAGCTGACCGCGAAGGGAACACCGAGCTTCCGCAGCCCCGCTGTGAACTCCTCGACCCTCGTGGACGAGAGAAACACCAACCCCGATATCAGCATCGAATCAAGCCTGATGCCCATCCCGAGGCCGTAGAGTACCGAGTCGGGTGAGGCAGACAGGAAACCGATTTTGAAGAAGGGATCCCCCTCTTTTCTAAAGAGCGACCATAGCACGGTGGTGAATATCGCCAGTATTACCATAAATCCCAGCATCTTCCTCAAATTGGGAAGCGACTTGGACAGTGCTGCTATGACGACGAAGAGGAGCATTATGGGCAGGAGCTCCGTCGGATCTGAGAAGTAGAGTGGTATGGTGAAGAGGAAGAGCAATCCGAGTATCTTAACGATCGGATTGAGCCTGTGGACGAAGGTTCCGCCGTCAAGGTAAAGGAGCATGGCTTTATACTCGTTTCGGTTAAATATTAGGCTGTTCTCGTAAGCGTTCGGCGGTCAGCTATCAGCAGTCAGCCAAAAACTGATAATTGGGTAGATTTTCTCAACCCATAATCTCAAGTCTGCAATTCATAGTGCGTCTGATACATAAACGCCTATCTTGTCAGAGTAGAATCATTTTCAAACGGAGAAGGTATTATCCCCTTTCCAGGCAGAGTCCGAGCTCATCTGGAGAGAGCACAGTCCCCCCAAACATCCTTCCGAGCTTTACCGTTTCGGGAGATCTGAGGTCGGCTTTCTCCAGCACGTCCTCCCTCGAAAATACGTCCCTCGTCGCCCCATCGGCTATTATCTCCCCGTCCTCCATCACTATACAGCGGTGTGCATACTCCGCAGCGAGCCACATGGAGTGTGTTATAATGATGACCGTGTGACCGGTCCGGTTGAGATCTTCGAGAAGTTTGAGGATGGATCTCTGACCATCGTAGTCGAGTCCCGTAGTCGGCTCATCCAGTATCAGGAACTCAGGACCGGAGGACAGGACCGATGCGACGGCTACCCTCTGCCTCTCCCCTTTGGTGAGCGAGAACGGATCGCTCTCCTCGTAACCTTTGAGCCCTGTGACCTCGAGTGCCTTGCTCACCCTTACTTCGATCTCTTCATACGGAAGGCCGAAGTTCCTCGGGCCGAACGAGACCTCGGAGAGGACGGTGTCAGCGAATATCTGGTGATCGGGGTCCTGGAACACGTAGCCCACCTTCCTTCCGAGATCATGGATCTTCCAGTTACGTGTATCTTTTCCGAAGAGTCTAACCGCGCCCTCAGTGGGGAGGAGTAGCCTGTTCAGGTGCTTGGCGAGCGTGGTTTTGCCGCAACCGTTGGAGCCGAGGAGGGCAATGAATTCTCCCCTCCTTATCGAAAGTGAAATGCCCTTCAGGGCTTCCGGGCCCTGTTCGTAGCGGTGCGTGAGATCTCTGATCTCCGCTACGATATCCCCGTATGAGCTTTCCCTATCGAAATCGCGGGAGCGGAGCTTGGAAGCGGCTTCGCTGTTTAGCCTCCAGCCCGTACGTTTCAAGAGACCATAAGCCTCTTCGGCGCTGATCGGGGATTCGGGTATCCCGAGCGATCTCGACAGTACCGCTGGCTCCGGTGGCTTTATACCCATATTTTCGAGGAGGGGAACATCCCTGAATATATGGTCCGGGGGACCTTCAGCGGATATTTTCCCCCTGTTGAGTATAACGATTCTGTCCGCCGACATCAGTTCCCCTGTCTCATGCTCTGCTATCATCATACCGTCGGCCTTACCGTGGAGTGATCTGGCTATATGGAAGATTTCCCTCTTGCCGACAGGGTCGAGATCGGTCGTTGGCTCATCCATGATCAGCAACCTTGGCTCCATAGCGATCACGGATGCTATTGCCAGGCGTTGCTTCTGTCCCCCGGAAAGGGTCGATGGGTCGCGTCCCTCGAGGCCCTTCAGGCCCACGAGCTCAATCGCCCACCTTATTCTTCTTTCCATTTCCTGCCTTGAAAGGCGGAGGTTTTCCATTCCGAAAGCGATCTCGAGGGCAACGCTGGTTGAGAAGAGCTGTTTCTCGAAATCCTGGAAGACAAGCCCGACCGTCCCGGCAAGTTCATAGGGTTTCTTCCCTGAAATTTCCTCGCCGAGTATGGAGACACTGCCGCTGAAGCTCCCCCTTATCAGGTTCGGTATGATCCCGTTGGTACACCTGAGGAGTGTGGATTTCCCGGCACCGGTACG
>CAZTBA010000396.1:0-5713 GCA_964611725.1 uncultured bacterium
GGCCGGTGGTAGCAACCGTAAGGATCACAGGGGCATTTGTGGGACGGGAGGTTCTCAAGGTATAGGTAAGGAATATCGCAAGAAGTATACCGATAGCTGAAAGGAGGTGCCAGGGTCTGAGTCCCGAAATCTTTCCTATCAATCCTTCGACCCCGAAGCGGAAGCGTGTACTCCAGAGCACAGTGTCGTAGAAATATCCAACCGGTTCGAAATCCCTGTTCCTTCTCACATTCACGAAGCCCCCCACCGAGGATTCGATATAGCCGATCCTATCCCTGCTCAGCTTATAGGGGAGGTAATATTCCCTGACGAACTGTGCGTCAACTCTCCTTGACTGGAGCCTTTCGATAAGTATACCAGCATCATAAGTGAGAACATCCGAAGCAGGGCTTGCCAGAAAATAGCATATATCCCCCGGTATCATCCTGACATCGGGAAAAACATCTTTCAGAGTGAAATATATACATCCCAAAAATTCCGCCTGTTCAGGGCTGAGGTAGTTTTCGGAGGATGATAGCCCGAAAGAGATTACACCGTTGGGGGAAAGTATATCTTTCACCCTTGTGAAGAACTCGATCGAGTAGAACCTGTTGAGCACAGCGGTGAAAGGGTCAGGAAGCCCGACTATGACGACATCGTATTCATCCTTGGACCTATCTACAAAGAGTCTTCCGTCCACGTGCTCGACTTCCACCCTGGGGTCGCGCAGTCCCTGCAGGGCATCTGCAGGAAATACCTTCTCGGCTGTCCTTATCAGTGCCGGGTCGAGTTCCACATAATCGACTTTCTCCACAGGATGTTTAAGGACCTCTCTCAAGGGACCGCCCACCCCACTTCCTATGAGCAGAACCTTCTTTGGGAGAGGGTGCTCGAGCATAGGGATATGGATCATCTCCTCGAAACCGAGGAGATCACCTGTGGAGAACATCAGAATACCATTCTCGAAGAAGTTGAACTCCCCATCCAAGCTTGTAACGGCTATGTTACCGTAGATGGAGTTGAAGCTATGCACGAGGTCCTGCCCTTTCCATCTGAGCCGGGTGGCGTAGCTGTGGAAGGCGTCTATCCCTCCCGATAGAAGAGCTATCGCTGTTAATACAACGAGTGCAAGCGAGATCCATGAGAAGGAGTTTCTCGGAGACATGCTTCCAGAAAGCAGATAGATCGCGATCAGATTGGTTGCCCCTATAAAGAAGGCGATCTGGAATGGATCAAAAAGGTGTATCAGCAGAAAATTAAAGAGAAGTCCCCCGACGCTCGCGCCGATCGACTCGAGAACATAGACCCTGCCTATTCCCCCAGCACCTTCCCCTCTCACATCCGCGGCTATACGGCATCCGAGTGTGAACATGAATCCGATCGTAATGCAAAGCGGAGCGAGGATAATGAAGGCTGAAAGAACCATGGCCGTGACCCCGATGATCTCCCCTGCGCCGACCCCGATAATATTTCTTACATTTCTGACGAAATAGATCGATGACGGGAAGATTACGAAAACTGCAATCTGGCAGATTTTGAAGGCGTCGAGCCTGCGTGTTATCCCGTCGGCCACCTTTCCGAGCGCCCAGCTCCCAACGGAAACCCAGAGGAGCCAGCTTGACAGTATAACGCCTACGGAGAGCTCGTTGCCGTAGAAGACGACCATGAGCTCCCTCATTAGGACGATCTGCCCGACCATCGAGTTTACGCCTATAAGGGTGAAGGAAAAGGGGAGAGATTTTCCCATAGGGATCAGGAATCAGGTAAGCGGAATCCGATGAGGTCCAAAATCGTGTGGATTAAAGCCTCGTCTTCGACATCATTGTTCTTGAGCAAGTTTCAGTAATGTTCTTGGGCTCTTGCTCATAGCACCTGAGATTCTTCAGTCGCTATTGCCTTTTCAGGTGTTTATCTGTAGAGACGCCTCGGTGGGGCGTCTCCAAAACAAGAAAAGAGAAAAATGTTTTCTGAAAGATATTCAGGGGAAATAAGGAATTTGCCCTTCTCTATATACCGATAACAGCAACAACCTCATATCCACGTCAATGCTTATACCACAAGGTCTCACAGTTTCAACACGTTACGTGTATAAAAGCCATTTTCTTGCCTTCTGCCCGCCAGAACGCCTCAATGGCATCAGGTGTAGCGAGGGCGCTATACGAGATATCTCGTTTTTCAAGCCATGAGATGGCCTCATCGCTCAAAGATAGAGCTCCGGATTGCCCGGTTCCTACGATAAGGATAGATGGTCTACGATCCCCGATTACAGCCTTTAATTCCTCTACAGACACACAATGAGCCGTACCATGTTTCTTTTTCGACAACTGTTTCTTTCGCTTCGCCACTTTTCCGCCCGGTCGGATTACAACATCCCTCTCATAACGTTTCCCATCAATCACTATGTATCCGAAACCCGATTCTTCAATAGTCACAACTTCCTTTGCACCGGGATCTTCTTCTGATTCCTTTTTTTCCGGTATCCCACTTTCCCGCACTCCCCGCCGGGCCAGCTCCGCTGCCCCAAGCACAGCGGCGTCATCTTCCAATTCCGCCGTTATGATCCTGACATCCTTCATGGCCTGGGGAAAAGCGTGGGTTTTCGCTGTATCCTGGACTATAGGCAGCAGGTGAGACCCCATTGCCTCCATCACACCTCCGCCCAACACCACCACTTCCGGACTTAACAGGTTCACGATATTCGCCACCGCAACCCCGAGATGTCGGGCCGCCCCCTCCAACACGCGCACAGCTACCGGGTCTTTCTCCCGCAAGGCCCGAGCTAAGACACCGCTCCTGATCTCCGACAGGTCTCCGTCGACGAGATCGGGGATCACACTGGATTCCCCGGACTCGATGGCTGACCGGATGTCGCGCACGATCGAGGTGCGGCTGGCCAAAGCCTCCAGGCAACCCCGGTTACCACAACCGCATAGCGGACCGTCCTCCAGTATCACCATGTGTCCAATCTCACCGGCATTCTTGTTAAATCCCCTGTACAGCTTTCCATTCAAGATAAGTCCCCCGCCGATGCCGGTTCCCACGAAGATCCCCACCAGATCCGAAACACCCTGTCCCGCCCCGGCCACATATTCCCCCAAAGTACCCATATTCACATCATTATCCACAAACACAGGTTTCTTGAGTCGTTTCTCCATGAGATCTTTCAGCGGCACATCAGTCCATTTCAGGTTCGGCGCGGAGAGGATCACCCCCCTATCGGGGTCCAGAGGTCCCGGTGCTCCTACACCGATCGCCTCGATCCTTTTCATGGAGATGCCGCTACCGTCGATTGCGGACAGGATTCCGTCCACGATCCTGTCTATGAAAAGATCCGGTCCCTTATCCGGCTTGGTGCGGCGTTTCTCCCGGACCAGGATACGCCCTTCGCTATCTACCAATGCGATCAACACCTTGGTGGCACCCATGTCCACACCTACCATATAGCTGTCTTCGCCCGATCGTTTGCCCATATCAACGCACTCCGTGCAAGGCGTCAGCACCTCATAATCCGTTAAAGCCACATTGAATTACCGACATTCAAAAAATCTCAACAATTGCCAGACTTGGCACTGCAATCCATCCCGGCAAGGGCCTCAGGACTCCCCCATACAATTATCCGCCCATTTCGTCAATTCACCGATCAGCTTATCTATCCGCTTAATATCCTTCCGCCGACCCTTTTTGGGTTTCACGTTCAAAGCCCTGATTCTATCCAAAATATCCCGGATCTCAGTCTGTCGGGATTTGAGATACTTCTTTTCCTGTCGATCCTTATGTCCGATAGCCCCTACCACCCGCTCAATATCCGCTTCCAGCACCGATATATAGTTTGCTGTCACCTCCCGAAGGAGCGCACGCAGATGCCTCAACTCGATTTCCAAGGCCCGTTCCAATTCCTCAACGGATAGCCTTTCCTGATTATCGCCCCGTATCGCCGATGCACTGGAACGGGATGATTTTCTCTTTGAAGTGGGAGTGTCCATGACTACTCACTTTCCAATACATCCTGAATGTTCGCCTGCAATTCAAAGAAAACCGCTCGTCTCGAGTGATTTCCATTGATGACCACGAAGCCGTACTTCTCATGCATCCGACTGAATTCGGCCTGAATTAACCGCTGGTACTTCATAAAACTCTGGAATAGATCCCTGGATACCCCGAGATCCATCCCCGACTCCCAGTAGTCCAGCGTCGCGTTTTTCTGGAGATTGCGCAGCAGCAACTGTCTCGGGCTTACGCGGAGATAAAATATCACATCCGGGACAATCGCGATACTGTACAACGACTCTACCCATTCCCGATCCTCACCCCGGACTATATCTCGAGCCATCAGTGTATAAATATACCGATCTGCCAGCACAATGAAACCGGACCGTAATGCTGGCACGATGACATTCTCCAACTGATCTGCGAAATCCGTAGCATAGAACAGGCTCATAGTCGTCGGCCCGAGTACATTCCCCTGCTTGGCCTGATCCAGTTCCTTGCTCACCAGCGTAGATCGCCTTAATCCCACATCCGCCACCGCATGTCCACTGGATTCCAGCCAGTCTTTCAGCATCGCCACCTGCGTGGATCGTCCTGAGCCATCGGCGCCCTCGATCACAACCAATTTGCCCTTCAATGCCCCAGGATCCAAATTTGGCAACCTTTTCCCATAGAACGGTTTCATCGCCTGCGCCTCATTTTGAACTTCGGCAGGTCAATTCGCTTTTCAATGACCTGCCGCACCGTCATCTGCTGTTTCTCCACCGACTCCGTGGCATCGACGGTCACAAAGTCGAATTCCCCCAACATCCTTTTGTACTCCTGGAGTATCTTTTTCTGAAACAACCGAAAGCTTTCGTACGGGTCCTGCGACAGTCCCATATCCATGCCCGCCTCATGGTATTTCAGTGTTGGTCTGCCATCCAGGATCCGCCCCAGTGCTATCTCTAAAGGGAGATTAAAGAAGAAGGCAATGTCCGGCTTAATCGCGAAACCGTAGAGCTTCCGCACCCACTCCCGATCACATCCACGTACCACATCCCGTGCAAAAGCCGTATACATATAACGGTCTGCCAGCACAACAAAACCCGACCGCAGTAAAGGCAGGACCTGTCGCTCGTACCGATCTGCGAAGTCAGTACAGTGGATCAGTGAGAACGTCGTCGGCGTCAGCAACTTCAGTTTCTTTCCCTTCTTAGTAGCTCCTTTAACCAACACCGATGAATTCCACTCCGTAAAGAACACCTTTATATTCAGGAATTCAAGCCACCGTTTCACAAGATAGATCTGCGTAGACTTGCCCGAGCCGTCCAAGCCTTCAACGACTACAAGCTTGCCTGGGATCTTCGAATCATCTACCATTTCGCACCCCCTGATAAATTACACCTTCCAGTCCCAGGTCATGTGAAAAAGAATAGAAATGTCCGGAATCATAAAAAGGTCAATGACTTACAAAGTATATAATATAACAATTACCTTCCTATGTCAAGGTTTCAACCGGTTCTTTTGCTTAGAAATAGTTTCATACTCAATCGAAACGAGTATTACAGAAATCTCGGGGCCAAAATACGGGGATTCAGGGCTGCCAACTTATCCAATATGGAGAGCTGTTCAAGGTAAGGGGAAAGCTCAACGCCTGTCACAGGACTATTCTATTCCTCGGTAAACTCAAATTCCCATCATGCCTATATCAGGGCTTTTCATTTCCACCGAACGATATACGCTCAATATGGGGACTCCTTTGTCC
>CAZTBA010000397.1:0-5672 GCA_964611725.1 uncultured bacterium
AGCGACAAGCGGGCATCACTTCTCCTGGCCACTGGTTTAGGGGAAGAAACGGATTTCCCAAAGTTCGCCGCAAAGATGGAGAAATCCTCCAGCCACACTATACCATCTTCGTTCAGGTCACAGGCAGGTATCCAATTCGGCGAACCTTCTGAGGAGCCAAAAGCTCCCCCAAATATTGAAAAGTCATCCAGCCACACTATGCCGTCACCGTTGAAGTCACCCAATAGTGGAGTAACTTCCAGAATTAGCTCGCCGCTACCACCCAGATTGAAATCACCGTTGGCATCCGGCACAACCGTAGCTCCTCTAAACGTAGCCTTCTGGAATTCCGGTGCAACCGATAGCAGGAAGTTCTCCGGACCGATCACGTACCCCCGCATGAGGTCTTCTTCGAGAGTGAGAGCAACCTTTAGGCGGGCTGATGAGCTTAAGACCATTTCCCCGTTCACATCAAAATGGCTTCCGTTCCAGATATAGAAGTATGCCAGATCGCCTGAGCTAAACGAGCCGAAGCAAAGCTCGGCGTCGGTCGACAAGCTCAAAGGACCCTGGGGAGAAGATATATCAAGATTGTAGATATCACCTTCATCCTGAGGTTGCGTCCTTACGGCTACGACATCAGTGTTTTGAGCATCCCTTGGAATCGCGACACTGTTTATTCCATCGTTCATAAAAGCCACGAAATCCGGGTGACCTTCCCCTCCACCCGTTGGATACAGCACGCTCAAATAGCGCACATCCTCCACCAATGCATCAAAGCTCACGAAGTTATGGTTCAGCTTCTCGCCCGGGTTAAAAGAATGGATCGCCTCACCTGAGTTTAGAATTCCATACCCCGGGGAGACGAAATAGGCCCAGAGCTCTGCATCCTGGAAGCTCCATCCCGCGATATTTCCATCCACGGAAAAGCTACCTCCTCCGTTCCCGTGGAGGAGGTAGCTGTATGTGTGAGACCCGCTTTTGGAGTCCACATCATCGGCTACAATGAAATACCTCTTCCCAGGGAACAGGACAAGCCTGCGGAAGTTCACTTCTTCATATGAGGTCCTCACCTCAGCACCATCGAGAAAATCGGTCGTGAAGAAATCCTCCATATAGGCATCTGAGCCGACCTCGGTTATAGTTCCCTGGAATTCGTGTATCGGGGGACCTTTCCCATCCACGAGGATGATATTGTGGTTCTCGGGATGGTTCACAAGGGAATGTTCTTCGAAGCTTATATAACCGCTGTCTATTGCCAGGAGTTCCCCGTAGGCCGAGATTATGAAGCTTGTGGCATCGGGGTGCTCGTGCCCCCTTCCGTGCAACCTCGCATCTTCATGTTCTCCCTTCAGGAGGAGGTATACAGCATCGCTTGACCAACTGCTCCTGAAGACCGCGTCTCCGGCATCCGGCAGAAAAATGGTTGTAGGCCAGGTGGGTTCCTCCGCAGGGATCGAATCATCGAAGTTACAGATGAAATCCGGGATAAACTCAGTAGGGGCAAAAAGCTCCGGGGCATTCTCCCAATCCCATCTGTGAATTCCACCGTCCGGGTGGTGTCCTGTGAGGAGGGCTCCGTAGAAATAGTCCAGATTTGAGTCGTCGAAATTGGGGCGACGGCCGTCCGGAAGCCTTATTTTTACGGACCAGTCGTGTGAGGTATGCACCGAAGTGGAGTTCAGGAGATCCTCCCCGGTGAAGTTTTTCAGGGCTATCATGTACGGTATGTAGATGTTAGCACTGTAGCGCTGGTATGTCGGCCCCTCGGCGAAGCCCCCGTCGGAAGTTATCTGAAAGTCGAGTGCCTCAATCAGCTTACTCCTGGCGAGGTCGTGCCAGTCCTGAGGGCTGTTCTCGCCGATATGATCAGCTATCGTTATGGCACATATGCCGAGCGCTGAATACTGCCTTATCTGCCAGTTATTTTTGTGGGCAATATACCAGATCTGCGAATACCCATAGAGCCTGTCGGCCTCCGCAGCTATGACCGCTCTTATCTTTGAATCGGCTTCAGGATATCCCTTCAGGTAATCTGCGATCATATCGTATGCCTCGCAGAGCCTCGGTACGCTCTCGACCTCCGAGTGTATATCCCCCCAGTCGCCCCCTTCTGAAAACGGCTTCATATCCTCCATAAGCTCCTTGGCCTTCGATGCATAGTTCTCATCATCCGTTATGACATATGCGAAAGAAAGATATTTGGCATTGGGAGACCTTTCCGCCTCGTTCATGCCACTGATATCGGCTGTGAGCAGATTATCAGAGAGGGTCTGTATGCGATCCCACCAGCTACTATAGGGCTCCCCTTGAATCCTTGCCTTTATCTCCGAAATCCGGTCCGGGGTATAGAGCAGGACAGGGTGGCTTTCCGGGCCGAAATCTGTGGCAAGGGCCGCACCGGATGGGATGGTCAGAGAGAGGACAAGCGACAGAAAACGGAACGAAATCTTTAATTTATCAATCATAATAGAACTCCTGAGTGGATTAGAAAATGACAAATACCACCTTTTAGGCGGAAACCTGGAACTCAAACTCGGGCGTGACCGATCGAGATCGAGAGCTTTACCCCTCCTCCATCTATCGCGCCGACCTCGAAATCACGGTAATCCAAAATCCGGACTAATTCTGCGAATGGGATACTTTCGTTTCCCAAGCGACATCTCCCCTGCCCCCATAGCTATTCGAAAGATAACGAGAAAAACGGCAACTGTCAATAAGCAAACCCGGTATCGGGAATCCCCAAAGGATTTTGCCTGATGCCTATTTCGGTTCAATATGAGAACGTTTTAATCAGCAAAAAGCTGAAAGTTGAGCGCTGATTGCCGACTGTTTACTCCGTCGATTAGCATCATTTTCAACTGAAAAACGCAAAAAAGGGGAAAAATCTCTGATGCAAAATGCCCTCAAAACTTGGAAGGTAAAGAAGAACAAGATCTTGGGTGTTTGAGGCAAATGTAAAATTTCTCTTGACAAAATGTCCTTTGGTTTCTTTATTCGGCCTGATGAAATCGATCTCCTCCTTGCAGTCCGAATTCTCGCCCGGAGTCTTCTCCGGGATAGGAACCCTGACACCTTTTTAAATTATGATTCCGAGAATAACACTTATATTTGGTACGCTATGCCTTCTTGCGATGACAGGGTGCGTTGAGGTTGAGATGGATACGACCGTGAAGGCCGATGGCTCATCCTTCAGGAAGCTGGTCGTCTCCATGCCCGACTCTCTGTGGGGCTGGGTGAACGGGATTGGAAAGACGGAACCAGGCGATTCGACCGAATCGGAGGCAATGGCTGTCGATGAGAAGCAGAGATGGAAGGAGAGTGAATACGTTAAGAAAGGAAAGCGACACCGTATTTTCTCCAAGAGGTTCCCGAACGTTGATGTGATGTCGGATAATATGATAGAGTCCATATTCGGAGGGGTGGACAGAGGTAAGGACAAACTGAGTTTTGACATGCATAGATCGCTTTTCACAACTACCTATAGCTACAGCGAGACCCTGCGGGTTGTGCTCCACGAGGGAGTCGCGAGTGAGCTTCCGGCGGACACACCTGTTAAATTCAGGGCTTCGGTTGCGATGCCGGGCGAGATCGTCGAGGCACCTGGCGCCCACCAATTGGAAAAGGGGAAAGCTGTATGGATGTTTGAGATATCTCCCGGCGACACGATCATCGGCCCGGTAGTTCTATCGGTCAAATCCGGCAAAAAGAACTTCTGGCCCCAGGCACTGATGGGGGCAATTTTCCTGTCACTTTTATTCTATCTTGTTTGGGAGTTTATGGGTGGCAAAAATAGGTTATAAACATATTGCGCTCATAAGCGCGATCATTGTCTTTCTCGTAGTTCTCCGGCTGCACTTCAGAAGTGTAGAGTACGTCTTCGGACCTGAGGAAGATACATCCAAGGGGGAACAACCCTCCGCTTCCTTCATCGATTGGGACCTCTACAATGGTGTAAATGAAGAACGGATACGAAGTACGTTAGTGGATCTTGTCAACTTTGCACCAAGGATCACGGGTTATGAAGGCTGCAATGATGCAGAGGACTATCTCTTCACTAAATTTAACGAGATCGGTCTGGACGAAGTTACCCGCAGTCCCTTCCGTGTTCCGATCCCGATGGACGGAGGGGCATCCCTCCAGTTCCTCCCCGACGGGGAACGCTTCACTTTATACTCGCTTTGGCCTAACCTGGTAAGGACCTCGATGCTGCCTCCGGAAGGCATAGAAGGACCTCTGATCTATGCAGGGGGGAGTGCTTTGGAGGAGTTCAACGGCCAGGATGTGGAGGGATCAATCGTTCTGCTGGAGTTCGAGGGCGGGATGAACTGGATCAATGCATTCCTCTTAGGTGCCCAGGCCGTGATTTTTGTCGAGCCACACCAAACGGACCGGAGGGAGGCGGAGCAGAAGTTTCTGACCGTGCCAGCCGATCTACCCAGATTCTGGATCTCGATGGAAGATGCTTCCAGGCTGTCCGAAAGGACAGGATCCAGGGTTAGGCTAAAAGCTAAGATGGCCTGGAAGGAAGTAGAAGCAAGGAACATCTTGGGTTTTGTGGAGGGAAAAGATCCCGAGATGAAGAAGCAGCTTGTCATTATCGGGGGGTATTACGACGCCATCTCCGTCGTTCCAAAACTCGCCCCTGGTGCGGAGCAGGCCTCCGGTATAGCCGCACTGCTTGAGATAGCCAGAGCTCTGGCCGAAAATCCTCCGGATAGATCCGTTGCCTTCCTGGCTACAGCCGGGCACTTTGAGGCACTGGCGGGATCGAGGGATTTCGTATCGCTGCTGACCGAGGAAGTTGAAGAGATCGAAAGGCAGATAGAGGAGATCGGACAACAGCTTGTGAATTTGAGAACGGATCTACAGGTTCTTGAGAAAGGGCATCTACCGGATACACGTGATCCTGAAGTTGCCTCCCGCCTCGTAAAGGATATCAGGGCATCGGCCATAAGTGAGATGCACAGGATCGACGAGGAGACCGAGAGACGAATGATGGAAGACGGTGAGTTGAAGCGCCGGGCTGGCATCTTAAAGCAGTTGAGATGGATGGAAAGCCTCCAGGATAGGAGCTTGGAGAAGGCCGAATTTCTGCTCAAGAACCTGAGGACCGCCAAAGGCAAGAAGGTCACCAAACTCAATGCAAGGCTGGAAGAGCTCAGGAAAGACCTTAAACTGAAGGAGAAGCTCAACTCGTACCATTTGGACCTGGTTATCTGCTTGGACCTGTCCAGCCAGTCGGACAGACTGGGCATGTTCGGGCAGGGGGCCCTATACGGCTTCGGCCCGAGCATAGGCGGACTGGGCACATACGTGCACAGGGATTCCCCGCTGCAGGAAAAGGCGATGGTATACGCTACCGAGATCGAAGAGGCTACAGGGAGCGGGAGCATATTGTTCAACGGACTGAAGATGATGAAGGAAAGGCGGGAAATAGGCGTACTTCCGGAGCCCATAGCCTTCGATTCGGGACCGGTGAACACGGCAGGAATTATGGCGGTAACCTTCACCACCCTGAATGACCCACGTCTTCTTGTGGACACCCCTCTGGATCGGATTGAGAGAATGAACCTGAAGAATCTGACCAGGCAGATCAGATTCCTGGCTTCCCTCATCGGTGCCCTGGCGAGTGACCCGGAGGCATCCATGCTAAACAGGGAGAAAAGCCACTTCGGAAAGCTCCACGGCAG
>CAZTBA010000398.1:0-5656 GCA_964611725.1 uncultured bacterium
CGCGGATTATGATTCCGCTGCTCTAACCAGCTGAGCTACACCGCCTGTTCTACAAGCTGAAAATAATATATTCTGCTCTTATTGTCAAGCAAATTCTATGTTTAGTCGGCATAACTCTGTTTGATGTCTAAAGCCCTCCTTCCACTTTAATGCCTGCTTTAGCAGCTTGCCCCCATTGTGGCTTTTTTCCTTGCAACTTACAGTTTTTAATGCTAAATTTGAGTTGAAAGTTTCGGTCTGTTGATTGCTGCTGCATCGGCGGATCGAGCTTCATGAAACCGTGAGGTGAGGAAATGTATCTGAGAAATCTGGCCCTATGTTTTACAGTGTTTGTGCTGGTGACCTCCGGGTGCGAAAGCGATAGCACAACAGGCCCCGACCTTACACCCCCGGCTCCTCCGAGGGGGCTCTGGAGCATTACAGGGGATGGCAAGGTAACTCTCGAATGGTACGAGAATACCGAGCCTGACCTTGCCGGATACAGGATCTGGTACAGCTACACCGATGAAGGTCCATATGAGCTTATGGGCGAGACCACATCAACGGTATATGTGGATTACGATGTCGAGAACAGTATAACGTATTATTATGCTGTTTCCGCCTACGATTATGAGGGTAACGAGAGCGACCTCAACCCTGAGCTCATATTTGACACACCCAGGCCGGAGGGAAGGGGTGTAACGCTTTGGAGCTATAGGTCTAATCCGAACAGGTCTGGTTTATACTTCTCTGAAGGTTCGGCTGTGGTCCCCTACGATGATATATATGCTGACGTATATTATGACCATGATCCTGACTCTGAAATTGGCTATATAGTAGCTGTCAACTCAGATCCGCCGACGCAGATGCAGGATTATGGTTACACCAGATCCCTGGAGGATGTCGATTGGGCACCGGAGGCAGGATGGTCCAATCTCGGCTGGGCTGAGGCGATCCAGGGGCATGCCTATGTCATATGGACATGGGATAATCATTTTGCAGCAATGCGCATAACCGATGTTCAGGGTGATCATATAGTCATCGACTGGTCATATCAGGCTTCCGAGGGTAACCCGGAACTCAAGGGGGTTCCGGGGTTTTTGCGTCGCTGACTGAAGGAGTGTCCGCTATGGAAAAGCTGAAGCTGGGTGTGCTGGCCTCAGGTGGCGGTACGAATCTCCAGGCCATAATAGATAATTGTGAGGCCGGCAAGATCAATGCGGAAGTCAAGGTGGTGATAAGCAATAATTCAAAGTCTGGAGCGCTGGAGAGGGCGAGGAGACACAACATACCGGCAGTCCACGTCAGCAGTATAACGTTTGACTCATTTGAGGACCTGGACGAAGCTATACTTTCAAGTCTCAAGGAATACGACGTTGACTTAGTTATACTTGCGGGATATATGAAAAAAGTCGGGCCGAAGGTCCTCGAAGCCTATAGAAACAGAGTGCTCAACATACATCCCGGGCTCCTGCCGAAATTCGGGGGCATTGGGATGTACGGACACAGGGTACACGAGGCCGTTCTTGCCAGCGGCGAGAAGGTTTCCGGACCGACTGTACACGTGGTCGATGAGGTCTACGATCACGGACCGATAATAGCACAGAGGTTTGTACCTGTCCTCGAGGGTGACAGCCCTGACACACTCGCGGAGAGGGTGCTCAAAGAGGAGCACCAGATCTACTCCGAGGTCATACAGCTTTTTGCCGAGGAGCGGGTCAGGTTCCATGGTAATGGAAGGGTAGAGATACTGGAGAAGAAATAAATCATCTTTTTCAAGGAGGGGAAAATGTCAGAGGCCCTCTTGAAGGTTGACCTTCCCGGGATGAAGCTTTTCAGGCGTGGCAAGGTGAGAGATGTGTACGATCTTGGTGATAGACTGCTAATAATAGCTACGGACAGGATATCAGCCTTCGACTGTGTAATGCCGAACGGTGTGCCCGGAAAGGGAAAGATTCTCACAGCTATGTCCCTCTTCTGGTTTAAATTTGTGACAGACATAGTCGATAATCATCTGATAACGGCCAATCAAGAGGAGTTCCCGGGGGAACTCAAGCGTTTCAGGGATGTCCTTGAAGGCCGTTCGATGTTGGTCAGGAGGGCTGATAGGATAGATGTTGAGTGCGTTGCCAGAGGTTACCTCTCCGGTTCTGGATGGAGGGAATATGTTAAGAGCGGTACGGTCTGTGGTATAAAGCTTCCACCCGGCCTTAGGGAATCCGACAAACTCCCGAAAACACTTTTCACTCCTGCGACTAAGGCAGCATCGGGTCATGATGAAAATGTTACTTTCGATGACGTTGTAAAGCTTGTGGGGGCCGAAACGGCCTCGAAGCTCAGGGAACTTACCATCTCGGTATATGAAAAGGCAAGGGATTACGCCGATGACAGGGGCATAATAATAGCCGATACCAAGTTCGAATTTGGATTTTCTAATGGGAACATAATACTCATAGATGAGATACTTTCACCTGATTCATCACGTTTCTGGCCCAGGGATTCATACGATCCGGGTAAGCCTCAGAAAAGCTTCGACAAGCAGTTCGTGCGGGATTATCTTGAGACGCTTGACTGGGATAAGACCCCACCCGCTCCAAAACTCCCTGAAGATGTCATCTCGAAAACCCTTGATAAATACAGACAAGCTTACAGGAAGCTCGTAGGGGAGGATCTGCCCTGTTGAGGATATATCCAGGGGATATATGTGGAAGGAGATGGAGATGCACAAGGTGAAAAGGACACTCATAAGTGTTTCGGACAAATCCGGGATAGTAGATTTTGCCAAGAGACTCAGCGCCCTCGAGGTCGAGATAATATCGACGGGTGGGACCGCGAGGCTTCTGGAGGAGTCGGGGGTAAATGTGAAGGAGATATCGGACTTTACCGGTTTTCCTGAAATGATGGGGGGAAGGGTGAAGACACTCCATCCGAAGGTCCATGGCGCTATTTTGGCTGACAGGGATAACCCTGATCATATGGAAGAGGTCAAGGAAAATGGGATCGAACTTATAGACCTTGTGGTTGTAAATCTCTATCCGTTTGAGGAGACTATCTCCAGGGAGGGAGTCCCAATAGAAGAGGCTGTAGAGAACATAGACATAGGCGGGCCTACACTTCTCAGGAGTTCTGCTAAGAATTACAGGCATGTTGCTGTTGTGACCGATCCGGCCGACTACGATAGGGTCCTTTCCGAGATCGAATCCACCGGAGAAGTCTCGCAGGAGACACGTGCTGAGCTCTGTATGAAGGTCTTCAGGAAGACCGCCGATTACGATGCTTCAATAGACAGGTTCATGAGCGAAAGGCTCTGTGGCGAGAGGGTTCTGAGGCTCAAATATATACATGGTAGAGACCTGCGATACGGTGAGAACTGGCATCAGACAGCGAGTTTCTACAGTGAAGAGTTTCCGACTGAATCGTCGCTAGCACTTGCCGAGAAGCTCCATGGAAAGGAGCTTTCTTATAATAATTATGTCGATGGTAACAGCGCGCTGGAGGCGGTCAAGGAGATCTCTGAATACCCGGCTGTGGCGGTTGTAAAACATACCAATCCTTGCGGATACGCCACGGGTGTTACCCTGAGAGGGGCCCTTGAGGCGGCCTGGGCCGGGGATCCAGTGAGCGCATTTGGCTCAGTGATAGCTTTCAGTCGGGAGGTTGATGTTGGAGTCGTCGAGTTTTTGAGGAAGAGGTTCGTTGACGTCATTATTGCACCTGGATATACGGAAGAGGCTCTGGATTTCCTCAGAAAGAAAAGCAAAAATGTGGTAATACTTAAGGCTCCCCCGCTTGGCGAAAGGATCCCCGGTAAGGTCTACCGCTATGTAACAGGGGGTATGCTTGAGCAGGACCGCGATCTTGAGCTTTTCGGGAAATGGGAGACAGTTACCGAAAGAGGATTTCCTGTGGAAAAAGTCCCCCTTGCGGAGTTTGCGTGGAAGGCTGGGAAGCATATTAAATCTAATGCCATAGTCCTGTGTAGAGAATATGATAAGGGTTGGTTTCAGGTCCTCGGAATGGGTGCAGGCCAGCCGAACAGGGTGGACTCCCTGAGGAAATTGGCGGCGACCAAGGCGAGGGAGAACCTCAAGGATTTATATGGAGCCGAGAATTCCAAAAAGCCTTTTGAAGAATATCTTAAGGAGGCAATGGGGGAAGTTGTCCTGGCCTCAGACGCGTTTTTCCCGTTCAGCGACACCGTTACCTACGCTGCCGAGCTGGGGATAAGATATATAGTACAGCCGGGCGGCTCCGTCAGGGACAAGGAAGTTATAGAGGAAGCTAACAGGCTTGGAGTTTCTATGGTCTTCACCGGCATGAGGCATTTCCTGCACTGAAGGCCTTATTGCACGGATTTGGATAGAGTGAAAATTTCGGAAGGAAGGAAAGAAAATGGGTTTTTCTCTTTTGGGATTGGTCTCCAACGATGTTGGGATAGATCTTGGAACCGCCAACACCCTGATCTATGTGAGAGGGCAAGGGATAGTTATAAACGAGCCTTCGATAGTAGCACTTGACAGGGAGACCCGCAAGGTTCAGGCGATAGGGTCTGAGGCGAAGGATATGCTTGGCAGGACTCCGGGTAAGATAGTGACTATAAGACCCATGAAGGACGGGGTGATAGCTGATTTCGAAGTGACAGAGGAGATGCTCAAGGCCTTTATAAGACGTGTCCAGAAAAATAAGTTCCTCGTGAGGCCGAGGATAGTCATCTGCGTCCCCTCTGGAATAACGGAGGTAGAGAAGAAGGCGGTGAGGGACTCAGCGGAGCATGCCGGTGCAAGGGAAGTATATCTCGTCTCTGAGCCCATGGCGGCTGCCGTGGGAGTTGGTTTGCCGGTGGAGGAACCGATAGGATCGATGATCCTTGATATAGGAGGTGGTACCACCGAGGTGACGGTTATATCCCTTTCCGGGATGGTCAGCCCGACCTCTATAAGGATCGGCGGGGACGAAATGGATTCGGCGGTCATCCATTATATGAAAAGACAGTATAACCTACTTATAGGTGACCGCACTGCGGAGTTGATAAAATGTGAAATAGGCTCGGCCTATTCCCTACCCGAAGAGACGAAGATGGAAGTCAAAGGGATGGATCTTGTGTCGAACATCCCGAAAACTGTCACAGTGAATTCAGTTGAGGTAAGGGAAGCTATGGCCGATCCAATAAGGGATATAGTAAGCGCTGTGCGGATCTCCTTAGAGAGGACACCCCCGGAACTCGCAGCCGACATACTTGATAGAGGTATAGTTATGACCGGTGGAGGATCACTACTCAAGGGCCTCGACAAAAGACTCAGGGAAGAGACAGGTCTCCCGTTCTATGTGGGGGAGGATCCCCTTACCTGTGTTGTGAAAGGCGCTGGTAAAGTCCTGGAAAACATAAGTGCGTATTCTGAACTCCTTTTCTAATTTCTGGCCTAACTATGCAGAGGATTTTCAGCTTTCTAAGCTCCCACAGGCAGTACGTGCTTTTTTCCTTCCTGATTTTGATATCCCTTACAATGATGTCCATGGATGAAGTGGGCAAAGCTTCGTTTTCAAGGAAGGTTACAGTTTCTATCTTCAGAATCGGGGAGAGTGTATTCTCCTGGGCTACATATATGGCGGACCTGTGGAGGGAGAACCGTGAACTCAGGGAGGAGAACCTGAACCTTTCCATGAAACTGGGCAGGCT
>CAZTBA010000399.1:0-5650 GCA_964611725.1 uncultured bacterium
GTGTTTGAGGATGAACTCAGCCCCTTCTTCTATCGTCCGTTTGACAGAATCAGACCGCCTGTCCTCGGGTATCTCCGCAAGTGCCTTCAGATTCTTGATAACCCCTCGAATGCAGGTATGCTTGCCCCAACAGGATCGCCAGCTATAAGGCCAGCCTTCAGGCGGAAGCTTCTGGTCGCCATCATCGAATCGCTGGTACTTCACGATCCAGTCGATACCATGCTGAATCCGTGGATCGTCGAGGTAACCGAAGCGGATAAACGTCCAGATCATTTTGCCGGTCATGCATGGGTGTTCCCCCTTTGGCATACCCCCTTCACCATTTCGACTTCTTTTCCCCGCGAAGCCTCCGGTTGCCCTAACCTGTGAATGGTCAAGGAGGAACTCACACGCTCTCCTGATACGCTCATCGCTGCCACTTGCACCCAGATCCGCCAGAAGAATCAGAGTGAAGAACGTCCCTTTCCACTTGGCGCCGACATAGAACTTATCTCTGTCACCCCAGTATCCCTCTTCCTTCTGTGTAGCGAGCAAGCGGGGAACGGGACCCGTTTCCATGATTAGCTTCTGCGCCGCCATCACTTCGAGGTCACCTTCAAGCTTTCCCAGTATGTCAATAAGGGTATGATAGCGGACGGATGGGTTGTCCTCTTCAAGCAGCCAATCGCTGGGATCTGACTTCAGGAACGTCCTCCATCGTCCATACACCGATTTGCTGACTCTTCTCGCTGGCGTATTCTCCATTGTTGCAGTCTCCTATTCATCGAGTGACTCAAGTTTCACTTATACACGGGACTAAGTGCACCTATTCTGGCCCACTGTTGAACGCTCAGGTTTGCCTTATGCCAGTTCCTCTTCAACAGAACTTTAAACATAGTACAGATAGAGCGGAAGCCATATCGCCAGACCGGATAGCATCAGGACTATCATCGCTATACCCAGGGAAGTACTTTTTGCGCGCGCTCTAAGAAGTCTGTTCAAGAACCTCCCCTCTACCTCAATACCAGCTCTCGACAACACAGATGCGATATCCGACAGTATGAGAATACTGAGAACCACTTTGGCCAGAGTTACCGTGAACGTCTTCCAATACGCCAATGTAGCTGTAAGTGTACCTAAAGACATTCCAAGAGGATAAACACCCTTTGTGGATGCTACAATGGCTTCCGTCGCTGACTGCGCTACCGAAGCTGTAAGAGGGGTAACAACCAAGGGCAAAACCAAGTATAGTATCAACCACGTAAGGCTCTTGAGCTTGAACCTTCGATGTGTCCAAACACCGAATGCTATAAGCAGACCCCACAGCAAAACTGTAGAAATAACTGTCAGGATAAGCAATGCAGTGATCATCGTATCCCCTTTCCGAGAGCTGCTCCCAGATATCTCACCCTGCCCAACCTGTCATATAGATAGCCGTTTCCCGAAAGTGCAATAACCGCAAAGTCCTACAGCATCATAGCGACCCATAAGTCGTATGTATGTCGCATGGAATCATCGCTGTCTCTTACATAGCCTTTCCGGAATCTCGATGGACTGCTATTCCATTATTTGTGGCTATCCAGATATCTCCATCTGCTGAGACCTCGACATCCCTAACGCTATTCCCGGGAAGCCCATTCTCGACCGTGTAATGTTTCAGGAATAAGCCGGCACGGTCATAGACGAATAGGCCATCATTTGCCGTTCCAACCCACACTTTGCCATCAGGAGAAACGGCAAGAGAGGTTGCATTGCCCGAACCCAGAGCACTCTCGTGAACGATAGTAGTCCAAGCATCTTCCTCCAAAACACTTACTCCCCCATCCAAAGCCCATACATTTCCTTCCGAATCAACAAGCACCTGCCTCATCGATCTTGATATGAGACCCTCCTCAATCCCGTAGACTTTCTCAAGCTTCTCTCCATCGAACACACCAATTCCTTCTCTGGGTATACACATCCATATCCTGCCGTCCGTTCCTAAAGCCATAGAACCAGCATCAAGGTCTAAACATAATGATGAAAAGTTAACTTTATTGCCTGCCACAGTAACTCTGCGCAAACCGTCCGCTGATACCCAGATCGTTCCATCCAGACATGCAACAAAGGAGTTAATCTCACACAATTGCCTTCTCAGAGGCTCCTTGCTTTCAGCAATTCTGCTCTTATGCCATTTCCCATCCCGCATGAGGGTATAAAGCCCTTCCTCCGTCCCAATCCACACTCTACCCAGTGGATCAACCTGGAGAACTGAGATAACCGGATAACGATAGCGACTTCTCCCATAGTATTCTTTGAAATCACTGACGGAATATACCTTGGGAATCCTCGCCTTTATAACCGCGAACACCCCTTCTGGGTATGCCACCCACACGCCGCCATTTTTTTCGATGGCGATGCGGATTGCTTCCCGTTTGCCTGTGGCATATTCGACTACACTAACAACCTCCCATTCTTCAGTCTGTCGGAGGGCTGCGCAGCCAAAACATCCGAGAAGTGCCACTGCGATCAGTAAAGAGAGCCTCTTCATGATTTCCTCCAGAGGTAGATCCGGCTCTCTATCAGCCGAACAGGCATGAGGATCTACCGGAGCAGGATCATCTTGCGCGCACGTGTGTGCTCCGGTGTCGTCAGGTAATACAGATACATCCCACTTCCCACCTCTCGTCCGAGATCGTCACAGCCATCCCAATATATACTGTGTTCTCCCGGACCCAGTTCATGCCAATGGTAAGTCCTGACCCGCTGTCCTGCCAGGTTGTAGATAACGAGGCTTACCGACTGCGGACTTCCCACATCCCATAGCCAGAAGCGTATGACCGTCCCGGTATTGAAGGGATTCGGCATATTTTGAAAGAGCGTCGGTGTGGTGGGCAGTGAATCCCCCCGAAATTGTAGTGACGGGGCAGCGGTTCCTCCCCAATCTCCTATGGCGGTATCCTCCACCCCCTGTGGCATTGGTAAGGGCTGCTCGACTCTGGTCAGTTCGGTGCCATCACGACGGACGATTCGGTCTACCGCCACGAAAGATGTATAAGCAGTCAACAGGTTATAGGTGAGTCCCAGCTCCGTGATCTCACCTTTCAACTCATCCCCCGGATCCCCGTAGGCATAGTCGCTGAGTATGGAGATTCGGTGTCGTGCCCACAGATAGCGCAGGGCGGCGTTTGACTCACTGGGCTGTACTTCCCCCACATCGATCTGGGATGAATACTCCCCCAGACCTGTTTCCCCTCCGAGTGTGATAACTCCCTGCCGCTGGCCTCGCCATTTGCCGAACACGATAACGGGACGTTCGGCGAGGATGTCGGGAATCTGCGTCGGCTCCACGTCGTATGTGTCGAGTTCTCCCGTGTTGAATTGTACCCGCGCCAATACCGGCGTCCGTATGTACTCCCGGAATCGTGCCGCCATCTCCGAAGCCTCCGCCTCATTGATGACCACGAAGGGTTCACCTATACCGGCCCGTGCCATGCCCTCGATCAAGAAGCGATTGACCGAGGTGCCGATGCCAAACGCGAAGACATTTGCATCATTCAGATTATCCCGGATGAGCTTGAAGGCCTCCGTTTCCACAGCCACATATCCGTCAGTGGCGATTACAACGGTGCGGGAGGTCTCCTGGCTCGGCCGGGGAAGCTGGAAGGCTCTCTCTAAGGCGGGAAGAAGTCTCGTGCCACCTCCTCCCTGTTGGTTCTCGATCACGTCGATTGCCCATTCGATATTCTCCTGATTTGCGGGAACAGACTCCTCGGACATCACAGCCGATCCCGAGGCAAACAGGAGCACGTTGAAGGTGTCTGTGGGACGAAGCGCACCGATCAGATCCCTGAGAAGCGCCTTCGACACGGTGATGGGGAACCCACTCATGGACCCCGAAACATCGACCACGAAGATGTACTCCCGAGGTGGAATCTCCGTCTCGCTTACCCTCTCAGGGGGCTGTCCCATGAAGAGAAAGAAGTTCTCGCTCTCCCCTTGGTAAAGGAGCAATCCGGACGCGATATGCTCACCTGTCAGCCTGTACCGAAGTATGTAATCCCTGTTTCCGCCGAACTCTTCGGATTCGCTCAGCTCGACTATGGCGTGACCACTGTCTTCATAGCTGATGTCTACCGCATGGGATGCACAGACCAAATCCTGAATCGGCAGGCCGGCAGCTAAGTCAACTGAGATGTCAAAGGTGTAGGTCGGGGGCTCCCCCTCGTGGAAATAGGGTGAAGCCACGAACAGGTCCTCAGGTCTGGCTTCGGAAAGGGGTGTCTCGGAGTAACGAGGTCCCACCACCGTGGGATACACAAACTCGTAGACACCTTCCGTCGGCACGAGAAGTTCGGTATAGCTCAGCTCAACCGTGATTGTGTCGCCGGGCATGATGTTGGCCACATTCATCTGGAACACGTTCGGTCGCTGTTGTTCCAGCAGGGATGCGCTCCTGCCTTCTTCGCGTGCTTCTTCATATTCCTGACGCGCCTGCTCACGCTCGCGAATCTCTGCCGTTATTTTCCGATCGCCGATCATCATCTCCATGCCATAGACAGCAGCCCGGGTCGAAGCAGGAAATACATAGATCGCCTCCAGAGGCTTATCTCCTTCGTTCGTATAGACCTGCTCGATAGTAACGTCAGCGATAACGCCAGGAATATTCACTGTCGCTGAGACGGACTTCAGGGGTAGCTGGTCCAGTTCCGGATCATCCGTCTGGACAAAGAAGAAAGGAGAGAGAGTCTGCTCAGGTATTTCGAACTCCTCCTGTGCTGAGCTGGTCGCACTGAGTGCGATCAACAGCACTATACATGCCAAATGTCGGTAGTTCATCATTGTACACTCCTTTCACCGGGAGGAAATCTCACATCCTCAGACAGATAGCTTTCATCACATTAATATCAATGCAACCGAATTCCCGGAAATTCCGACAGACCGGCTCTGTCTTCGGAGCTTGATCTCCAAATTCCTTTTTGCGTCTTTAGGCGTAGGGCAAACCGGAAAGAAAAACCGAGCTCTTCATCCTGATCCTTCGGTAGCTCGGCTGTCATGACTCACTTTCACTTCACCCCAAAAACCACACCGAGAGTCTTAGACCCTCTGGCTTTGCGACACCCCTTTTCGGGAGTTTTGCCATTGTCCGGATCTCAACCCACGAAACCTCTTAAGAACAAAAAAAGCCTACTAACAATTCTTGCGTGAAGAATGGTTGCAGGCTACAATCTTGAATTGGCATCACCGCCTGGCAAAATAAAATAGAATTTCATGAAAAATCTGACGGACTATGTGTATATTATAAAATGACTATTCCATTTTGTCAAGATTTTTCCGAATTTTCCGGGAGCTTCAATTTGGCAGCCCGGAACTATGAAAGAAGGTGCCTCGACCGAGCAAAACAGGACTTTTGTTCACCCACTAACCTTGCATTCCAGGTATTGTCCCCAAGTTTTCGCAAAATTGGGAAGACTAAGATTCATGAGAAGTATAATCCCATCGAAATGTCTGAAAATTGGCACCTTTCTACTATTATGAATAATCATTCCTAAATTGTGTTTCTGCAAATTCGTTTAGGTGTGTGGTCCTCCTATAGTCTTTGACAGTTGATAACTGGCATTTTCATGACTCGCACGGGAATAGTGAACTACCCCCGCTCACGAGCGGGGGCTTCAAAGGCACCTAGAACAGT
>CAZTBA010000400.1:0-5641 GCA_964611725.1 uncultured bacterium
TTGTATCCCCTTGCGTCCTCCCGCTCGTACCGGCCTATATATCCTTTATCTCCGGTATATCGGCAGATGAGCTTCTAAAATCGGACCGCCCTTCAGGGGACCTCGGCAAGATAGCTCTGAATTCCCTGGTTTTTATAATAGGATTCTCTCTGGTTTTTGTGGCACTTGGAGCTTCGGCAACGGCTATAGGCCGATTCATTTTATCCAAGTCTGTGATCCTGAGTAAAGCTGCTGGTGTGGTTATGGTCATCTTCGGACTGCACGTTGCCGGGGTCTTCAGGATAAAATATCTCTACAGAGAGAAGCGCTTTCACAGCGCCAGCAAAGCACCGGGAGTGCTCGGGTCCTTTTTAATAGGGATGGCCTTCGCCTTCGGATGGAGTCCATGCATTGGACCGATACTCGCGGGGATACTTCTTTACACAGGCACTAAGGAGACAGTGGGCCAGGGTATTGTCCTGCTCGGATTCTACTCGCTCGGACTTGGAGTCCCTTTCTTTCTCACAGGACTCAGCATAGGTCGCTTTATGAGGTTTATGAAAGGGCTCAGGAAACATTTCAGGACTGTGGAGATAATCAGCGGGGCATTTCTTGTGCTGATAGGGATCATGATATTTTTCGGTTCCCTGAGCCGCGTAGGCTATTATATAGCCAAATACATTCCGTACATAGGCTGAAAAACTACTCATCGAAGGGAGAAGATATGAGATTTCTCTGGACTTTTGTATCGGTATTGGCTCTTCTAGTTTTTTCAACGGAAGGCTGCAAGGATGTTAAGGATCAGGTTTCCGGCTCCGAATCGGCATCTATGGAGGTTGAGGATTTCAGCCAGGCTGGCTTTAACCTCGCCGAATACAAAGGTAAGGCTTTGCTTCTCAACTTCTGGGCTACGTGGTGTCCACCTTGTAGGGCTGAAATCCCACACCTTGCATCCCTCTACAATGACTATAAAGACAGAGGGTTCGAGATCGTAGGAATATCCCTGGGGGAGGAACCCTCACATGTCCAGGATTTCCTGAAGGATAAGGGGGTAAATTACCGCATATTGGTCGACAGAAAAGGAAATTCCCCACAGCTATTGGTCAGGGAGGTAGTAAGGGGTATACCGACATCTTATCTCATAGATCAGGACGGGAAGGTCTTCAAGAAGTATGTAGGATATCCGGGTGAAACCGTGATTAAAGATGACATCGATAAGCTGCTCTCCAAATAACAGACAGCTATTAGGAAGGAAATTTTTATGGGAGACTTTAAGAACGTAGATATAGACAGCCTCGCAGGGATTTCTAAGGAGATCGTCGAGAGTTATGCCCTCCATGGCGGCATAAACCACCTCGATGGGGCCAACCTCCCTTCCAATGAAGAGGTCATAGATATACTCAAGGACTTAATGGCGATAATTTTCCCCGGATACTTCGGCAAAAAGTCGCTTACAAGATCCGAGATTCCATTCTTTGTAAACGCCATGATCGATTCCGTTTATGTACGTCTCTGCGATCAGATTGAAAAGAGCCTGAACTACAGGTGCAGAACAAGGAGAGGAGAATGCACCAACTGCGATGATCTGGCTAAGCGGATCTCCATGCAGATACTCTCCCAGGTCCCAAAGATAAGGGAGCTCCTCAGGGAGGATATTGGAGCAGCCTACGAGGGTGATCCGGCAGCCAAGAGCCATAACGAGATCATACTCAGCTATCCCTGCGTCGTGGCGATAGCTACCTACAGGATGGCCCATGAGCTCTACGCAAGGGGTATCCAGCTTATACCGAGGATAATGAGCGAGTGGGCCCACAGCAGTACCGGGATAGACATACATCCTGGCGCCAAGATCGGCAGAAGGTTCTTCATAGATCATGGCACAGGTGTCGTTATCGGTGAGACTACGGATATAGGAGATAACGTCAAGATATATCAGGGAGTGACACTTGGTGCACTGAGCTTCCGGAAAGATGCCCAGGGTAGGATAATCAAAGGAGGTAAGAGACATCCGACCATAGGTGATAATGTGATCATATACTCAGGGGCCACGATACTTGGTGGTGATACGGTTATAGGGAAGGATTCGGTGGTAGGGGGTAATGTCTGGCTTACATCCTCGATTCCACCTGGTACCAGAGTGACTATAAGCACCCCGGAACTGGAGTACCGGCAGCGTAAAGGCGTTTTATCAGGAGTGGAGTGAAGCTACTTGCATAGACTGTCGGCTATGTCCGTTGTCCTGTCTAGCTCCTCCTGGAGTACCTTACAGGCTTCCGAAAATCCTTCGCTGTCGAGATCCTTTCTAATATAGATAGGATTGCCAAAGACAACCGAGGCCTTCGAGAATGGGACAGGTATGAAAAACCTGTCCCAGCTCCCAAGTTCTAACTTCCACTTCGAGCCTCCGGTTATAGGGAGTATGGGAAAACCAGTCTTCCTGGCAAGGAATATGATCCCAGGCTGGACCACTCCCCTTGGACCCCTTGGGCCGTCTGGAGTGAAGGCGAAACTTCCGCCTGACTTTGAACTTCTGAGGATTTCAATCATAGCTTTTCTGCCCCCACGTGTAGTTGAGCCCCTTATGACCTTGTATCCGTACTTAAGAAGTATCTGCGCTATTAATTCTCCGTCCCGGTGCTCGCTCACGAGGACCTTTGCTCCCTTTCCTCTTTCAGAATATAGCGGCAGGAAAAGTCTCCCGTGCCACAGCGCGTATACGAAGCCGCTTTCCTTGGCCGCTCGGACATAGTTTTTTCTACCATATACCCTTATACGGAGAGTCGCTCCTATGAAGCTTAGTATGAGGGTGATAAGGAAGCTCCCACAGTGGATCAGGATCCTGTCCCAGGTACTGAAATTTCTAAGGCGGATTTTGTGTGAAGTAGCGGACAAAACAGGAGACGATCTGTTAGAGGTCAAGTTACCGCTGCCTGCCCAATTCCGAAACGTTCAAGTTTGAGATCAAGCCCAGCCAGGATCACTCATCGATTCCAGGAATTCCTTGTTGGTGACTGTCTTCTGGATCTGTTCCATAAGGAACTCCATAGCCTCAGGAGGGGACATCTGGCTGAGAACCTTCCGTAGTATCCATATTCTCTTCAGTTCAGCATCAGGTATGAGGAGCTCTTCCTTCCTGGTTCCTGACTGGCTTATGTCCATGGCCGGGAAGATCCTTCTATTGCTCAGCTTACGGTCGAGACCCATTTCCATATTGCCTCGCCCCTTGAACTCCTCGAAGATGACCTCGTCCATACGGCTCCCTGTTTCTACGAGGGCAGTCGCTATAATTGTCAGACTTCCCCCCTCCTCTATGCATCTGGCCGATCCGAAGAACCTCTTCGGCCAATCGAGGGCGTTCGAATCCAGTCCGCCGGAGAGGACTTTGCCGCTGTGAGGAACTACAGCGTTGTATGCCCTTGCCAAACGGGTAATGCTATCCAAAAGCACAACCACATCGTGTTTGTATTCGACGAGGCGTTTGGATTTCTCTATCACCATTTCGGAGACCTGAACGTGTCTCTGAGGTGGCTCATCAAAGGTCGAGCTTACTACTTCCCCTCTGACTTTCCTTTCCATCTCCGTAACTTCCTCAGGGCGCTCATCGACAAGAAGTATTATAAGCTTTACCTCAGGATGGTTCTCAGCTATGCTGTTGGCGATCTTTTGGAGAAGTATGGTTTTACCGGTCCGGGGAGGCGCTACGATAAGCCCGCGCTGACCCTTGCCAATCGGACATAGCAGATCCATAATTCTCATGGAAGCATCACTGCTATTTGTCTCCAGCTTTATCCGTTCTTTCGGATGGAGGGGTGTCAGGTTATCGAAGAGGGTTCTCTGCTTCGCTATCTCCGGGTTTTCGAAGTTCACAGCTTCCACCCTCAAAAGGGCGAAATAGCGCTCACCTTCGTCAACTTTGGGAGGCCTTACCTGCCCGGAGATGGTATCCCCCGTCCTCAGATTGAAAAGTTTTATCTGAGAGGGAGAGATGTATATATCGTCAGGCCCGGGCAGATAGTTATAGCCGGGCGAGCGCAGGAAGCCGTACCCACTTTCCAGTATCTCCAGCACCCCCTCGGAGAAGATAAATCCGTTTTTCTCCGTCTGGGCCTGGAGTATCTTGAATATGAGGTCCTGCTTCCTCAACCCACTGTAGCTGGGTATCTCGAGTTCCTGCGCGAGCTTGTTTAGCTCAGGTATGGTTTTGGTTTTAAGTTCTACTATGTCCATAGGCATAGAAATTCAATCCTCCGTTTTGATCTAATCTTTCTACTGTGTATCTACCACCAGCACTTCTTGACAGTGGTAGGATTGCGGTCATGTGTATCGTTTCTTTCGGATAAAAATATATTAATGAATTATTTAGGGACTGTGGTCAGGATTTGTAAAAGGATGCGAGAAGATAAGGCATAACCTCCGAAAGCAGTTTGAATTGCAATATCTGACCTTAAACTACGTAACATTAGGAGTTCTGAAAAGATCAGAGGGTCTTTGGAAGGTAAATCTGATAAGCTCAAAGGTAAAATAATATTACTGAAAAACTAACGAATTGTCAAGCCCTTTTTCGCTTTTATCTTTGGGTTCCGTCAAAAAAAGCTTGACATTAGGGCCTTAAGCTATTATTATTTTGAGCACCAAAAGATGGGGCTGTAGCTCAGTTGGGAGAGCATCTGACTGGCAGTCAGGAGGTCAGGGGTTCGAATCCCCTCAGCTCCACTCAGTGGGGGACAAGTGATTGTCCCCCTTTTATTTTTTCAAGAATATCACAAATTTCACACAGAAAAGAGACTCAGGAAGAGAATCGGTGTAAGATTCTGTTTATCTGAGTCTTATGGGAAGAAGTAGATTTAGCCAAAATACCTGGATTTCACGATTACTTCACACGTGGGCTTTCTTCCTAATGCGAACCCATCGAAAGATTTCACACAGCAAAGCATTATATATGAAACTCATGCTCGCTGGCTCTGAGCAGGTCAGCGGGCTTTTCTTTTACTCCCCAAATTCCTGGATCTCATCCCAAAATTCCCCTTGAAAGAAATAGAGTAACAGCTTATTACACTTGACAGATCACCTTTATTTCCCTAAGTTGCTGTTATATTGACAATTTGGAATAAAAAAGACTATTTTCGAACATTTTTGGGGAAGATAACCTCAAGACTTAGGAATTTGGAAGGTGAAATTCGGCCAGAGACATTAGAGAGGAGGAATGAGGTTATGGAAGAGAAACCCCGCAGACGGCTTTCAGACTGTGAGTTTAATGTAGTTATCGACGGCGATAGGTTGGAAGGCAGTCTATCATGTGAAGGTAACCTGATAGTAAACTGTGCATTCAGTGGAGAGATAAATTCAGATGGGGTTGTATTCATCGGCAGAAGAAGTGAGGTTAAGGCAGATATAAGATGCTCTGCTATGATTATTGAAGGCAAAGTCGATGGAAGGGTATTCGTCACCGATAGAATCGAAGTCAGGAGGGAAAGTGTTCTCTCTGGTATAATAGGGTGCAGAGTGTTGGCTATGGAGGAAAGCTCCTCTGTTAAAGAATCTGGAGAGCCTATAAAGGGTGATATTGAAACATTTAAGGAGAAGCGGCAGGAACTTCTATAGGGAATAGAATAGTGAACTACCCCCGCTCACGAGCGGGGGCTTCAAAGGCACCTAGAACAGT
>CAZTBA010000401.1:0-5618 GCA_964611725.1 uncultured bacterium
CTGTCAATCTCCTGGCAGCGTAGAACTGGAGCCAATCGCTATGCAACGGTCACACCACACTACCGAGGTCCCTCTCACAAATCAGCTTGACATATGTCACCGTACGTTTATATTATTTCTGTAGCTTCGGGAAAGGATTTAGACTATCCAATATCGGCAATCGTTTAGATGGGTTTTGAGCTAAGCAAAGGAGGGCCTATATCCATTTTAGGAAACCCTGTCAATGTGTGAACTGGACGGGGTTTTTGTGTTTTGAGTGGTATAGGTTACCAGGGGGAAATTCCACATATCTATTCTCCCGCCTGTGACCTTGCGTCTGTCGGGGGTGATCTCCCGGCCCTTGGTGCTTGGCTACTCTGTGGAACCTATCATGACCGTACCTGCAGGGACCAGCTCCGGGCAAGCTAAAGACTTTTGCGTTTCGCTGCGAGGGAAACCCTTCCCCAAGAACGGAAAGGCGTTGTGGTATGACAGGTGAAAGCAGACACGTGGGACAAGGTAGAGGTAGCACAGCGAAAGGATAGGACAAGCTGGCAAGGGGTAGGGGGAGAGGGGGCCAGAAATGAGATATCTAAGCTACATTATCACTTTGGAGGTAAAGCTATGATGAAGTCTCTTGAAATAGGGCCGTTGGAAAGGCCGATAGGCGCGGATGTCACTGTAGATATAATAAAAAGGCCGTCAGTAGATGTTGTGGCGGATATACACAGTTTGCCGTTTAAGACTGGAACCTTTAGCTATGTGTTTGCAAGCCACGTCCTTGAACACAGCCCTAAGTGGATTGATGTGATGCTGGAGTTCTCAAGAGTTACGAATATCGGGGGAATTGTTCATTTGGCAATGCCTGGGATTGGGTTTCCGGCTTGGAGAGGAATTGAACACTATCGAGCTTTTACTTTGTATTCGTTCAAGAATCTGCCCGATTGGATCCCGTTTAGATTGAAATATGAATGGGGAAAGATTTCGTGGCTAACCCCGGGGAGGGGTAGGACCAGGGATATTGCGAATAAGATTGTTTGCCCGGTGATTAATAGTGGGCAGACGTTTTTCGAGAGGTTCCTTTGGTGGATCTTCGGAGGTTTTAGCCAGATAGATGTCAAACTAAGAAGGGTCAGATGAATAAGGAGATATTATTAGTATGGTTATGGCTATTTGTTCTTTTGGCGTTTCTGTATAGAGAAGTGGGACTATTAGGAGTGGTTTTATTGGGAATATTCGTGGGTGGCTATTTAACTCAAGTCTTATGGGGCAAGAATGTCTGACATTCTTCGCACCTGGTTTTGACCTATGGACAATAAACCAGTTAAGGCACGCAAATTCAGGGTCGTTGATAAAGTGGGTTGTCCGGGGGGAAGGCAAATAACTCTATGATTGGCAATGGGATATGGCAATTTCTGAACCGCTTAAACAGTGTCGTATAATACAGGTTGTGTATATTTGGAGTTAGATCGCCAGGAGGTTGTCGGGAGCGCAATGGAGCAGCTCCCCAAGTCCAGGAGGGGGCAATCATTGCGAGAGAACGCGTTAGGACACAAGCACACTGAGATCACAATCCTTGGAACAATCCACAGTTACCATACTGAAAACAGGAGCTATACTCCCAAGGATGTGAAACGGATTCTAATCGCGTTGGAGCCCGCTGCGATTCTTCTTGAAGCGGAGCCCACAATGATTAACAAGGATGGGAGAATCCTAGAAGAGTTGCTCAAGATTACGACTATTCCAGAAACTGTCGCTGCAAACGAAGCTGCTATTGAACTTGATGTTAAGCTAATCCCTTCTGATCGACCCGATAGAGACCAGCGTTTCCAGGAAACCAGATATTTCGAGCGTGAAAAACGTGCTGACGACTTGTTCGAGCAGTGGCTTCAGCAATTAATTACGATGGCCATCCCGGGATCACTCAGGAAGGGACCAGCGATCTGGAATTGGCGGTTCGGGATGACCATGGCGACAACTCCTGGGCTGATTTGGATGCAACGTGGGACGCTGGTGCGAACACGCTCACCAAGTCAGCACAGTCAGGCACAGAATATGCCCTTGGATCTCCGACCGGTGACAACCCGCTTCCTGTGGCCCTTTCTTCTTTCACCGCCACCGCAGGCGATGGCAAGGTTACTCTCCGCCGGGTCACCGAAAGCGAGGTGGACAACCTCGGCTTCCACGTGTACCGTTCGTTGGAGAAAGAGGGCATCTACGAGCGGCTCACCTGGAAGGTGATCGAAGGCGCGGGCACAGCCGCAGGCAGGCGGGAGTATGCCTTCACCGACGTCCGTCTCACCAACGGGGTGACATACTGGTATAAGATCGAGGATGTGGCTTTCGACGGAGCTACCGAGATGCACGGACCGATCTCAGTCATAATACCAACACTTGAGGCTATGGCAACTGCCATTCCTGATGAGTTTGCTCTGTCTCAGAATTTCCCTAATCCTTTCAATCCCACTACTGAGATACGTTACCAGCTCCCTGAGATCTCTCATGTAGTGCTTGAGGTGTATAACAGACTTGGACAAAAGGTAAATGTTCTGATAGATGACATAGTAGAAGCCGGCTATCATTCAGTGGTTTGGGATGCCGGAGATATGGCAAGTGGGATCTATTTTGTGAGGATGGAAGCCGGAGACCGCGAGTTTGTCGAGATTAGGAAGATGGTACTAATCCGGTGACAAGGAGGGTGATCACTCAAGTGATCGGGAAACTTTTACAGGCTATCCTTGACTATATCGAGGAAGTTGAGAGAAGGTATAAACTCAAGGCCATAGCTCAACTCAAGAAAAGGATTTGCCAGGACATGGCAGCGTAAGGACAGCTTAGGCCGAGGAAGAGAAGGAATTTCTTGAAATGCTGCATCGAATATCACGAGTAGTATTTCTACTCTTCAGTATATTTTCTCTACTTTTCGTATTCTGTGATAAGAAATCGACGAAGCCGAAAGAAGAAGAAACAGCAAGTATTACCGGCTATGTGTATGAAACAGGCACAAATAGACCAATATCAGAAGCAGTTGTGTGTATTAGGGGCATTATAATCAGAACCGATGCAGATGGATACTATCGGATCACGGATATTCCCTTTGGCCGACAGACAATCACTGCCTCTGTATCTGGACATAGTGACTATTCTGCTACTTTAAATGTCACTGGAGATATGAACAAAGATATCTATATGGATATTGTTATCCAAACTACTTTCATTCTCCCCGGCGGTGCTACGATGGAGATGCTGTGGGTTAATCCGGGAACTTTTCTGATGGGATCGTTACAAGAGCAACCTGAACAATATCCGGAAGAGGAAGTGCCTCAGCATGAGGTGACGATAAGTCGTGGGTTCTGGTTAGGAAAATATGAGCTTACCCAGGAACAGTGGGAGAGTGTGATGGGAACACGCCCGTGGGCCGGGAAGGATCATGTCGTTGAGAACCCGAATCACCCCGCAGTGTATATCTCATGGAACGATACGCAGGAGTTCATCTCGAAGCTGAACGAAGCAGAGGGAACTGAGGTGTACGGGTTGCCTACAGAGGCGGAGTGGGAATATGCGTGCCGTGCGGGAACAACCACAAGATGGTCGTTTGGTGACGATGTGAGACAATTAAAGGATCATGCATGGTATTATGATCACGTTTGGCAGGTTGAGGAACCGTATGCACATGCTGTGGGGACGAAGCTTTCGAATTCCTGGGGGTTGTATGATATGCACGGTAACGTGTGGGAATGGTGTCAGGATTGGTATGATTCGGGTTACTATAGTGTCTCACCGAGTATAGACCCGCAGGGACCCAGCTCGGGTTGGAACCGTGTCATACGAGGTGGATGCTTCTTCAGTCAAAGCCACTCGGCCCGGTCAGCAAGTCGCGGCGATTATGGCTACTCGCCTGCCCAAAGCTACTTTGTCGGCGCGCGTCTGTTGAAACAGGACCCATAGCACTTTGCCCTTTTACTAATGTTATGCTTTACAGGTTTTATTTTGGAGAGGTGAAGCAGCGACCGCCAAAACAAAAAATTAAGAAATAAGGAGAATCAGCATGACAAGCCCTTTTCATGTGGATGTGTTTGCTTCTGGTCAGGACGGCTACTATTTTTACCGCATCCCCGCCATTGAGACGGCTGCCGATGGATCCGTGCTGGCTTTTGCTGAAGCCAGGAAGTACAACCTCGGGGATCCGGGTATGGACAACGATATCGACCTGGTGCTGAAACGGAGCACCGATTGCGGGCGCGTCTGGTCGCCGATGACGGTGATCGAGGACCCGGGGGAGTTGTGGTCGGCGGCCAACCCGGCCACCGTGCTGGATCGCCAGAGCGGCCGCATCTGGCTTCACTACATTCGCTGCAAGCCCGGGAGGAGTACCGAGAAGGCCCGACCCGGTACCGATGACGTCCAGAACCTGCTTCGCTATAGCGACGATCACGGTGTGAGTTGGTCGGAGCCCACGGACGTAACGGCAGTGTGCCGCGACATGGACGACAGTCGATGGCGGTGCACCGTCGTCGGACCCGGCGGTGGCATTCAGGACCGCAAAGGCCGTCTGATCGTGCCGTGCTGGAAAGTCGCGCCTGATGGCGTGTTTGCGGTCTTCAGCGAGGACCACGGACAAACCTGGGAACGCGGCCATGTGGTGTCCAGTCCCACAGGCGGCAATGAAGATCAATTGGTCGAACTGGCCGACGGCCGGATACTTCTGGATTTCAGGCAACGGATCGGTCCGAACCGCTGGACGACTACCAGCAGCGACGGAGGTCGCACATGGTCTGAGCCTCGTCGCGGGCAGACCGTCACGCCGGTGTGCTGTGCCATCGAGCGCTACACTCTCCAATCCGCAGGTGATGACCGCAACCGTATCATCTGGACCGGTCCCAAGGGACCCAGCCGGGCCAATCTCGTCATCCGCATCAGCGACGACGAGGGCGAGAGATTCACCAGCGAACGGCTGATCGCCGAAGGGCCGGCCAGCTACTCGGATCTGACCTTGCTCAAAGACAAGAGCGTGGGCGTGCTTTGGGAGCGGGGGGAATTCATCACCTTTACCCGCCTGGACCGGGAGTTCCTCGAACTCTGCGACTAATCCGCCTTATCCGACCTTAGATAAAGGGGGATGAAAATGGATTGGAGACGGTATAGCTTAATGCTGGTCCTGGTATGCATCGTGCTAATGCTGGTAGTCTCAAGTGAAGGGCAAGGGCAGAGTAAGCCATCTGAGCGAAAGACAGGAGATACGGCTACGTTTGACCTACCCGGTAGTGCAACCATCGAGATGGTGTGGATTGAGCCAGGGACATTTACGATGGGGACGACCAAAGAACAAGAGCAATTGCTGCGGAGCAAGGGGATGTGGACGTACTGGTTTGCGGAGGAATATCCGGCACACGAGGTGACTATAAGTCACGGGTTCTGGTTTGGCAAATATGAGATCACACAGGAGCAGTGGGAGAGCGTGATGGGGACACAGCCGTGGTCCGGGCAGAGTTATGTCCTTGAAAACCCGAACCACCCGGCGGTGTATATCACGTGGAACCATATGCAGAAGTTCATCTCGAAGTTGAATCAGGCGGAAGAGACCGAGGTTGTGTCCGTAAATTGGTGTAAAAATGATTAAGGATGAATAGGTCATCGTT
>CAZTBA010000402.1:0-5611 GCA_964611725.1 uncultured bacterium
GCCATCTGCTTCATACACTATTCTCTTATCTGAAGGATAGGCTGTGTAGTTACTATTTGTTTACTGCCTTGACAAGCCTCTGAATCGCCCACCGCCCCCGAACGTCCTGACCGTGGTGCTCTTCCCTGTTAAAATTCTTGGAGTAGACGATCGCAAGATGAAAAAAGCCCGTGACTTTCTTCTTATCTCTCGGGTCCTGTATGACGACCGCATGGTACCTTCCCACGTCAAGCGCGTCGACGTCGAGCATCTCCATCGACATATCTATTTTCTCCTCGGGGAGCCTTGAGCTCAGGACAGGTCGCGAAGAAAAACCCGGCTCCGATGCAATCTCACTGAATACGACCCGCTTCGGGAAGGAGGACTTGGGGACAGAGAGGCTTTCAAGCACTTTCGGCATCCAGAACTCGGAGGATGCTTCCTTCAGCTCTACCTTTGCCTTGATCTTAACCATTTGTCTCTTCATCACCCTTGGCTTCGGCTTGGGGCGTTTCTTAAGCTCCAAAGGCTTGACAAGGCGTGGCTCACGCTTTATGAACTTTGAGACAAGCGGCTTTGCAGCCCTCTCTTTATCAGGAGATATGTCTATCCCGGCCAGGAGAATATGTATACCAAAGGAGATAACGGACGCTATAGCGAGAGTAAGGCGTATATCTCTGGAGAACAGGTTCAGGTTCAACACAGATGTGGGACACCTGAAGCGTGATGCCGTCCTATGATGATTAAGATTGCCCATAGATAGCTCCAGGAACCTCGCGAGCGATCATTCTGAGATCCGAATTCCTTGCCTAAAAAAGCAAAGCTTGCCCCGGAAGTCAAGCAATTTTTCCTCTTTGATGTTCAGTTCAAAAGCTCGATATCATAGACAGCTCAATTCGAAGGTCCCACGAAACTTCGGGGAAATATTCAAGAAAGTTCCGAGAATCGGGAGCAAAAAACGTTTTGAAAGGCAACCTTTCTTTCGTATATTTCCTTGCTGAGTTTCTGGAGACGTAGCCGGGATTCCAAAAACAGGGGTGTGGCTTATGAAAAGGTTTCTAATTCTGGGATGTGTAATAACCCTTGGCTTCTTCCTCTCCGGTTGTGCTGCACAGCAGGGGGCCAAGGTGCACTATGATCTTGCCAGGGAGTACCACCTTAACGGGAGCGCCGACGAGGCAATTGCGGAGTACAAAACCGTACTTGAGCTCGATCCGAAATTTCCCGAGGCGCACTATAACATCGGTGTCATAATGTACTATCAGGGAAAGATGGACGATGCGATAGAGGAGTTCCTCAAGGAAATCGAGGTAAATCCACTTTTCAGCGACGCCCACTATAACCTCGCCCTTGCCTATTACCGCAAGGGAGATTTGGATGATGCTTTAAGTGAGCTGGATGAGACCCTCAAACTCAATCCCAGAGATGACGAGGCGCGCAGGCTCGTTAAGATGATCGAAGATGCGAGGTAGTTCTCAATTCCTATGTGCGAGGATATTGGGGATTCCTCTTTCCGGTTTGTCCAGCCTGCTGAATTTTCGGCTTAAAGGGCGGCTGACACTCCGATCTATCCGGACCTTCCTGATCGGGCCCTACCGCGGTCCGATGTGGAAACGTTCGCCCCAGGCCAATACGTGCCACTCGACCTCCTCGCGGCGCAGCTTTTCGAAAGCTTGATCGTATGGCTCACGGTGCTCGAAGAGGTGGCCGATCTCGCTCTCATGCCCGGGTATGACAACCCTGGGCCGAACCCCTTCTATTATACGGCTCAGATCCGTCGTCCAGACATTCGGCAGAAGGACATCAACACTGTAATCGTCGCCGACACGGGATATCCATTCGAAATCATGCCCGTTTGACTGATCACCTGTCTGCATTATATTTATCCCATCTGCCGAGATGAGGTAGGCGTTGTTCGGAAACTCACCCTGATGCCCGGGATAGGCATGATATCTGATACCGCGAATCTCGCCCTTCGCACCGGGTTCGACGAGGGTAACTTCTCTCACAGTTCCGGAATGATCCTTTGTGCCGGAGATTGTTTGGCTCATACTTTCACCCCATTCCTCTTCCGGTAGGGGACTCACAAGTACGGGTATCCCCTTCGCAAGGGCGCTCTTTACAACAGGTATCGACGTGTGGTCACCATGCCAGTGACTGCAGAAGAGGACCTCAACCTGATCGAGTATCTCATCTACCTGATCATCTCTCATTGATGCCCCTTTTACCCCTTCATAAAGGTCATGTGCCCAGCAGTGGTTATGAGTTTTTACAATCCAGCCGTGGTTATACATCTTCCATATCGTTGCACCCTGCTCAACTGTCTCAGAGCGCATTTCGGATATGGCGTGGTCTGTGTTGGCCCTGAGGAAGCGCCCTGTAGACTCAAGGTGGCTCGCGCTGCGGAGGTGGAGCGGCTCGTCGAGCATGAGCAGGGCATGCTGACGGAGGTTCCTGTTACCACCGTTCGGAGGGTTGGCCCTCAGGGTCTTCTGGATCCATTCGAGGTTGGCGGATGTCCAGCTTTCGAGAAGCTCCACATAGCTCCTTCCAAGGCCTGGCAGCCCAAGCTCTGTCGGACCCTCGGCGATCTCCTCCATTTTGATTATGCGCCATCCTTCCGATTCCCTGCGCAGCACATACCTGATCTCTCTGGTCTCCCTGAGGTCGGTCGCAATTACCGGTTCGGCGTAGGCAAGAGCGTCCCTGAAAGTGATCGTGACATTGTCAAGGCTGTAGGTTAGGGGATGGTCGGGATGGGAGAAAAACCATTCGTACATCCGACGCAACTGATCGAGTCCGCCGGTCTGTCCCGGTTGCTGGAAACCTTCGGAATAGACAGAGATGATCCTGTCAATATCGCGGTCTTCAATGCCTTCAAGCCATGTTTGCAGGACCTCACGAACCTTTTTCGCATCTCTGGATTCTCCTGCACAGCCGTCGATAACTGTGGGCGTGAGACCCAAAGCTGCAATCCATAAATGGGTATTCATTGCCGCCTCCCAGGGGAATCAATATCAGTTCAACGTAGTTCCTCTGTAACGTGATGTCGCTGTATCAAATGAAAATAGGGGTTTTAAGAAAGCCGGACAAGTGGTTTTTCCTCCGAGATTGATACAACGGATAAACAGGCAGAGAAAAAAGTGCTGATGAGATTGTGGGAAAAATAGTAAGCCACAATAGCTGGCAAGGTGACAATTAATCTTTATCTTGTTGACAAAGTCTATACACTCTCTGATTAGGAGACCGGTATTGTAAAGGCTTTAACTATCATGCGTAGCCTCAGGTTTGACTACGTCTCAACTTCTATCTGAAGTTCAGTTCCAGAAATCTTGACAAATAGGGACAAATATTCTATACTATGTCCATAATTCATTCATATTCTGCTTATTTTCAACCATAACTCCACACTGCTTGCTCTAAGTATTGGCCAGGAATTTCATCTCTTGAAAGCGAGATTCCTTGCTTTGTTATACGGAACGCAAATTAAATCTATGAATTTGCTGCCAATGTTTCGAAGAATCCGGGAAGAATTGTGGGGGGTTGATTCATCAGACCCCTCAACGGGCACGATAATGAGGATTAAGAATTTATCCGTGCAACAATTTATGGACGATTGGTTTTATGAGATGCCGAAACAAGTTCGGCATGACAACTAAGCAAAAGTATCATCATCCCAATGTCATCCTGAACTTGTTTCAGGATCTCATTCCACTTGCGATGTTGCCCGATTATTTTATGAATATTCATAATCGTGCCCCTACAGTCCACACAAAATGTCATTCTCAGAACTAAATTGCGTTGGTATAGCTCACAGTGGTTATGAAGTCAGTACAGAACGTGCCTGTTGTAATTTCTGCGGAGGTAAACTCTAAGTTTCTGTGTTTTTGAGGAGGTGATGCTATGGGACAATAGTTTATCTCCAGCGCGATTTCGAGTTGTACACCGGATACACCGGAATTCCTTCAAGAGGCATAGGGTTCAATGGTTTCTGGTAATGAGATAAAGAAAGCTCACAGTAGACTCCCCGCTGTGGACGTCACCGTAGCGTCAAGATCACGATTCGGGGCAAGTCCAGATTTTCTCATCGAGCCGTGTGTTTGAACGCGCAATGGGAAAAATTCAAACTAAGAAGAACATTTCGGAAATCTCCGAAGGGAGTTTCTATGGCAAAGAGGATTGTCATACTATTGGTGGGGGCTTTGCTGTTGGTGACGGTGTCCACACCGTACGCACAGCCAAATAAGATGTATTGGGTGGAGTATGACGGCAATAAGATCAGTCGTGCAAATCTGGATGGCTCAAGTAAAGAGGATCTCATTACGTCTGGTCTCAGTGGTCCACTTGGAATTGCGATAGATTTCTATAACACCCCGAATAAGATATATTGGTCGGAGAATAGCGGCAACATTATCGGTCGGGCGAATTTGGATGGTTCCAGCCCGGAAGATCTTATCACCTCGGGCATCGGCGGTCCAACTGATATCGTGCTGCATATACCGGCTGGCAAAATATATTGGGGGGATTCTAGTGGCAAGATCAGTCGGGCAGATCTGAATGGCTCGAACAAAGAGGACCTTATCACCTCCGGCCTATCCTTTCCATACGGGATCGCGCTGGATGTACCGGCTGGTAAGATGTATTGGACGGACTATGATCTTGACAGGATCAGCCGAGCGGATCTGGATGGCTCAAACCAGGAGAATCTTATCGCAGGCGTCAACAACCCAATTGGGATCGCGCTGGATGTACCGGCTGGTAAGATGTATTGGACGGAGTATAGTAGCGAGAGCATCGGCCGGGCAGATCTGGATGGCTCAAACCAGGAGAATCTTATCACAGGTCTCAACGGTCCAATGGGGCTTTCACTAAACTACAACGAAGCTTCCCTACCTGTTGAACTCTCCTCCTTCACTGCTGCCGCCGGGGACGGTCAAGTCACACTAAAATGGCGGACTGAAAGCGAAGTGGACAACCTGGGGTTCCACGTCTATCGTGCGTTGGAGAAACACGGTCCTTACGAATGCCTCACTTCGGAATTGATCCCGGGTGCAGGCAACATAGCTACTCGACAGATCTACAGGTATACTGACATCCACCTGACCAACGGAATGACTTACTGGTATAAGATCGAGGACGTGGCCTTCAATGGCACCAGGACTATACACGGGCCGATCTCGGTGATGCCACAGGCCAAGGATGAGGCTGTGGAAGCCCAGGTGCTTCCCACTGAGTTTGGGCTTTCTCAGAATTTCCCTAACCCCTTTAATCCTACTACTGAGATATTCTACCAGCTTCCTGAAGCTTCTCATATGGAACTTGCTGTCTATGATATAGTTGGTCACAAGGTAGATGTTCTGGTAGAGGGTATTGTGCAGGCTGGTCACTGGTCCGTGAAGTGGGATGCGAATGATTTGGCAAGTGGGATCTACTTCGTGAGAATGGAGGCCGGGCACTTTGTAGAAACAAGGAAGATAGCATTGATCCGATAGTATCATATGAACCCTGTTCCACTGAACTAAGACCTTTTGACAGGCTCTTAGAACAACTCTTAGAGCCTGTTTTTATGGTGTATTACCTTCATAAAATATATGGCAGGATACCGCCGCTCGTGAGCGGCGGAGGAATGCCA
>CAZTBA010000403.1:0-5599 GCA_964611725.1 uncultured bacterium
CCGATCAGGTCAGGGTTATCGAAGGCCGCTCCGAAAGCATGGGAGATGCTGTAGCCCAACTCGCCTCCCTCATGAATCGAGCCGGGTGTCTCCGGGGTGCAGTGACTGCCGATGCCACCAGGGAAGGAGAACTGCTTGAAGAACTTTCGCATGCCCTCTTCGTCTTCGCTCTTATCAGGGTAAACCTCCGAATAGGTCCCCTCCAGGTAGGCGTTGGAGAGCGTGGCTGGGGAGCCGTGACCAGGACCCGAGATATAAATCATGTTCAGGTCGTATTTCTTGATCAGGCGATTCAGGTGCACCCAGGTTAACGCCTGACCGGGATCCGATCCCCAATGCCCCAGGAGACGCTTCTTAATATGATCCATCTTTAGGCGTCCCTTCAGGAGCGGATTGTCCTTTAGAAAAATCATGCCCACGCAAAGGTAAAGGGTCGCACGCCAATAGGCATCGATCTTCCGAAGTTCCTCTGCGCTAAGAGGGTCTTCTGATATGCTGGGTTGAGAAACTGGTGATTGGGCCATAATAACCTCCTTTTCTTTCTGAGTTATTCAATAAGGTAGCCACCATCTATCATGTAAGAAATGCGATGAATAAGCAGTCCCTCCAATGACCAGATATAATCAGTTATTCCAAAAGCCATAGCAGGGGTCCTTTGAATCCATCTTCCTCTACCCTCTGGACAATTCAAACGCAAGCCATTATGGAGACGCATAAAGTTGTAATGAGTATAATTGAAAACCTAAGCATTGGAATGCTCTAAAAAACTCAAAAAGTGCAATCAATATGAGTGCGTCCCGCCACCCAATCTGCCTATGCGTGTACGCACCTATCTGCCGTGTCCCCGACACAAGAGACGCAGACAGATACCTTGCCCGATAGCTTGGCATATAAACAGATCGAATTCTTCTTCACCTCTGCTTTTGATGTGGTCCATGTAACCTAAAGTTCTGATGAGGCTATGGATATCAGGATAGTCGTAACCTTTGTCTGTACAGAAATACTGGAGATGTTCAGAGGGAGATTCAACAGTGCATTGATCTGTTTCTGGCATTGTAGCGAGTCGGTCATACCAAATATTCCTTATCACTAATAGTGACCTAAATAGCACCCTCCCATTTTGCCGAAACCTATGATGCACATTTTCTTTTCACACATGTGAGAGCAATATTATTATAATTGAATCCCTTTTGGATGTCAAGCCACCTTTTTCGTCACTTCAAGTTATCTTGACACAAGGGTTTATTTATGCTACAATATAGCTGCGTACCTCTGTTAACAGGGCATTCTCAGGAAATTTGCCAGGTGTTCTTCTACTTGACACCAGTAAAAGGAGATTGATTTTGGCCACTGCCGAGAAGTATGTCGCCTTTGACCTTGGAGCGGAAAGCGGGCGGGTCATGCTGGGAAGTCTCGCCGACGGGCATCTACGGTTGGAGGAGATCCACCGTTTCACCAACAACCCTGTCACGGTGCTGGATAGCCTTCATTGGAACGTATTGCACATCTGGGAAGAGATAAAGCACGGTCTGGGCATCGTCGCCGCCCGGCATTGCCGGGACTTAGCGGGGATCGGACTGGATACATGGGGAGTTGATTTTGCGCTCCTGGATCGATATGGAGCGCTTCTGGGCCTGCCATATCACTATCGTGACAGCCGCACCGAAGGGATCACAGGGGATATAATCCACCATATCTCCGAATGGGAATTGTATACACGGACGGGCATATCGCTTCTGCCAATCACCACTCTCTGTCAGCTTCTGGCCATGAGCAGGCGAGGGAGTCCGGCCCTGGATGCAGCGGACGCACTTCTTATGATGCCAGATCTGTTCAACTTTTGGCTATGCGGAGAACAGTTCACCGAGTCCACTATCGCCGGCACCTCCCAATTACACGACCTTGCAGCACACGATTGGTGTTACCCTGTCATGAAAAAGCTCGGTATACCTTCCGGGCTGCTACGGGAGATCGTACCACCGGCGACCGTTCTGGGACCGCTCCTGTCATCGGTAGGCAAGGAGGTCGGCCTGGGTAGGGTGCCAGTCATTGCGACAGCGTGCCACGACACGGCGGCCGCTTCCGCAGTCGTCCCCAGCAAGGAAGGGCATCCCACATTTATCAGCTCAGGTACATGGTCCGTAATGGGCAGGGAATTATGCGAGCCGATCATCACCGAAGACGCCATGGCAAAGCAGTTCCTGAACGAGATAGGCATCTCTCGTAAGACTATGTTCGCTTACAATAGTACAGGACTATGGCCGGTGCAGGAGTGCAGGCGCGAACGGCTCCGGGAAGGCCACGACTGGAGCTACGCCGATCTGACGCAGATGGCCGAGAAAGCACATCCCTTTACCACCATCCTGAACCCCGATGACGAAGTGTTTCTCCGGCCCGGAGGCATGAATTCTAAAATGGCGGGATTCTGCCAGCGGACCGGTCAGAATATCCCACCGGGGCCAGGGAGTGTTGTCCGTTCGTTCCTGGAAGGGCTGGCCCTGCGCAGTCGGAATACGGTAGAAGAGTTGGAAAGGTTCACCGGTCAGCCGATAGAAACTATCTGTATCCTGGGGGGTGGCTCGAAAAACAGGCTCCTGTGTCAGTTTACAGCCGATGCCACGAACCGTCCTGTGCTGGCCGGTCCAGCCGAAGCTACAGCATCGGGTACGGTTCTGCTGCAGGCGCTTGCGCTTGGAAGTTTATCTTCGATCGATGAGGTCAGGGAAGTTATCAGAAAATCATGTGATCTTATTGAACATGATCCACGTCCGTCTCCCGCCTGGGATGAAGCCTATGGAACTTTCCTTCGTCTCAGTCGGCAGGGATAGTGGCCGTTCGGTACTGAGCATACCTGATGATTCATTCCTCGACTTTTATGTACAGTCTCTTTACAAATTCCTGAAAATCTATATTCAACTTTGATATTGCTATAAACCCCCAATAGATGCGGGTCATTATACGGCTTTTGAACTTCCCGGGCTTCCAGATAAACGGACGCTCAAACTCTATAATTATAGTCATTGTAACATCTCCTCCGCTACGAAGAATGTATATTTCCGGACTAGCTTTTCTACAGATTCCTTATGTGGGGTCCTAAACCACCATAGCTCACCCTTCGATTCCCGGGAGCCTGAACCAAAAATGCATCGCTTATGCCGCTCGTAGACTAAGAAAGAGAAACATGGCTATGCCAAGCAAGAGGAGTAACCCCGCAATGACAAGCTTTACGATGATAACCCTTCTGCTCTTTTCTTCATGTCTCCGTACAACTTCGGTAATAAATTCCTCGACCGAAACCGACTGACCACGTTCGTTCTGTATCGTGATCCTGTGCGTCAGGGTGAAATAACGGATATTTTTCTCGACTTTGTCAAGAGCTTTTTTCTGTCCGGAAGCAATTCCTGTTGCGAAACCAGCCCCAAATCCAATTGGAATTCCAACAGCCATATCGCTCATTGTGGCAACCTTTCCTCTTCAAAAGCCGGGGTTCTTTGATTTCCTATCGAAAACCGTCAGGCGGATCTCATTGGTATTATTGGGTCGCGCAGCTTCGTAATATACGAATACCAGGTCTTCAACGGCCATCCAATGGGAATAACGCCAGGTATAATAATCTCCGGGCGTTGTGCTTTTCAGAAGGGGTTCATGCGGTGTCAAGTCAATGAATGTCTCGAGATCCGGTGAATAGGCCAGGCCAGTTGCAATGTTATATACCGGGTCCCGCCACCCCAATTTTGAGCCTTCGTATACGAACAGGTACCCTATGTTTATCGGCAGGACGCTTGCCGGCCGCGTATAGAAGTTATGCCACCCCATATTCTCCATAACAGGATCTCGCTCAACCGGCTGCCATATTTCCCCGTTCTCGCTTGTGAAGTGATGGATACGCTCTACACGGTCGGTCCCTATAACGAACATATGCCACTTTCCCCTATCCCATAGAACCACCGGATCCTTGTACCCGGTGACGTGTACGAACCCATCATCCGGATAGTCGGCCACAAGAATCCGCCTCGCAGAACAGGCATCGAAATCTGCGGGGTTATCCACGTCATCAAATTTCAGGATTGCCCACCCCCGCTCAAAGCCTGCACATCCGTAAAGCTTGTATTTTCTTGTCCGGGGATCCTTCACCATCGCCGGCCGCTCGAAGACCGGCACGCCGGCATCGTCCCGAAGGATGTGATTTACAGGCTCGAAGTGGTGGCCATCCACGCTCTTGAGGATACGGATCTCATACCCTCTCCTGCCCCGCGGCGATCTGCCCTCCCTCATGCGGGCGGCAAGATAGAAGGCCCCATCCTCCGAATATACGACTGACGGAGCACCCGCCCACCATTCAGGCATATCTTCATCAGGTTCGAGTATAACCTCGTAGTGTGACATAGCAGAAACGAGATCATCAAACATAGTCCCACTCCTCCACCCGGTTCAGTTTGCTTCTCCGATAGATGTTCTTACAGCCACTGGATGAATTCAACAATGTTGTTGTCAGGATCGCTGATGTAAACCCATCTGACTTTTCCGGTGATCTCCAGAGGGCCATCAACTATAGGGACTCCTTTTTTCTCCAGCGTTGAAATCAGCCGATCCATATCCTCCGTTTCGATGGCCAGATGTGGGGAGTGAGATCTTCCTATCTCCTGCTTCTCAGAGACAATCGGCCTGTTGTTCTCATCTAATACCTGTAGGAGTTCCAGGTTACCACCTTCCAGTTCGAGAAAAGCAAAGGCCTCGTGATGATCTTCGTCCAGATCTCTGGAAAGGAGTTTTAATCCCAACGTTTCGGTATAAAACCTGATGGCTGCATCCATATCGGATACCTCAAAAGCAAAATGATCCACCTTTGTCATATGATTCCTCCCATTTCCCCATAGCTGATTGCACATGAAGAGCTTACTGATTGGTGAAGCGCCTCAACGGTTAAAACGGCAGGCAAGCGTTCAATAGTCGGCCAAAAGCTGAAAACTGATGGCTAAATACTGACAATCGCGAATTTACATGCTGACAATCGTCATAAGTTACTGTAAATATATAAACTAATCCTGCTAAGACTCTCTCCATACTTTATCCTCTGAGTCCAGTATCTCCCTCACCTTATGAGCCAAATACGAGATCGTGAAAGGTTTCTGGAGAAATCCGGTCTTAGAGCCAGTAACTCCCTTATTGCTTATACTATCATCAGTATAACCTGAAGTGTAAAGCACCCTGATTCCAGGATGAAAAGCCGTTAATTCCTCGGCAAGTCTTTGCCCTTCTATCCCGGGCACAACGATTCCAGTTAGAAGGAGATGTATAGGGCCGTCATGACCCTTTGCGACACTTAAGGCTTCGTTACTATCTGAAGCCTCAAGCACAGTATAACCATGTTCTTCTAAAACCTCAGCGGCGAACCCTCGTATACTCAGATCATCCTCAACAAGGAGAACCGTTTCGTCTCCTCTCGGAAGATAATCCATCTTACCAGGATTCAGAGGAGCTTTTGCGGTCTCATCAACACGGGGCAGGTAGATCCTAAAGGTTGTTCCTTTGCCTTCCTCACTCTCGACGAAGATGTAACCTTCGCTCTGTTTCACTATACCATAAACTGTGGCAAGGC
>CAZTBA010000404.1:0-5583 GCA_964611725.1 uncultured bacterium
TACTACCATATTTCCAACGAGTATCGAAACCAGGAGTCTCCTTGGACGGGACAGAAGAGATATTATGAGCCCCGCTGTTTTGGAGCCTTGTTTCCTGAATCTCCCACGCTGGAAATCGCTGAGTGAGAAAAATGCGGTCTCTGACCCTGAGAAAAATGCTGAGAAGAAAAGGAGGGCCAGGAGCGATATAAGCTTTAATATAAGCCCGAGGTTTCCTGCGTCGCTTTCCGTATCCCCTAACACCTCATTGAAATGGAATCAGTCATAAACTCTATCAAACCTGTTTCTTCGGGAAACACCCATATACGAGAAAATCTACTGACAGAAAGATAAATCAAAAGAGAGAGTGTGTCAAGTCGAACCAAAAAGAAAACCTTGGGCTAACATGGTCCCAAAGGCTCTCAATAGGTCGAACTGCATATGCTGGCGTAATTTATCTGATTACAAGGATGGTGAATTTGAGCTTTCTTGCCAAAAGGATTGGATTATCTGACAATCGATCACAAGATCATTTCCCGCATTTCGTCCGGTTTAAGGATAACGATCTCCTTCATATTACTCCCGGTGATATTTCTGCCGGAACGTATATAGCCAAGCCTCTCAAGCTTCTTTAAAACCCTCGATACGGTCTCCCTCGTTGTGCCTGCCATCTCGGACAGTTGCTGGTGGGTAGGGCGGTTTCGTATGACTATGCCAACCTCAGTGTCAATCCCAATCTCATCAGCAAGCTGCAGGAGCGTTCTCATGATCCTTACAGGTACATCCATAAGCGCCAGGCTCTCTATCATCCTGTCGGCCTTTCTAAGCCTCCCTGCAAGTTCTTGCAGAAATTTTATGGATATCTGGGGGATCTCCTGCAATAGCCTTAGAAAGTCCGGACGCCTTATCAGGAGAATGTCCGAATCTTCCGTAGCTGTAACGGTCGCCGAGCGTGGCTTACCATTGAGGACAGCCATCTCTCCAAAGAATTCACCTTCCCTCAGAATCGACAGTATCACCTCACGTCCATCCTCGCTCATAACCGATACCTTGACTTCTCCTCTGCCTATGATGAAAAACGAACTCCCTTCCTCTTCGGCAAGGACTATGAGCTGTCCCTTAGTGTAGTGTCTTGGAATCACTATCTCGGCGATCGCCTGGAGATCACTGTCGTCAAGTCCGGAGAATATGCCAACCTTCCTCAAAGCAACTAGATCCATACTTTACCTCCTCGGCAGCTTCAATTCTACAGATCTTTCCCAGGCATAACTATCACCTTTTCTTGGATTTACTTCTTCCCTTCGGAAGAGCTATCAAGCTCAGACAGCCTTTCGCTCGCCGCTCTTCCCCATTCACTCTGGGGACCGTAATAGGCTACCATTCTTCTGTAAAGCTTTCTGGCTTCGCCTAGTTTTGCCATTCTTTCATAGGTCATGCCCGCCTTATACTCGGCCGTTACAGCCCAGAGCATCTGATCCCTGTTCATATATGCGATTTTGAGGTAATTTGACACGGCCCGGCTGTAATCTCCGAGGCTGAAATAGCACTCCGCTATATGAAAACGGACCTCAGCCTCGGTTTCCCTGTCGGCCCCGACGAGGCATTTATCGAACTGGGCTATGGCATCCCTGTACTTACCGAGTTCCATCAGGAAGAAACCTATCTTGAACTCTATGCGCGGTACCTTCTCATACCCGGGGAACCTCTCCATAAGCTCCCGGCAGAGTCCCAGGGCATCTTCGAAAAGGCCGAGTGCCTCGTAGGAGAGAATAGCGTTCCACATGGCATCAGGTGCCAGCGGCCCCGATCCGTCGAGAGAAAAGACTTTCCTGTAATAATAGGCAGCGTCGGCAAGTCGCCCACTTGAGTAATAGATGTTACCAAGCTTCATACATGCATCAGAGACATATTCGCTCTCCGGATTTTCCTTGAGCAGTGAGGAGAAAACTTCGACGGCCTTTGGGATATCATCGCCGAGGTAATGCGCGAGCCCGACATGGTAGAGCGCGTCGTCAGCATAGGGGGATCCCCCAAATTTCTTTACCACGGCATCAAATGACGAAATAGCCTGAGCGTAATCCTTCCTCTCCTCATACAGAAGTCCCTTCTCATAAAGGAACCTCGCCTCGAAGTCCCTGTCCTTCCCGAATTTCTTGCTGAATTTGGCAAACTCCGTCCCGGCTTCCTTCACCCTTCCTACTCCGAGAAGGCAGACGATAAATCCCTTGGCAACCCTCACATCCGAAACGCCTTCCTTTGCAAGTTCTCTGTAAAGGGAAATCGCACCGTTGTGGTTTCCATTCTCACAGTACAACTCCGCGAGAGAGACCTTGGTTCCTGGTACAAGCGGACTCTCGGGAAATTCGGCTATCAGGCTTTCCAGAGCCTGCGAGGCCCCTCTCATATCGCCAAGGTCCCGTGATATTTTTCCAACGGTAATCAAAACACTGTCTGCCAAACCTCCCTCCGGGAGCATATCCATATATCTTTTGTACCAGACGAGTGCGTTCTCAGTGCTGCCAGACATCTCGTAGGACCTGGCAATCCTACGTATGATAAGAAGCTTATGCCTCGATAGAGAAGGGATCGCGAGGGCTTCCTCATACATTTTCCTTGCCTCATCCCATCTGTCCTGACTCTCGTATATGGAAGCTGTGAGCTCCAGAAGGGATGGATAAGGCATGTCCGGATATCGGTTATTCAGGAGCCATTTGCAATGTCTCAGAGCCTCGTCATATTTTCCCATAGAGATGAGGATTTTAGCCATCTGGAACCTTGCCTCCCGGCTATGGGGGCTTCCACGATATTCGGTGGCAAACTTCGAAAACGAATTAAGGGCCAAGATACGATCCCCGCTTCTCAGATACGCCATTCCGAGTCCGAAGGTAGCATCCCCGGAATAGGTACTTTCAGGAAACTGTTCCAGGATCCGCCTGTAGATAGATATCCCCTGTTGAAGGTAAGTAGTATCCATCCGGGCGAGGCCACTGTAGGCATCCCCTACCCTGAGCAGGGCGTAATCGAGCCTGTTGCTTGAAATAAACCTGTTCATGAAATCCGTATAAGATTTTAAGATAAATGAGAACCTTGCTGAGTCGGACTCTATCGACCGGACTTTAGCCTCGGTGAATTTTATGAAGGCATCATCAGCCAGCTTGTTTTTGGGGTAGCGTTTGTAGAGAAGATTATAGTTATCAGTGGCTTTCCCAATCGCGAGTTCAAATCCCGAGCTGTCCCCATCAGCCTTCTTTACGAGGGCAATCTTGCCGTAGGATTCGGCCAGGAAATAGTAGCTTTCCGGTGCGAATTTTCCCGATGGATAAAGCTTAAGATACTCCGAGAAGCTCATGGCGGCCCCTTCGAAATCCCTGAGTTCATCGTACCGTATCCGGCATAACCTGTATAAAAGTTCACCCTCGGAACCTTCGAGCGACATGGAAAGGACATCGAGAAGCTTTTCCGACGCCTTTTGGTAGTCAGGACTGCCGAGTTCCTGAGCGAGATCTACCTTTCGGGCGACATCTTCAGCTTCAGGAGAGTCCGGAAACCTCCTCAAAAACTCCCCGTAGGATGTCAAAGCCTTCTCCAAATCACTTACCCTTTCCCAGCATCTTGCGAGCGAGAGGAGCGCCTTCGGGGAATACTGTGAGCTGCCGGCAGCAAGACGGCTGTAGTAGTATGCGGCCTGCTCCGGCCATTTCAGATCATCCTCATAAATTTTGCCAATTGAATAAAGGATCCTCGCGCTTCTCTCAGGATCATCTGATCTGTCAGCGGAGAGTTGATAGGTGCCTACCGCCATATGATAGTTTTCAGACCTTCGATATGCTTCGCCCAGAGCTTCAAGGGCATCCAGGCGGTAGCTTGTGGGCGCCCCTTCCATCTCGGAGAGTTCTCTAAGGGCACCTATCGCATCGCCATAGTTTCCCATGGATACGAACGATTTAGAGAGCCCCAGCATCGCCGAGGCCCGATCCTCCACAGATATATCCTGGCTCAGGAGCGAACCAAAGGCGTTGGCGGCCAGCGAATCCCTCCCGAGGGAACGGTATGCCCAACCAAGCTTCAATTTCGCTTCAGTAGCGAGCTCTCCCCTGAACCCGGATCCCTCTTCTAAGTAAACTATTCCTTCCGCAAACCTGCTCTCATCGATCATATATGACCCGATAAAGAGGAGGGCCTTTCCCACGCCATCGCTATTTGGAAAGCCAGATTTTAGCTCGGTGAAAACCCTCTTGGCGCCATCCAGATTGCCTTTGCTGAGCAATATCTCGATCGAGGCAAGGAGGGCACCGGACCCTTCTTCGGAAGATCGGTCTACCCGGCTAAGGTTCTCCAGCGATTCATCTAACCTGCCCATTTGCTTAAGTGTGAGCCCGAGATCGTATCTGGCCCTGTTCACATATTTGGACTCCGGGTAATTCTTCAGAAGGATATCGAGGGCTTCCGATGCCTTTTGGAGGTCACCGCCTTTCCTGAAGTTTAATGCGGATTTGAGGAGAGCCTCCGGAGCGAAGCTGCTAAATGGGTATATCCTCTGGGCCTGAATATAGGTCTCGCCGGCATCTATAAACCTGTCAAGGGTAAGAAGGCACTCAGCCCTCCCGGCCCAGGCTTTCAGGACATCGGTATCGTCGGGACGCTGGAGTATAAAGCTCTCGTATTCCTCAAGCGCCCTTTCGGTGAGTCCCGCCTTAAAGTATGACTCGGCCAGAAGGAGCTGGGCGCTCGGAGCTTTCGGATCGTCAGGGTAATTCCGAACGAAGGACCTCAGTTCCTCGGCTGCCTGGAGATATATTCCATCCTCGTACAGTCTCCTGGCAAAATCGAGATCCTGTTGTGAGGCCACATTCCTGAAAACGAGAAAAAGGACCAGCAAACTCAGAATTATGCGCAGTTTACCTGACAATACAGACCTCTCGGATATAAGATTTAAGCTTATGTAATACAAATACCTAAGGGTGAAGCCTTAATATGAATTTATCATATTTCGAAGATATAGTCAATCTATTTTTGGATTCTGAATCTTTAACAAGGGCGACCGCGGGTCGCACCTGCACCATTGCAGGGGTATTCCGCACCGGGATTTCATGACACGAGTTCACAAGGTTCCCATTACTGCGGGCATGTCAACCAAAGGACATTTTTGGCTTCCATCCAGATCTATCCTTCAAGTCTTGTAACCGGTATCCCGGCTTCGAAGCAGGCGCTTTCGATCTCTTCTGAGTAATCCCCCGGAAGGAGGGAATAGTGGTTGCTTCCAACTATCTGCATAAGCTCACCCACATCCGTACCGAGGTCTATGCCGATCTGTGGCCACATATCACCCCATTTCATAAGACCCACCATATCGGCATTTACGTCCACTGTCTCTCCAACGCCGAGCTGCATGAAGTATTCTCCGGCTACACGTATAAGCCGGGCCATGGTGGCAGTTCCCGCGATGCCATAGTATCCCACAGCCCCACCGGAAACACCCTGGCACTGTCCGCGTATAGTTACGTTCGGAAGGACATCCTCAGCCGCCGTGGAATTAGCGGCATAATAGATGGATGCCCCCCCACAGTTGCCTATCATAACAATCTGGCGACCTTCGTATTCCAT
>CAZTBA010000405.1:0-5563 GCA_964611725.1 uncultured bacterium
ACTTTGGCCTGAGCCTCTGGCGGAGGAGATCGCGAAGTTCAAGGACTCTCCCAACCTCTGGGGCTACTATGTGCTGGACGATACCCCTGGCGATGCTTTGTCCGCACTGCGGGCTATGTATAAGATCATCAAGGAAGTAGATGGCGACGATCATCCCGTATGTGCTGCGTTCAGCGACGCATCCGTCCTGTATAACTTCGGATCGGATATGTGTGATCTCGTTATGATCTATCGTTATCCTGTCCTCGAGGATGAATATAACCGCAGACATATCAGCCAGGAATTGCAGTATATGCTTGCGGATTGTCGTCGCAAAGTGTCTGGCATTCCCTTCATCGGCGTATATCAGGGATTCTGGGGCTTTGAGCAGTATATTGACGAAGTTCTAACACCCCAACAGATCCGAGAACAGATGGAAGATAACGTCAGAGAAGGTGCTGATGGGCTAATCGCTTTCACATTCGGCAGATCTATACCCAATATGACATGCTGGAACAGCCAGGACTCCCTGCGAAAAGCGATTGGCGAAATACACAGGGAGATACTGGCCACCGGGGGCCTTCGGGTTTCACCTCAGCCTGACTCTATCGCCCAGAGGCGTATCCAGCCTACCGGTTTCTGGGAGCATCCACGTGAAGACGGCATGCCGCTTGTGTGGCACGTCATCGGTCCATTCGACGATGCCAACCGAGAGTTTTTGAATGCTGTGTTCCCTCCGGAATATGAGGTTGATCTGGAGGCAAACTACCCGGGCAAGCACGGGATGGTAGGCTGGATCACCCAACCACATACGCAACTTCTACGTATGGTCATATACAGGAATAGTTATGCAGAGTCTCCCTCCACCCTGGCCGAGCTTGTTGAATACTGGAACTATACGGCAACCTATGCGACATGCACTGTGGACAACCCGCAGGAGCAGACTGTCCAGATGCTTGTGGGCAGCGATGACGACTGCATCATCTGGTTTGACGGTAAAGAAGTGTGGCGATACGAGGGTATGAGGGGGTTCGCTCGTGATGATGATATAGTGCGGGTAACGTTGCCTGCAGGGAAGACGCGCATTCTGGCAAAGATCTGCAACCGCCTGGGCAACTATGCCTTTTCGTTGCGGTTTACCGATCTGTCCGGGCAGCCCCTGGATGGACTGGAGTTCTCACCTGTAGTGGATGACCTTCATTACGAATGAGTAACGAGGTCAAAATCGATAACAAGATATTCTTTGGATTCTACCCCGGCAAACCGAGGTGGCTGTAATTCACCTGGCATAGTAGGAGAATGCTAAGATGCGACGCCATTGCAGGAATAGCTTGTTGCTCTTATTTGGTGTCATCGTCACTCTGTTTAGTACGGTACGTTTATCCTCAGGAGGCAGTATGTTCGAAGCAGACCTTATATTCGATCCCGGAAAATTGAGCCACGGGCATGTGCATTCCTCGTGTATAATCGAGTGTCCCAACGGCGACCTTCTGGCAGTGTGGTACGAGAACGGTCCCAAACGCGATGATTATTACTACACGAAGGATGCCGACAAGAGCGACGATGTCAGGATAGGCGCTGCACGCCTTCCTCACGGCGCGAAGAAGTGGTCAGAGCCGTTTGTGATATCCGATACCTTCGGGGTTGCGGACAACAGTCCCTGTTTGGCCATTGACAGGGAGGATCGCCTGTGGCTGGTCTATTCAACGATGATTGGAGCGCCAATAAGGACATGGGGCAGCAGTATATTGTGTTACAAGGTATCTTCGGACTATCAGAAGCCTGGTCTTCCGAAATGGGATCGCGAGAGCATCCTCATTGTTCATCCCAGAGGACTTGACGAGGTTGTGGCTAAGGGGGCCGATCAGTTGCGTCGCTACGCCGACTGGGACAACGATTATGAGGAGATGGCGAGAGGTTTACTCGAGCGCCTCAACGACCCTTTTGCCCGGAGATTGGGCTGGCAGCCACGGGCTCACCCGTTGATCCTTGCCGATGGAACGTTGTTGATTCCACTGGCAAACGAGAATTTCGGTGTGGCAATTATGGCTATGACGAGTGATGGAGCAGAAACCTGGAATCTCTCACAGGTTGTGCCCGGCAAACTCGGTGTCTCCGAGCCTTCCGTCGTGTCTCTGCCCGATGGAAAACTCATCGCGTTTTTCCGGGACGACACCGATGACCACCGCATCAAGCGCAGCGAATCGCTCGACAACGGTGACACCTGGTCACCGATACGCGAGACTACCTTGCCCAATCCCAGTTCCGGAATCGAAGCGATTTTGCTGCAAAGCGGTAAGCTGGCTATGGCCTACAATGACAAGGAGGAGGAACCCCGTGATCGTCTGGCGATTTCAATCTCGGAAGATTTCGGAGAGACCTGGAAGTGGACACGGCACGTTGAGGATACCACCGGGAAGCGTTTTGACTATCCCTCAATCATTCAATCTAAGGATGGTTCACTGCACATGTCCTACAGCTATAACTTGAGAACCATTAAATATGTGCACTTCAATGAAGAATGGGTAAAAGAACGGGACAACTGACAATTATCCAGACCAGGAGATCAGGATGAGATTTGCTGGTGTTATACTAACATTGGGTTTGTCTCTTTTGGCCGAAACAGGTACTGCCGATTCAAATAATGGAGTAGGGGATTTCATGAAACTACATACCAGCTATACAGTCAATGACCAACCTATACTTGGCACTTATACTGCTTGGACTATCGAGGATTTCAAGCTTGTCAAAGAAGTGGGTATGAACGTTGTGATCGGCGATCGGGAAATGCTCGATCCGGAAAATCCCAGAGGGAAATTCCTACTGGAAAACGGTATCAAGGTGATGTATCACTTCACACACCATATCTACGGTATGCCAAGGCTGGGCGATTTCATTACCCCGGATCAGACAACGATTCCCCTGTCCAAAGTGAAAAGCAGGGAGCTACCCGGCCCGGGAGTTATCCAGATAGAGGATGAGCTTATACGATACCAGAAGTATACTCCCGAAGCTCTGCTTGGCTGTGAGAGAGGTTTTGATGGCACTCAGCCTGCAGCACATTACGAAGGTATGTTCCTTTTTATGCCAGAGGAATGTATAGAGGATATCGAGTCTGTTAAGGATTCCCCGAACCTCTGGGGATACTATGTCCTCGATGACAGTCATGGTGACGCCATATCGGCCCTCAGGGCGATGTATCGGATCGTACAGAGGGTGGATGGACCGAACCGCCATCCTGTCTGTGCCGGGTACGGCAGCCCCGGATCGCTCTGCAATTTCGGTCCCGGGGTGTGTGACATAATGATGATATACTGGTACCCGGTAAGCGACAGTAGCTACGACCGTTATATGATCAGTCGTGAGGTACAGTGGATGCTCACCACGGCAAGGGCACGTGTCCCCGGTGTGCCTTTTGTCGGGGTCTACCAGGCTTTCTGGGGTGGTGGCGCAGCTGAGCCTACCCCCCAGCAGGTTCGGGAGCAGATGGAGGATTTTGTCAGGGAGGGAGCCTGCGGGCTCATCGCCCTTGGCTGTCGGGTTGGTGGATCATACGGTGGATGGTCGGATAGCAGGAAAGTTCAAGGGGCAATGAAGGAGGTCCACGAAGAAATGCTGTCCACGGGGGGCCTTGAAGTTTCCCCTCAGCCTGATGAGATGGTTCGAGATCGGATCCAGCCTGTGGGATTCTGGGAGAGGCCGGATAAGATACCTGGATTGGTTCCGGCCTGGTATGTGATAGGTCCATTCGACGATCCCGAGCATAAGATTTTGGAGGCGATCTATCCCCCTGAATATGAAATAGATCTGGATGCCGGCTACGAAGGGAAACCCGGCCCGGTGCACTGGATCAAGCGTGCCTCAAATTCCGGTGGAGTCATAGGTCTGTACGAGATATACGGTCTCCAAGATTATACGACCAACACAGCAGCTTACGCTACATGCACGGTGACAAATCCACGCGAACGGGAAGTGGAGATGAGGATAGGCAGGGATGACGATATCGTGGTGTGGATGAACAGTAAGGAAGTATGGCGGCATGGGGGTGTACGGGGATTGGAAAGGGATGACGATATAGTGCCTGTGGTGTTGCCTGCCGGTGACACGCAGATATTGGTTAAGGTATACAACCGTGGAGGCATGTGGGCTTTCAGTATGAGGTTTACCGACCGTAAGGGGCAGCCATTGAAAGGCCTGAAGTTCTCTCCATCCGATTCTGTAAGGTAATAAAGGGAGGGTATTCGGGCACCTTAAGATTTTTGATATGGATGGGGATGGCCTGAAGGAGATCCTGATATTGGGGCACATATACAAGTTTACGAGGTTTGGTCCTGAAGGCCATGTGTTCGAAAAGGCTGGGAAACTCGATTGGCCCGTCCAGGACAACTGACTATTATCCGAACCAGGAGATCAGGATGAAATTTGCGGGTGTTATACTGACATTGGGTTTGTCTCTTTTGGCCGGGACAGGCATTGCCGGTTTAAACAATGGAGGAGGGGATTTTATGAAACTACATACCAGCTATACAGTCAATGACCAACCTATACTTGGCACTTATACTGCTTGGACTATCGAGGATTTCAAGCTTGTCAAAGAAGTGGGTATGAACGTTGTAATCGGAGATCGGGAAATGCTCGATCCCGAAAGTCCCAAAGGAAAATTTCTCCTGGAAAACGGTATCAAGGTGATGTATCACCTCACACACCATATCTACGGTATGCCGAGGCTGGGTGATTCCATTACCCCGGATCAGACAACGATTCCCCTGTCGAGGATAAAAAGCAGGGAGCTTTCCAGCCCGGGAATCATTCAGATAGAGGATGAGCTTATACGATACCAGAAGTACACCCCTGAAGCTCTGCTTGGCTGTGAGAGAGGCTTCGATGGCACTCAGCCTGCTTCATACCATGAGGGGATATTCCTCTTTATGCCGGAAGAATGCATAAAGGATATTGAGTCCGTAAAGGATTCTCCCAACCTCTGGGGTTACTATGTGCTCGATGACAGTCCCGGCGACGCCATATCGGCCCTCAGGGCGATGTATAAGATCGTACAGAGAGTGGATGGGCCAAAACGCCATCCTGTCTGTGCCGGGTACGGCAGCCCCGGATCGCTCTGCAACTTCGGTCCTGAGGTATGTGACATAATGATGATATACTGGTACCCGGTAAGCGAAAGCGGCTATGACCGTTATATGACCAGTCGCGAGGTACAGTGGATGCTCACCACAGCAAGGGCGCGTGTCCCTGGTGTTCCTTTTGTTGGAGTCTATCAGGCCTTCTGGGGTGATGGTGCGGCTGAGCCTGCCCCACAGCAGGTCCGGGAGCAGATGGAGGATTTTATCAGAGAGGGAGCCTGCGGGCTCATTGCTTTTGCCTGCCGGATTGGTAAGCCGTACGGTGGATGGTCGGATAGCAAGAAAATTCAAGGGGCAATAAAGGAGGTTCACAAAGAGATAATATCCACAGGTGCTCTTAAAGTCTCGCCTCAGCCTGAGAAAATGACCCGCGATCGGATCCAGCCTGTGGAATTCTGGGAGACACCTAAAGAGTTCATCGGGTTGGTTCCAGCGTGGTACGTGAT
>CAZTBA010000406.1:0-5560 GCA_964611725.1 uncultured bacterium
CGAGATGCCTATACCCTTATCAAGGTATTAAATTCCTACATCGCTTCTATAGGAAGGCAAAAGGAAAAGACCACCCAATGACTCACTGACTTAATAACTTGCTGACTTTTGATCTGGAGAGGAACTATGGGATTTGGGAAATATATCGGGGATGTGCTTGAGGAAAACGAGATAACTGCTTCTGCCCCCTGCAGGCTCGACGTCGGGGGCACATGGGACCTTAAGGCTTTTGCGCTTCCGCTTGCGCTCCTGCCGCCCGTCACCACCAATATCGCCATCTCCATGAGGATGAAAGCACACCTGGGCCCTTACCGGGAAGGTTGGGTGAAGGTGTCGGATGAGAGTGGTGCGGAGGCGTTTCCACTGGAAGATGCCTCGCTCAACAGCAGATTTGGGCTTTTCTTGGCCGTCATATCCTTCTTCGGATTCCATGGCCTGGAGCTTTCGTTCAGCTACGGGGCCCCTCCCAGGAGCGGGCTTGGGGGTTCAGGAGTACTTACAGTTGCTGCTATGGGAGCGTTGGCCGAGGTCAAAAGGCGCGTGACAGGTGATGAGCTTTCGAAAGAGGACCTTGTCCGCTTGGCACACGATATAGAGGATGGATTGCGTTTCAGTTTCACCGGGATGCAGGACCAGGCTGCGGCTGCCTATGGAGGGGTGAGCAGGTGGATCTGGAAGTATTTCTCACCAGGGGAAAAATTCGAGAGGGAGGAGGTCTTCCCCAAAGATCTTTACGGGGAGCTCGAGTCACGCTTGGTCGTCGCCTACCAGGGGATCCGCCATGAGTCCAGCGATGTCAATGAAAAACAGGTCGAATGCTTCATAACGGGTGAGACGAGGAGGGAATGGCTCAGGATAAACGAGATAGCATCTGATTTCGCAGATGCGCTTTCAAATCTCGACTGGAAGAGCGCTGTGGAAATGCTCAACGACGAGAGCTTGATCCGCGCGACGCTTGTTCCTGGGAGAGTTACTACCCTTGCATGGGAGCTCAACGATATAGCTTCGGAACTCGGATGCGGTTTTGCAGCAGCCGGTGCTGGAGGCGGAGGATGCGTTTGGGCGCTCTGCCCTGACCCCGAACTTGCTGAGGAGCTTAAGATGAGATGGAGGAAAAAGCTGGGGCGTGTGAAGGATGGCAAGGTGCTTCCCGTAGGGATAGATGGGCAAGGGCTGGAAGTTAGAGCGATAAGGCGTAAAGCTTAGAACGCAGGGAGATAGATAAATGGATGGAAAGGAAACATCCAATCAAAGGGAAATTGTGACGTTTACATTTATACCTTGACACTGTTCTGGATCGGATTATATTTTATAGAGGGTTTGCCCAGGAGCATATTAGGAGTTTTTTGATTGAGGGTACATTTATAGTTGCCTGAAAATGGCACGGAAGCTCTAAATGTCTATGATTGTATTTTACAGACTCTACTTTGGAAAGGAGGGGGGATGAAGGTTCTGGTAACAGGAGGGGCAGGATTTATCGGATCGAACCTTGTTGACAGGCTTTTGGAAAGGGGCGCAGGTGTCTCAGTGGTCGATAACCTCTTCACCGGGTTCGAGGAGAACCTAAACCCTAAGGCCAAGTTTTACAGGGTCGACGTACGGGAAAAGGATAAACTCAGAGAGGTCTTCGAAGCCGAAAAGCCTGATTACGTGCACCACCTTGCAGCGCAGATGGATGTCAGGAAATCTGTCGAGGAGCCGACCTTCGATGCCGAGAACAATATACTTGGCGGTTTGAACGTCATAACCTCATCCCTCGAGTCTGGAGTGAAAAAGATAGTATATGCTTCTACGGGTGGAGCTGTCTACGGGGAACCGCAATACTTACCGGTTAATGAAAGACATCCGATAAATCCTATATGTCAGTATGGCATCTCCAAACACACTTTCGAGCACTATCTGTACCTCTACAGGTACCTCTACGGGTTGAACTACACAGTACTGAGGTATCCAAATGTATATGGTCCAAGACAGAACCCTAAGGGGGAGGCCGGGGTAAATGCTATCTTTATAGGGATGATGTTAAAGGGGGAAACTCCAACTATATTCGGGGATGGTCGGCAGCTCAGGGACTACGTCTATGTGGGCGATGTGATCGAAGCGAACACGCTCGCTATGGAGAAGGGCGACGGCGAGATATATAACATAGGGTCCGGGGTCGGCATCTCGGTGAACAAGATCTACTCGATGCTGAGCGAGCTTCTTTCCTTCAACAAGCCTCCCATATATGCCCCGCCGAGGCCAGGTGAGATAGAGAAGGTATACTTGGATAGCTCCAAGGTGCAGAAAGAACTCGGGTGGAAGCCTAAGGTCAGCTTTGAGGATGGCCTGAGGAAGACAATATCATGGTTCAGGAACAGTGGACGGTAGGGTGTAAAGCATAATGCATAAGGGAAAAGGGTTTCGGGGCTTGGGACTACCGTTCACTGTTGATTGTGATCCCGATCACATTTTCTGTTCTCGGGAGGCACTATATATAATTATTCGAAGCGGAAGTTGGTTCTAATCTGACAATATGTATTTAGGATAAATCCAATAAATCTAAAATTTTTTCCTTGACAATACTTCCTCCATAACTTAATATACGGATAACTTGCTGGGAATAGGTCTTAAACAGTGAATATGTGTGAAAATCCCTCGGATGGAGGCCGGCTATGAAAAAAGCTACGATTTTTCTGTTTACTATTTTGATAACTTTCTTCTTGATTCCTAAGGAAGCCATTTCTCTGGACGGGATGCCCCCTCTCGCCTTCGGAGTTCACATCGGCGCTTACAGGTCAAACCTCGATTACTGGGAAAACCGATTTATCAAATACGGACAGGATAAGGAGTTCGGAATGAAGCTCCTTTATGGGGGAAACTTCCGCTTCGGTATAACGGAAAATGTCATCGGTAGGGCCGATTTCGCCTACTGGACCGGAAAAGTGGAGCTCAAGAACATAAGTATAGTCGGCTATATTGGGGATGAGACAACAACCATAAGTATTATTCCGATTACCTTATCCGCAATGTATTACGTCCCTTTGATGAAGTTCATAGCGCCTTATATGGGGGTCGGTGGCGGGTTTTACCGTGTATCATCTAAGATAGAGCGTACTACCCTTATAGGTTGGAATCCGCCTGCCTATTCGAACGGCGCATTCGGTTTTGGGACGCACCTTCTCGGTGGGCTGGAGATCGGGCCGTTCAAGGGTATATCCCTTACTGCCGAATACAGGTACGTTTTCGGCCAGGTTTCCAATAGGAGGCTCAATGACAGGGGCGTAGTTGAGAAGGGTCAGGTATCGCTTTCCGGTCCCCAGATCTTCTTTAGCTTGAACTATGCCATCGGGGATCTTCTGCGTTCGAGAGCCGCTGCTGTTCCGGCGTATGTTCCGCCAGTTGAGGTCTCGCCCAGAGAGGCTGAGAAGGTCTTTAGAGGGACCGAGTCAGAACTCGAGAGAATAAGGCGTGAGAGGCAGAAGGCCGAGAAGGAGCTTGAGGAGCTGAGGAAACTCCTTGAGGAAAGTGCGGGTGAATAGTTAGGAACTATATCATAGATAAATAAAGAACTTTTCAGGGGGAGACGATATGGAGAAGCTTTTCACGAACTTCAGGAACTTGGCCATCATAATAGGCTTTCTTGGCTTTCTGGTGCTTTGCGGATGCGGCCTTCAGGAACTGGAACCGCTACAGCCATCTGTGCCGCCTACGCCACCCACAGTGACGCAGATAACCGGAACGGTCGTGGATGATGCAGGCACTCCAGTAAGCGGTGCGAAGGTTAGCCTTATAAGGGCTGGAGTTGTTGTGGGCGTTGCTACTACCGACGATCAAGGTTCCTACACCTTTACGAATGTTCAGCCGGGAACATACCAGATAATCGCTGAGAAAGAAGGGTACACATCCGGATCCGTAAACGCGATCGTAAAGACCTCTGGTGCTGGTGTTTCAGCTATAACCATAAGTGTAATATCACAAGTCCCAACCTACCAATCCGGTGTCATAAGCGCATCATCGGGCGGCGTGATCGAGACGATATCGGATGCGGAAGGAAAGAGAGCTCGCGTTGAGATACCGCCCAACGGACTCCAGGCTGATGCCCTGATAAGCGTTACGCTCCTTTACCCGACCAAGATGGTTCCCATGCCAGGCCTGCTTGCCACCTACGGTGTGAGTTTCGAGGGAGCTCCAGGTTCTGTAATTACCGCACCTGCAACTATACACTTCCCTCTTCCCTTTCCTGTTGAGGCTGGTGCCAGGGCGTTGGTAAGGAAGTTCAACAAGATTACAGGAACCTGGGAGAATACGGGGGTTGTGGGAACCGTGTCATCGGATGGTCTGACGCTTACAGGTGAAGTAACAGGCTTTGGAACTTATTCGATAGCTGCCTCCGGGGCTGTGAACACGAAAACTATCGCAGAACAGACGATCGGAACGCAGCCGATCACGGGGAATGAGATTTTGGCATCGAGCATAACCAGAACCGTAAGGATTGACGCCTCATTTCCACAAGGGCTCCCGGCCGGGGTATCGAGTCTATGGGCGTTGGCGATTGTGGAACAGAAGATCGGTTTCCCGTTAAATAGAGATTTCAATATAACTATACAGAAACCCTCAGGGGCCGACCAGTCTGTGGTTACTATAAGCAAGTCGGTCACCTCTACAATCACCGCAACAATTGGAAAGGCGACAAAACCTGTTGGTACAGACAAGACTATGACTGCAGTTATGGGACTCGTGTGGCGTGATGTAGATATTAAAACCAATGTGGTGAGCGTACACAGGCAGGGAACACTCCTTCTGCAGTAGATATATATGTCCTGGAAAATGTGCTTTAAAATATCGGGCTTTGGGCGTAACCTATACGCCCAAAGCCTTTTTGTTTCCATTCTTCTCTCTCTGTGTGTTTTTCCAATACCGGCATCAGGGGATGGATCTGAGGTCCTCGAGAGAGAGCTTCGGAATCTCGGGTTCGAGGATGTAAGAGTATCATATACAATCGAGGGGGTGAATGTATCTTGTGAGGATGCCGTATACCGCTACGGACCTGATGCGCTAACGGAGCTAACGAAGTTCTCAGAGGAGGAGCTGACGGGAAAGAAGGTGAAAATAACCCTCGCCAAGAACGGTATTCCTATTCTAAAACTGCATACCGGCCCTGGTACAATTCCAAAGGTTTCCTTTTCCTCCGATGGGTTTTCTACGAAGCGGAGCTACCTCTCACTCAAGGCTGACGTGATTGTAAGACCTGGACTCAAGCTTGTCCTTGGAAATTACGATGACCCTTTCAAGATACAGCTAAACGCTATCCCTGAGCTTAATCTCACCCTCTATCGAGGATTGAGCTTCAAGGGGCAGATGCTTCTGCCGCTCACTAACGAGCTTGAAAGAGCTGGCAACTACGTACGCCCCGGTATAGTTGCCTTGAACTATACATCGCACATCAACCCCGGGACTTTCATATCCGCTACTGCCGGGAAGTTCAATCCAGAAAGATTGGGGCTCGTAATCGAATCCAAGAGATTCTATGGCGATGGGAGGATCTCCACAGGATTACAAGCTTCGGTCAGTCAGTACC
>CAZTBA010000407.1:0-5521 GCA_964611725.1 uncultured bacterium
TCTTCATCAGATCAACCCCGAGGCGCGAGTGTCCGACTGCAACTACCCAGTCCGCATCCCCGTGATTGATATACATAGGCAGATTGACGAGGTTCGGTAGAGTACGGTACATGGGCCAACCGCAGTCTGCCATAGCCGCCGCGAAGATGTCCGGATACTTTGAGGCTATCCACCATGTTCCACCCCCACCCATGCTTCCCCCTCGGATGTAGACTCGGTCTGGAGCTATTTTGTAATTCGATTTTATCCATCTAATAACCTGAAGCACATCGTCTTCTCCGAGGCCCTGATACCCTGATCCTCGCCCCCTACCCATCACCGATACCCCGATGGCGGACGCTGCATAAGACGAATCAGATTCAGAGATACCTAACCACCACTTGCCGGTACGTTCGTGCGTACCTCCGGCACCATGCAGATCCACCAGAAGGGCATAGGAACGCTCTGCTGAATAGTCTTCAGGCACCACGAGTGTGAAAGGCTGGGCACTGCCATCTGTTTCAGAGAGGTAGGCTCCTTCGAACATCCCTGTCTTCCCGACGAGGGGATCTATCCCTGCTTTTGCGTCATCCACTGCGCTCTCCAAGAGCTCTATGTACCGCGGAACGGCCAAGAGCTCTCTGTTCCACTCGCTGGAAGTATCGAGCGAGACATACTTATGGACCCTTTCCGCGAAGTAGAGTGCCATCGCATAGGCATTGCGCTTACCGGCGGTCAAAGCCAGCGGATCCGGGATCTCTCGACGAAAACTCTCGAAAGATGAAAGCGCCTCACGGATCGCTTCAGGACTGCTTGCATCCAGAAGCCGTTTATGTGCGGTAGCACCATACACCTCCACGAATGCACCCCAGTTCGCTCCAGCCTGATCGATCTTCAACAGAATGGGCGTTCGCCCGGCTTTGATGTCAACCCGTGCGACGTTCTGTGACCGCTGGGCCACTCGGTCACCCGGATACGCAATGACAAGTTCTCCTCCAACCCAGACTTTCCCGGCGTCGTTTGTGCCGACGTGAAAATAGACTTCTTGATCCACATCGCTTTCCAGTTCAGCATAGATGTATGCACAGACTTCGTACTGCCACCCGAAGAGGTCTGTCAGATCAACGTAGGGTGTTCCCCATTTGTGTGGTACAAACTCCACCTCGCCACCATCGGACTTGGCTACGACGGTCCCAGCCTGGGGGCGCGCACCTCCCTCGCCTCCGATGGAGGTGAGGAAATCGGTATCGTAACCAGCACGTCTAGGGCCCTCCGGGCGCGGGTGCGAAAGGTCGGGACTGTGGAACATACCAGCTACGAGCCACGAGCGAACTGCAATCGGATCACCATCGTTTGGGACCTCCGTTATGGGAACGCTTCCTGTTTCAGCCCAACTTGTATCGAGTGACCAGAGCAACGCCACGAGAACTGCGGTGATCAAATGACGTAGCCGACTTAATGGTCGTTTGGATGCAGAAAATTGGACACACATGGATTACCTCCTTCGTTCTTGGTATATGATACAAACCAAAAACCTATCCCAACCCAAAAAACTTGATTTTCTAGCAAAGCGTGATCGGAAAAAAGTACGATCAAGCGAAGCCACCTCCTTTCATTTAATCTTCTGCGGCACCTGCAAGCTTGCGAAGAAGAAAGAGCTTCCCCAAAGCACGATTTCTATTGTTGAATTCCCACGATACGCTGAGTGACGCTAGAAGCCCGGAAGCTACCCGTGCCAACGATAACGATTTTATCTGAAGCTGAGCTGAAGGCCGCCATATATGATCTTCTGGAGGTCTGTGAAGATCGAGTGGGTTCTCTTCACAATATCACTCTTGAGTGAATCGATAGCGATACGACCGGGAATCCTGCAGGGACGCTCAACCAGTTCTAGCCTCTTGAGGTAATATTTTCCTTCTCTTTCAGTAATGCAGTAAGCATCCCCAGGAACAGAGGTCAGACGATCCCTGGCTCATTCGGGAATCTCGGCTTCGGGTCCACCACTCTTGTTGGCTACAATCTCTATCTCCTTGCCCTGCTGGAAGGCAATGCCGCCAAAACCGGCAAAGCAATTTTCCCGGTCTTTCTCGTTTATCCTCAACACACGATGGAAGTTGCTTGTGACGATCACCCGTTCTCCATTCGGCCGACGCTCTTTTAAAAGAAGTTCTACCCATTCTTTGCCTGTGAATTCCATAATTTCTCTGGTTACCATGGCTTCTTCTCCAATCTTTCAGTCAGATAGCTGTATATTTAGACTGGCACTCATAGTCTAGTACTCAGTGCCATTCTATGTTAGCTCTTTCAGTATCGCGAGTGCTACCACTGCCAAAACCAGAATAGTCCAAAAGGTGGGGATTGACTCATCACACCCAATTTTTACAATGAGTACGCCAACACAGATAGCTATGATAATAAATACGCTTACCATCTTCGACATATCATCCTACCTCTCTGTTATATAAGCTCCCCGGATATCTCTGCAAATATAAAAGGCCTTTTTGTTCCCAGCTATCCTCGAAGCTGAGGCTTTCCTCCTTCAGAAAAGCGGTCTGATGATTTTCATGGCAAATCGCTTTTGAGTCCTATCTTCATTCGGATCCCCGAGGATAAGGAAAATGTCGGTTCCTGCCCGAACAGCCTGACGATAAGTGAGACATACGTTCAGGTTGCCATTACCGAAGATAGACCAAACACGAGCATCCTCCCCATCGCCAAAATCATAGCGATGCAAGATTCGTAGACCTATACTATGTTCACTGGTGAGGTCATAATTGCCTGTCAGCATCACGAGCTCCTTGTATTCGGCATCCTCAGAGGGTTCTTTCATCCTTCTGAACTCACCTCGGAGCTTAAAACTCAAATTCTCGGTAGGTTTGTATCCCTGGTTCAGGTTCATATAGAGATAGTCAGCACTAGCCTTTTTCCCGACTGACATTCCAACACTTCCCTTCTGATGGATATCATCTTCGTTCCAACCCAGCCCCAGATCAACCGTCCTGTCGATGCTTGGAGGGCGCTCGTAATATGATAGACCGATATGGCCTCCGGATGTGTTCAATTTCCTGATACCGATATACCCGCCAAAGCTCACTCCCTGATACATCAGAGTATCGGCATGGCTGTGAGCTTTTTCAACATTAACCCAGGTACTATACTGTTTAATGAAACTCTCATCATATCTTCTCCAAAGCCCTGTGTTAAGTCCGACTCTCCAGTAGTTCTCCTCCGGAATAAAAGCCGCCCAGCTTGTGTAACCTTCTCCCACATCTCTGAAACTGATCTCGACATATGATCCCCTCGCACCACCTGACCACCCACCGGCATCCGCTGAGAAGATATTTCCTTTCTTGTTCCCTACAACAGTCTTTAACAGAGCAAATCCACTGTAATAGCCTCCCTTTTCCTTCTTATACTCATAATATCCACCAAATCCAAGGTTGCCATTTGAGCTGTCGATCTTCGAAGTATGTACCCCTCCAGCCCAAATGCCGCTGTTAGGGGTGGGGTCATACTGAAACTTCCCAGAGAAATCGTTCCGATGCCCTATATCCGCAACATCGAGCACACCGACCCTCGCCTTGCCTGTCCTCCCAAAGATCTTAATGCCAGCATCTATGTCCTCTATCCTCCTGGTGTAAAACATGGAGGATCCCGGGAAGAATCCTGTACCTTCTGTAAAGAAGGGCCTTCTATCCGATATATAGCGCTCGGTATACGAAAAATCTATGCTCTCTACCTCATCTTCGATCGTCTCGAAATCAGGATTAACCGTTAAGCTCGCTGTAAGACCGGAGCCGAAGGGTTGTTTCACATTCAAACCTGCCGAGATTTCCCTCCTGTGATCTTGATGCGCTATCCCGAGGATATGGGGAAGTACAACCGGGGGATGTTTTATCTCAGGAAGCTCAAGATTCACCAGATCTGCCATCTTATTGGAATCCCAGTTGGTGCCCAGGTTCGGCCACATGACCCATATATCATCCCTGTGTGGGATACCCCTTGCAGCATAGATACCCATAACGGTTGTGTTCTTCGGAAAGCGCAATACCTTCCATGGGATGGCCATCTCAGCTACCCATCCATCCTCCGCTATCTCAGATGCACCTTCCCAGTCTCCTCGCCACTCGACCTTTGTCCCGCTACCTCCCGGAATCTGGTCATATTGTGTTCCGCCCGCTGTGATGTCAAACCAGTAGCACTCCTTGTGGGTGTGGTATGTGTCAAGTCCTAACTCGGCAACATCATCCTGCCAGATCATACCCCCTCGTTTCTTCTGCATTGCTCTGATCTTGTCAGGTTCGCGGTCGAAGCAGTAGAAGGCCACGTAAAGCGCTTCCTTATCGTAACAGATATAGACCCTCGTTCTTTCGGGAGAAGGCTCAGGTTTATCCTTATCCGTTCTCCAGAAATCTTCGCATTTATATGCCTCGTCCCAGCATGGATCATCCAGATTCCCGTCGATCACCGGGGGAGTGCCGCATACTACGGTATGAATCACTGGAGGTGTACTTATTGATTGGCTTTCTGCATAGAGTACTTTTCCCCATGATAAAGCAGAAAAGAGACAGATTGCGAGAAAACCTATTTTAAAACAGATAGCATGGTCGTTCATAAGTTACCCCCGAAAAAAGGGAGAACCACTGGCAGTAGAATACAACTTAGCGAGAATATCTTGTCTCTTCTTGTCATCGTCATTCTTTGTTGCTAAGAATGCGCCACACTCATGGCAGAGCAGACCGCGGAAAGCTATCATTTTTTCCATATGTGCCTCCCTTTACGATTGTCTTCTTGTAGCCTAAGCGACACACGAGTTAAGCTTAGTCCTACATTGAGATGGCTTTTCCATTTCTGCATCGATGGATTGGACACCCTCCATTATTTTCACCGCAAGGATATTGGCATTCCTCCTTTCTCGGAATTACCCACAATTCGAGCTACTTGCAGACCTATAGTCTCGCTCCTCCATTTATACTGAACATATGTGCACTATTAATATGAAAGAAATGAGAGTTTGTCAAGAGAAATTTTCTCTAGATTTTTGAATCTGAGATATTTCATAGCATCCCCAAAAGAAAAAGGCCGTAGGCTTCAACATGCCCACGACCTTCCGGAGAAACAAAAAGCCGCCGGGAGGACCAGCGGCTTCATAAAAATTCTATAATATTAGTGCCTCACATATCGGCCCCCCGGAACGGAGTGGGCATACTACTCCTGTGTAGATCCTTTCCGAGAATCATTATAGTCGTTTCCATAGAGGTTCTGCTAAATTTCATCTGCCCACTCCCGCGATTTAATTTGGGTATTTCATAAAGTAATTGCAAGATACTATATCCGCATAAAGTTGTCAAGGAAGAATTGCATTTGCATTGGAACAGACGCCGGTCTGAGACTTTGAGCCGTCATTCTCAAGGCATTCTTTCTATTTTTGCTCCAGGTATGAATTTCATATCGCAACAACTCTGTTTTCATGGCAAAATATGGCCATCCCCCGAATAGAAGTAGGGTGCCTTGCCACAAGAATAAGCCCTCGGAATAGCTC
>CAZTBA010000408.1:0-5512 GCA_964611725.1 uncultured bacterium
GCTCCCCCCTGAGAGTGGCATAAACAGGGTTTATACTACTGTCGGGTCATCGGGGAGCCAGTCGGCGTCCCTCTCGGAACAGATCGAGAACGTGGGACAGATAAATATACTTCTCAAGAAAGGTCTGATGAGGGAGGCCGAAGAGAGGATTATGGATCATCTTAGGGAGAGCCTCCGCGATATCCCCGGTATAGAATACAGGTTTTCCCGGCCGACGCTCTTCAGCCTGAAAGCACCTATACAGATCGAGATAATAGGCAGGAACCTCGATGAATTGAGATCGGTTTCCGAGACTGTGGTCAGAAGAATTTCCCTGACAGAGGGGTTGACCGATATAAGGTCCTCTGTTGAGGGTGGTAGCCCGGAAATCCAGATTACCTTTAAAAGGGATAGGATATCAGCAATCGACACCGATATAAGGTCGATAGCCTCAATTATAAGGGAAAAGATCTACGGTGATATACCTACTAAGCTACGTAAGGGCGACAGAGATGTTGACATAAGGGTCAGGGTTGAGGAGGATGTGAGAAGAAGCCTGAACGACCTTTCGGCGCTCACGGTCGGGTTCAGAAACGGAATCCCGATCCCTTTGTCATCGGTGGCCGAACTCCGGGTAGTACAAGGACCGAGCGAGATAAGGAGGGTGAACCAGCAGAGGGTAGCCCTCGTTACAGCAAACCTCAAGGGGCTTGATCTTGCAGGTGCCTCGCGTGAGATAGAGTCTTCTTTCTCCGATATACCTCTACCCGTTGGCGTTTCTATTAGACTCGGTGGTCAGAAGGAGGAGATGGCAACCTCTTTCGCGAGCATGAACTTCGCTATTCTCCTTGCTGTCTTCCTCGTTTATCTTGTTATGGCCTCTCAGTTTGAGTCGCTCTTCAACCCTTTCGTCATTATGGCCACTATCCCGTTCGGAGCTGTTGGTGCTATATTGGCCCTGCTTATAACGAGGCAAAGCTTGAGCGTGGTAGTGCTTATAGGTGCTATCATGCTCGCCGGAATAGTTGTCAACAACGCCATAGTTCTAGTTGACTACATAAATCAGCTCCGACGTAGGGGAATGAAGAAGTACGATGCTATAAAGCATGCATCTACCGTAAGGCTCAGACCGATACTCATGACTACATCTACTACGGTCCTTGGGCTTCTGCCATTGGCTATTGGGTTTGGAGAAGGGACTGAAGTCAGGACACCGATGGCGATCACCGTTATAGGTGGTCTGCTGGTGTCGACCCTCCTCACTCTTGTGCTTATACCTACTGTTTATTCGCTCCTGACGAGAGGTGATTAAAGGATGAAGCTCTCTCAATTGGCTATAGGTAGACCCGTAACTACTTTAATGGCTATAACATGCATTATAGCCCTCGGAGCAGTCTCGCTAACGTTTCTGCCGCTCGAGTTCCTACCCGAGTTTTCCTCTTCACATGTCCATATCTCGATACCTTACGCATCGTCCTCGCCTGAGGAGGTTGAGAGGCTCATAACACTACCCGTGGAGGATGTTATGGGTACATTGAACCATCTCGAGAGGATAAGCTCCACATCCTCATCCTCGGGTTCTAACATTGGCGTCGAGTTTGAGAGGGGTACCAATATGGACCTGGCTTCCATGGAGGTACGCGATAAGTTAGACTTCGTTCGTAAAGAACTTCCGGAGGACGTAAGCTATATAAGGATAAGGCGTTTTCAGTCGACCGATATCGCCTTTTTAAGGCTCAGTGTCTCATGGGACGGGAGCCGGGATGATCTCTACGATATAGTTGAGGATGTTATAAGCCCACGTGTGCAGAGGATCGAAGGTGTCGCTGATGTAGACATCTGGGGTGTAGAACGGAGGACGCTCAATGTCGAAGTCGATCAGGAGAAGCTCCTGTCTCACAGGATGAGCATGTCTGCCCTCAGGGGAGAGATAGGGGCGAACAACGTCGACCTGCCGGGGGGTTACGTGATCGATGGAGGGAGAAAATATTCTGTGCGCTCTCTCGGAAGTTTCAGATCGGTGTCAGACATAGCCGATATGCCGGTCAAAGATGTGTATCTGCGGCTAAAAGATGTGGCGAAGGTCACCTACGATTATCCTGAAAGGACGAGCTACTCGAGGCTGAACGGACAGGACGCTGTAAGGATGGGAGTCTATAAATCATCCACAGCAAACCTCGTTGAAGTGGCCAGAGAGGTCAGGAAGGTCCTGGATGAGATTGAGGGAGAGTTCAGAGGTAGACTGAATATACATGTTTACAGAGATGGTTCGGAGGAGATAATCAAAAGCCTTAAGCAGCTCAGAAACGCAGGTCTTATAGGTGGTGGTCTGGCTATATTCTTCCTTTTCATCTTCCTGAGGAAATTCAGGAGTACGATAATCATCAGCCTTGCCATCCCCATATCTATGGTAGCTACCTTCGCTGCTATGTACCTTATGAGGGAACTCACCTCCTCAGGGATAACCATAAACATCGTGTCCCTCATGGGACTGATGATGTCGGTCGGGATGCTTGTGGACAACTCTGTGGTTGTGCTCGAGAGTATATTTCGACATAAGCAGGAGGAGGGGCTCGGTCCAAGAGAAGCAGCCATAGTGGGTTCAAGCGAGGTCGGAACAGCAGTGTTCGCCGCAACCTTAACTACCATATGTGTCTTCCTCCCGATGATATTCCTCACGAAATCGAGGGAAGGGATATGGATGAAGGAATTCGGCCTGGTGGTCTGTGTGGCTCTGATCTGCTCCCTGGCTATAGCTTTAACACTTGTTCCCCTTATGGCTTCTAGGATCTTTACAGGGAAGGAGAAGGAGAAATCCAAAGCTATCACTAAGCTGACCGATCTCTATACGAGTGTTATCAGGCGGACACTGAAACACAGATGGATAACACTGGCTGCTGTTGTCGGGCTCCTCTGGCTCAGCATGTATCTTTTCAGTCACATAGAGAGGGAGTTTGTTCCACCGGTCCCCGGAAGGAATTTCAGGATGGATGTGGCGATGCCAAGGGGGTTCAGACTCGAGGATGCCAAGAAGATATTCGATGATTTAGAGAGAAACATCCTTGAGAAGAAAGATGACCTCGATGTGGAGACGATAGCAACCCGCTTCGGCTCGAGGTGGGGAAATATAGAAATATTCCTTAAGAGCGAAGAGGAGGGAAAACTCACAGCATTGGAGGCCAAAGATCGGGTAGAAAAGATGCTCCCCAATATAGTCGGTGTCAAGTTCACCGCGGGAAGGATGCGCCATATGGGCGGCAGTGAAATGGGTATAGATGTGCAGCTTAAAGGCCCCGATGAGGATGTGCTTGCAGTTCTCGCTGAAGATTTCGCTAATCTCATTAAGGGAATGGGGGGGCTGGAGGATGTGAACACGAGCCTCCAAAGTGGCGAGGAAGAGGTGAAGGTCACTGTAAGGAAGGAAAGGGCCGAGGAATATGGACTCTCACCCAGACAGGTTGCTACGAGCATGTCTTCCGCGATTGGGGGTCGCTCCTTCAGCAAGTTCAAGACTGAAGACAGAGAGATCGATATCGAGGTGAGACTCGAGGAGTCCGATGAGCTGAGCCTCGAAAGGTTGAAGAACCTGACGATTGAGGGGAAAGGTGGGGTGTTAGTTCCATTCTCGACCGTGGCGGATTTCGGATTCAGGGAGGGCCCCCGTTCGATAAGGAGAGAGGACAGGAAGACTATAGTTACTGTGTCGGCGAACATAAAAGGTTTTGGGATAAGATCCATAGGGAAGAGGATCGAAGAAAGGCTCTCGGGAATTGCGATGCCTCCAGGATACACCTGGGAGCTCGGAGAAAGCTACCAGGAGATGAAAGAATCCGAAAAGAGCTCGAGGTTCGCCCTTATACTGGCCGCGATCATGATATATATAATAATGGCTTCCCTTTTCGAGTCATTTGCCCATCCCTTCGCCATAATGTTCTCGATACCCTTTGCTTTCATAGGGGTCGGACTCTGCTTCTACCTTACAAATACCGCGCTAAGTACCTTCGGCTACCTTGGGGTGATAATACTCTGCGGGATAGTAGTCAATAACGGCATAGTCCTTGTAGACTATATAAACCACCTCAGGAGGAGCGGTATGCCACGCTACGAAGCCATAGTAAAGGGAGGGAGAAACCGGTTAAGGCCGATCCTTATGACAGCTCTCACCACCATATTTGGGCTCCTTCCTATGACCGCCCCGATGATCTTTCCGAAGATTTTCGGCCCTGTTGAAGGGGGACGCTCCCAGATGTGGGCCCCGGTTAGCCTCGCTATCTTAGGTGGTCTTACAACATCAACCTTCCTGACGCTTATCATAATGCCAACCATATACTCTCTCGTCGATGATTTAGCAGCATTTCTCAAAAAGGTGATCTCGGCGGTATAGATGATGCTCATTGGGGTCACAGGAAACATAGCTTCGGGTAAAACTACCGTATGCCGTGTCTTCGAAAAACAGGGAGCATATGCGCTGTCCGGTGACGAAATAGGAAAGTATGTGGCTGAACGGAATCCCGAAGTTCTTGGGAAACTTGTGTCAGCATTCGGAAGCCATATACTGAAGCCGGATGGCTCGCTCGACAGAAGGAAACTCGGAAGGATAGTTTTCTCGGATTCCAAAAAACGAAAAATGCTCGACTCCGTAGTCCACCCCCCCCTGCTCTCTGAACTCAGAAAAAGAATAGATTCAATTTCAAAATCTGATCCATTGCTTCCCATAGTTGTGGACGCTGCCCTCATAGTAGAATGGAATATATCCGACTGGTTCGATGAACTTGTGGTCGTGGTATGTGATGAGGGTGAGCAACTGAGAAGGCTTGTGGAAAAGGGGGGCTTCCCGGTTGAGGAAGCAAAGGACAGGATAGCCTCTCAGATTCCGGTGGAGAGGAAGATATCAGTCGCAGACTACGTTATAAGAAACGATTCTGATGTGGGATCGCTTGAAGAAAAAGCACTTGAGGTGTGGCATTCCATTATCGAAAAACATGAGGCGGAAAGGAGCTGAAATTATGACTTCACGAGAGAGAGTCCTTCTGGCACTGTCACATAAAGAGGCCGATAGGATAGCGATACACGATGCGCCCTGGTTTACTACCGTAAGGAGATGGCATAGGGAGGGCCTGCCTGAGGATATGTCCCCGGAGGAGTATTTCGGATACGAGTTCAGAGGCTTTGGGGCCGATCTCTCGATGCAGTTTCCGACGGAGATTATTGAAGAGACCGACGAATATACTATCTCCAGAACAAGCGATGGCTCTGTGCGTAAGAACTGGAAGAATGCAACTTCCACTCCGGGGAGAATGGAACACCTCATAAAAAACCGCAAGATCTGGGAGGAGCACAAGCCGAGGATGGTTATGAATGACACCCGTGTAAAATGGGAGGAAGATCTGAAGAAAAACGCCGAGGTCTACGACCAGGGATGGTTCGTGAGCTTCAGCGCTGCGGTCGGTTACGACAGGACACAGGGACTCGTGGGGTCCGAGGGGCTCCTTATGGCGATGATAGAGGACCCCGAATGGGTCAAGGATATATT
>CAZTBA010000409.1:0-5509 GCA_964611725.1 uncultured bacterium
TGAGTGAGAACGGTCGTTTTCCATCCAGACGGACTTTTGAAAGGAGATTGAAGAGACTCCCTGAAAATCTTCCGATGTATATAGGATATTTGGGCAGATATCTTGTTGAGCTTATAGATCCCTGGAAGGATTGTGGAAGAGCAGTAGCTATAGATAGCTCTGCATTTAAAGCCAAAGGAGGAGTCTGGCATAAGAAAGATAAAGAAGTTGGGAGAATTCCTCACAGCAGAATTGACACGGAAGCTGGTTGGACAAAATCCGAATGGCACGGTTGGGTCTATGGATGGAAACTTCACATGATAGAGACTGTTTCTGATGTATGGATACCTTTGGCAGCTGAGCTTACCCCAGCAAATATTGCTGACAATAAGAAGGCACCATCTCTGATAGATCAACTTCCAAAGGAAGCTCGCTTCATCCTTGGAGATACAACTTATCAAGATCACAACCTTTACGAGCATTGTGCCAATAATGGGCATATCCTTGTTGCTTCCAGAAGAGGTGCTTATCCCCACAGGGATCCCGGTGCACAAGTAAGAAGAATCTTTCATACTCTCCGTTTTCGGACTATCGAAAATGGTTTTGGTCAATTTAAGTTGATCTTTGATCTCAACGATAAGGTCCCAACCAAAGGTTATATCTCTACAGCACGTTTTGTCTTGGGTGCCGTTTTGCTCTATCAAGTTGTTCTGCTTTATAGGATTTATCAAGGAAATGTCAGTCGTGTCGGAATGAAAGCTATCATCAGAGCTGCCTAAACAATTATGACCAAGTCTCAATTAATTTGGTGAGCTACTAAATTGAAGGAGAACAAATACTTTTACCGAACCTTAGTTTCCAATTTCAGATACTTGATTATCTATATAGCTTTTATCTTGCTTCTGCTTCCACAGATCTCCTCCGCCGCAGCACCAGATAAGCAGGATTCCGCACTGCTGCTCCTCAGGGAAATGAGGCGCTCTGGGATGGCCAAAATCGCTTCTGGATTTGTCGACCCTGAAGAGGTCGAGGTTTCAATAAGGTTCAAAAGTCTTCCCTCAGAATCCCTCATAAATGAGCTTGAATCCCACGGCGTCTCCTTCCACCGTATGAACGGCGAGATCCTGCATGTAGGAAGGATCTACGGGGCCAAAGTGGGTTGGGATACCCTCGATGATCTCCCCGGAATGAACTTTGTAGAGAGGATAGAATCGGCCTGGCGCCCCGGGATAAAACCGGCCCTCGACATGGGGGGTGCAGAGGTGCAGGCCGATTCTGCCTGGGAGATATCCCCCGGTTTCGGAAAGCTGACCGGGGGAGGGATAACCGTGGCTAACTTCGATACGGGGGTAGATATCTTCCATCCTGCCCTGTGGAGGGCAAGCGGGGATACGCTTGTATGGATAGATGTCAATGGGAATGGGGGGTTCGATCCGGGACTCGACTGCGTCGATCTCGACCGGAGCGGCATCGCGGGTCCGGAGGAACTGCTGAACTTCATAGATGTTGACGTCAGGGGAAGACACAGCGATTTCAGCTACCTTAAGGGTGTTTTCGAGGCAGATTTCGACTGGCTTTACAACGATTTAAACGGCAATGGCATCAGGGATTTCGGACCCGAATGGAAGGATTACACCTCCTTCGGAGAGGGGATCTTTATAGCGCTTGATGAGAACGATAACAATCTTCTCGACGTGGGAGAACATCTGGTCGAGCTCACGGAGCCGAAAGTGAAAGCAACGATCGGGGGAAACGTTATAGAGAGGAGGCGTGATGACGGGGGATTGGTTTACGATAGGGGCGATGAGTTAAACCATGGCACTGGCATGTCCTCCATAATAGCAGGCGATACCCCGGGCCGTAGGGCCGTTGGCGCAGCCCCTGGTGTTGATATACTCTCCGCCGACCGGAACGATCTCCCCGGTGAGGTCTATATGCCATGGGCTGAGAGGGAGGGGGCGGATATCATGCTCTATGAGTTCGGCTCGTGGGTTTTCGAGTTTATGGATGGCTCATCGAACTTCGAGGAGATGATAGATAGCCTCTGGGCAGGCGGAGTGATCCAGGTAACGGCTTCAGGCAACCTTGCGGGACCGGGGCGTAAGAAGCACTCCCTGGTTCCCGTCCCCGCAAACGGTTCCGAGACACTCAGGTTCAATGTCCAGAGCAATGTAGGCATAGATGAGGTTTACATAACCTTCCTCTGGCTGGACCCTCCCGACACGCTCCGCTTTACCCTTACCTCCCCTACCGGTGCCCAGGCTCCCATTCACGGGGATGGAAAGGGACACAGTCTCGGAAGCTTCGAAATTTTCAGCAATTTTGAAATATCGCCAAGAGGGACCGCAAAGATGGATGTGTCGATATCGTCCAGAGGTCCTGCCGATGGGACCTGGCGTGTGGATATAGACAACAGTTTTCCGGTGGATCACGTCGTCCACGGTTACATAACCGATGACGTTACGGCCTGGGTTGATGGGGCGCAGTTCGTCGATTTCATAACCGATAATGGGACCGTAACCTGGCCTGCCACGGCCGATAGTTCCATAGTGGTTACAGCCTATGAGGTGAGAGGGGCAAGGAACCCAAAGGGTGGCATAAGCGATTTCAGCGGACGCGGAAGCAGGATAGATGGAAAGAGTATAATAGATATAGCGGCTCCCGGCGTAGTCTACGGTCCGGCATCTCACTATAGACTTGGCGTGGAATACGCCAGCTATGAGGAGTACGAAGGGACAAGTCCGGCGGCTCCGTTCGTCGTGGGTGCAGCGGCGCTTCTCCTTCAGGCACAGCCGGACCTCGGACCTTCGGAGGTCGAGAATATACTGACCGAAGGAGCGCTTGAAGATCGCTTCACCGGGCAGACCCCGAACGATGTCTGGGGATATGGAAAGCTCAGGATATACGACTCGCTCCTCGAAAGTGGCTTCTCCGGCGAGATACCGCCTCTTATATACGATACATCTTTACTGGAGGATATATTTTCCAGCGGTGAAATTTCCAGCGAGATTTCCGCCAAGATCAAGAGCCCTGTGGGGATTGAAGAGGCCCGTATCTTCTTCTCATCCGGAGGGTCGGACTTCGACAGTGTGCCGATGGAGGCAAAAGGAGATGCCTATTCTGGGGAGATTCATCTGTCGGATTTGGTACCGGGGACAGTAGTGAGCTACTACATATACGCTATCGATCTGAACGGTAATTCTTCCACTGACCCGGCAGGCACCCCCTCCAGATTCTATTCCTTCGAAGTGAGGGGTCCAGAGCCCCAGTTCCGATATTCCCTCGCCATCGGAACGGAGGAACTGAGGGACAGCGCCTGGGGGGATTACGATAACGATGGATATCCCGATGTATTCGTTTCCGGACTCTCAGGATGCGGGCTTTACCTGAATATGGGCGGCATCGGTTTCGAGGATGTCACCCTATCCTCGGGGCTGGACGGCAGTCTTGGATGTGCGGATGCAGCCTGGGGGGATTACGATAACGATGGGTATCTTGACCTCTACCTGGTGATTCCGGACGGCGCAAACAGGCTCTACCGTAACCTTGGTGATGGCTCTTTCGAGGATATGACAGATGTCTCCGGGACCGGAGATCAGGGACCGGGAACCCTGGCCTCCTGGGCAGATTATGACCTCGACGGATATCTTGATCTCTACGTCGCAAACAGGGATTACCCTAACAGGTTGTACCATAATGAGGGCGATGGGACATTCCTGGAGGTCGGCGGCACTGCCCGGGTCAACTACATCAGGGAGACCTCCCATGTTGCCTGGGGTGACTACAACGGTGATTTCCATCCGGATCTCTACCTTGTGATTCCCAACGGAAGTAATGTTCTCTACCGCAACAGGAGCGATGGGACTTTCGAGAACGCATCTACCCGTGCCGGAGTGGGAGATACCGGAAGCGGCTCTTTCGCCCTCTGGGAAGATTTCGATGCAGATGCTCAATTAGATCTCTATGTCGTCAATTCTACCGAACCAAACCTTCTCTATCTTAACAATGGGAATGGCAGTTTTCACGAGGCTGGCTCGGAATTTGGGGTTGCGAATATCGGTCCCGGAAAGTACGCCGCCGCCTTAGATTACGATAACGACGGCGATATGGACATATATCTTTCGGATCACAGAGTCGGAGTCATGTACAGCAACTCTGAAAAAGGGTTCGAGAATTCTACGAAGGAGCTTGGTGGCATAGCTACCCCTTTGGACGCCCCCGTCAACGCTATCGACTACAACCTTGATGGGCTGATAGATCTTCAGATAGGTTCCAAGCTCTACAAGAATCAGGTAGACGAGGATTCCTGGTTCGGCATCAGGCTCTGGGGGGCTGTGTCGAACAGGTGGGCTATAGGGGCTCGCGTGAAGCTTGCAGGGCCCGGCATTACCCTATACAGGGAGATCTCATCACCGGATAGGGTCCCAACAGTACTCGGACTTGGCGAAAACGGGTCTGCCTCTGTCGAAGCAGTAGAAGTGATATGGCCGGACGGTGGTTCCCAGTTCCTTTCCGGGTTTCCCGCCTGCCAGTTCATCTCTGTGACCGAAGGGGAACCGGTCGAGCTTTTAGTCTGGCCCGGGGATGCCGATAACACGGGGTCTGTCGGGCTGGACGATCTCGAGGCGATCTGGGAGTTCTGGGGCTACAATGGTCCGGCAAGACCGAATGCCGGGAGGTACTGGATGGGACAGGCATCGAGAGCGTGGTCCCCTTCGGAGGCAGCCCACGCTGATGCGAACGGGGACGGCACCGTGGACGAACTCGACCTTGATGTGATCGCCCTCAACTGGGGGAGAGATCGAAGCTCGACAGATCCCCCCTCTACGGAGACCATCTCAGCATACAGGGAAATATACTCTTTCGTGTTCGATAAACCGGAATCGGAAGCGAAAGAACAGGCTATAAACTTTCTGAGGCCAAAGCTTGAGGTGCCCGGAAATTTCCTCCTCTCACAGAACTTCCCGAATCCCTTCAATTCATTCACATATATACCATTCGAGGTTCCTCTCATATCACCCGAGGTCCATGTGGAGATAGAGGTGTACAACCTGCTCGGAAGGAGGGTTGCCATGGCCTTTAGCGGAGAGGTTTTTCCCGGCTCCCGCATCATCCGCTGGGACGGGCATGATGGATCCGGAGTTCCGCTCCCGACCGGGGTCTATTTCTACAGGATGAGGTCGGACAGGAGGTTCACCTCGAAGTCGAGAAAATTGGTTCTGTTAAGGTGATTTCTAATCTGAGGATGCAAGCGGACAGATAGGGCACTTCTCCTTCTCACAGAACCTCCTGTACAGGTGTATGAGACCCTGACTTCTTGCGGCAGTATTTACGACCTTTCTCCCCCCTGAGCTGTCCCCAAATATCCTGGCCTTCATCTTCTTCGTTATCCAGTTATCAGCAAGCCTTGGATAGGAAAGATATATCTTGCGAAGCCCCTGAAGGAGATCGTCCCTCCCACTCTCACGCGCGTAGGTGTAAGCTAAGGGTATTACAACATTCACTGCGGCATCGGAGATCCTCTCTTTCC
>CAZTBA010000410.1:0-5500 GCA_964611725.1 uncultured bacterium
GGCTTACTTCGCCAGTACCATCTTCAGAGCTTGCCCGGAGATTTTGCCATCGACCATGGCAACACATACATAGATTCCACTTGAGACTCTCCTCCCTGAATCGTCCTTGCCATCCCATCTGAGGCTGTGCTCTCCGGGTACAAGGGTTCCGCTGAAAAGCTCCTTAACCCTGCGTCCCAGGAGATCGTAGATTGAGAGATCAACCTCGGACCCTTCCATGCCGGATGGTACCGAAATGACAATTGAGGTCGAAGGGTTGAACGGGTTAGGGAAATTCCCCTTAAGTCCGAAATGCTCAGGGAGAGCACGCACATCATCGATGTCATCGACAGAAGTCGCAATCCGGGCAAAGAGCCCGAGAGGTGCCGGAAGCGGGACCTCAGCCGATACGGAGTTGCTTCCCGGATCCAGGCTCCCATAAGTATTGACCCACTGCGGTGGGTCCAGCCGATTATCCCAGTAAAATAGCTCAACATTGCTCTCATCCGAAATCCCGTTGGACTCAAGCTCGTAATCTTCGTAGTAAACCGAGACATTCGCGTTAACGCTGTAAGAAAGCTCGGATTGAACCGTTATGACCTTCAGCACCTCATATCCCGGGATCGGACTGTAAAGGTTCTGTGGAAGCTCCGAAAAGCTAAGCACTTCCGGCGGGGAATCCCAACCATCTCCACCCAGGTTGATCCTCAGGGAAACTTCATCCTTAAGGTCAAAACTCTTCTCTTCGGACTCGGTGTCGATGAATACATCAACTATATGGTAGTACCCCACTGCGAGCCCAAGGGCGACTTTTGTCTCCTCGCTCCTTATGTCCTGGTGATCGTAATTGGAGCAGGGGAGGTATCCGACGAGCAAAAGCTCCATTTGCTCCATTCCCAGGGAACCCAGATCAATCTGAGCCTCGAACTCAGCCGAATCTCCGCGTTTCAGCTCTATATAGGTTATAGCATCCGAAAAACCAAGCCCGTCAGACCATCTCCAGACCTCTCCGGACTCGGACAGCAGGATGAACTCGATCTGTTGTCCCGAGGGAAATTCCATTACGACCCTATCACGCTCGATGTTTCTAACTCCGTACCTTATCTTCACCAAATCACCCGGCGCGTAGAAATGTCTCCCCGTAGACAGCTCATATTCCATACCGTTGTGATGGAAGCGTGAGATGTTATTCCAGCCTTCAAAATCAGCCTTCTTCAGTTGGAAGCTAACCCGCGTGAAAGGCTCTCTTATCTTTACAAAACGCACAGCCGGCCGATAACCTGCACCCCTTGCCGTTACCTCGAAGTCCATCCCTATCGGCAGGCCCTCCATCCTGAAATAACCCTCCCGGTTGGTGATGGCGCGGTACTCGATCGCAGGACCGAAATCAACTGTCGAATGCATGACTACTTCCGCTCCCTCGATCGGAATCCATACATCGAGGAACCCGGTATCCTCCGAGACATACCCCTCGACAACACCGGGGCCGGGCTCGCCATCGACCTTGAAATTAACAGCGACCTTGGTTCTATCGGGATCGTGGTTTACACAGGGCATAAAACCCACAAGGGTCAACTCTTTTCCTGAAATCGGATGATGGATCTGAGATAGGTTAAGTTCCCAGATAAATTCAAATGAATCCCCGCTTTCCAGTTTTACATAGCTGAAGGTATCGGTAGAATCTTCGTAATCCGACCAGCGCCATATAGAGTCACCGTGATCCGGGGAAAGGATCAAAAGCTCTATCTTTTGGACTGTCCGGAATTCGAAGGTAATCGGCTCACCGCGGTAGTTCGTAGCCCTGTAACGCATCAGCATCATTTCATCTGGTCCGTAGAATTCCTTATCCGTGGCTATCTCGTACTTTACGCTGTCCTCGAAACTGAAGTTCGAGTTCCTCCAGGCCTCTCCTTCCAACTTCTTCAGTGTCAGATCGACCCTTGCAACGCTACCCCCGGAAACCTTAACAGATCTTGCGGAGCTTTCATATCCCTCCTTATGAGCTGTGACCCTGTACCAACCTTCCATCACACCTTCTATGCTGAAATAGCCGTCATCATGTGTGATGCCTTGGTACCTGACCGAACTCACCTCGGATTCCGGGTATATGATGACCTCTGCACGACTGATCGGTATCCACTGACCCGCGGGCCCTATGCCTTCCGAGACATATCCCTCGACAATGCCAAATGCGGGTTCGCCCCCGACCTGGAACTTGACATAGATCCTGGTCTTATCGGGATCATGGTTCACACAGGGCATGAAACCTTCGAGGAGTAAAGTCCCGGGGAACGGGGGTTCGATCTCAGCCAGGTTAAGCTCCAAGGTAAATTCAAACGAATCTCCGGTCTCAAGTTCCACGTAAGTCGGGGATGGGGTAAAATCCATTCTATCCGACCAGAGCCATATAGGGGATGAATCGAGACTGTCAGGTAACAGAATCATCAGTTCGATATTTTGGCCTGTTTGGAATTCGAAGGTAACCGGCTCAGAACCGTAGTTCGTGGCCCTGTAGCGTACCAGCATCGTCTCGTGCAATCTGTAGAAATCTCTATCTGTGGCTATCTCGTACTTCACACTGTCCTCGAAACTGAAATTCGAGTTTCTCCAGATATCCTCCTCTATCTTTTTCAGGGCAAAATTTACCTTCTCTACAACGCCATCTTCCTCGATCCTAACAACCTTTGAGATGCTTTCGTATCCACGCATATAGGCCATAACCTTGTACTCACCACCGACATAAAGACCCTCGATCCTGTAGTATCCGTCAGGGCCGGTCACAGCCGAATATTCGCGGATCGGCATATCAGCATCAGCCCCCATAGGTGGAGGAACATCATCCCCGAAATAGAAGCCGGGCATGGCTACAACCTCGACACCCTCCAAAGGAGCCCAGATTTCCAACGGGGCAGTGTCCTCTGAGACAAATCCTTCGATCGTTCCTACGGGGGTCTTTGTCAAGGCGAAATCAACTTTTGCTATGGTATTTTCTTCAATTTTAACGACCTTTGATAGGTTCTCATATCCGCCCATATAGGCCATAACCCTGTACTCACCACCGACATAAAGTCCTTCAATCCTGTAGTATCCGTCAGGGCCGGTCACAGCCGAATACTCATAGGGAGGCATAGGAGGAAACTCGGGGTAAACCACACCATCCCCGGAAACAACTACATCATCTCTGAAATAGAAAGCCGGTACAGCCACAACCATAGCACCCTCCAGAGGAATCAGGATCTCGCCCGGAGCAGTATCCTGACTAACATACCCCTCGATCACCCCTGTACCGGATTCACCCTCCACAGCTATCGTCGTAGAGGCTCTCAGACTGTTGCCGACGACCTCACCGGCTATAATATGCCTTCCAGGAAACAGTTTATAATCCTCAGGATTGTGGGTAAAACTCCATTCGTGCTTTTCACCTGCCGGTATGGTCACTTCACCTATGACCTCCAGAAATGATTTCCCCTCTGACCAACGGTATGCATTATCGATCGTATAGTCGGCTTCGAGGGAGGACCCGAAATTCAAGGTCGCATCAGCGTGTCCGTAATTATGAGCTATAATTGTTATCTCAACCGGTTCCTCAACTGAGTACACCTCCTTATCAGTCCGAATCTCGAGGTTGAGCATCACCAGGGGTTCACCCGGAATCCAATCCTCCAGTTCATAGGCCCTGGGACCGGCTATGGTCTGCTCGACCCTCTTTACAAGGCCTATACCCGGCGCAAACCACTCTTCGAGCACCCCGGCGTCGGCGAGGTCAGAATTGGGGATAAAAACGAGGTGCACACATTCTTTAAAATGGCCATATGGGACAGAAACCGTGTCACTCCTGGATACCAAAGTGACTCTCGATCCACTGATTATGTCCCCTTCGGGCCTATTCTCGAAAGGTTTTATCACCCAGCTTTCCCCTTCCTCAGCTCCGAAGTCATACCAGAGCCTTCTCATACCGTCTTCTGTGATCTCTACGACCTTATCCTCGACTTTCGAGAAAATCCTCGGAGTGAAACTGTATCCCTCAAAAAAGAAAGCCCAGGGTGCCCCATCAGGTGAGGGCCAGACCTCGGCCACACCGATCTTAAGGCCGTTGGTGTAGCTCCATATCCTTCCGACCTCCACAGGGAAATAATCGGACGTGTTCTGTGCGAGAAGCGTTTGGGGAACAAGGACCAGCACTATCAGGAAAGCTAAACCTACAGTCCGCATAGCAGACCTCCCTTCTCATTGGCTTCGATAAACCGACAGATCAACCTGAAATCGCCAAATTGGATTCCAAAAAGACCATCAAGGTTCACTTAAGAAGAACCATCTTCTTTGATTTGACTATATCCCTGTTAACTTCAACAGCGTATATATAGGCTCCGCTTGCCAGGCTTTCACCAAGCTTATTCTCTCCATTCCAGGAAACCCTGTGCCATCCGCCCTCAAGCATCCCACAGTCTATCGATTTGACTTCGCGTCCGCAGAGATCATATATCCTTATCATCACATCGGCATCCTCAGGCAATCCAAAAGGTATGGTTGTGACAGCGTTGAAAGGGTTCGGGTAGTTTTGAGGAAGCTCAAAGTTTTTGGGAACCTGAGATGAGCCTCCCGATTTCACAACCGTAAGCGAGCTCGATATAATATTGTTCTCCTCGGAGAATTCATTCTTATTGTTATCAGGATCCGCTATGGCAAATACCGTATGGTATCCGATATCCTCAAGAAAAGTGCGCCAGACGAGGTAAGATGTGCCGAGCCCCCCGTACGACTCCGATATCGTCGACCTACCTATAAGCTTCCCTCCGGAATCCGGGATACCGTCGTAGAAATCGACCGAGATCTCACCGATCTCGGCTACCCCGACTGTAGGGAACTCGACGGCAATAAGGATCGAATCGCCGGCGGAAAACTGGTTGAGCGAATCATAAACAGAGCTTTTAGAGACCCTCTTCGTGTTGAAGACAACGTGGTCGGCATGGTCGAAGCTTATGCTTGCCATGCCGCTCATAAGGTTGAAATCCATAAGCCTTGAAAAAACGACGTGGTCAGCGTGATCGCACGAGCCATCCCTGACCCCCCTTATGTAGGGAGGATCCGGGTAGGCGAGATCATTCGACCATATATCACATGCCGGGTTCCAGCCCCATTCACCTTCCGATTTCCCGGACGAAGCCACCAGGATATCCTCATCCAACTCGGATATCTTTCCATCCTGATTGAAATCCCCAAGCAGGTAGACATCCCTGCTAAAGCTCACAGAGTTGTTTCCTTCGTTCGACTCGTATATCCGGTCATCGACATCTATAACTATATAGATCTGATTTCTTCCCGCAAATTCAAGGGTATCCCAAACCCTGGACACAACGACACTCTCTCCCGGATCTATCTTTTCCACCTTCACATTATCCACTATCTCAAAGCCATTCTCCGCAGGATCACCACTGTGGAAGCTCACATATATGTTTTCCGCAGGGGCGTCACCGAAGTTTTCGATGCTGACATCTATAGTGTCATAGTCACCCGCAACAAG
>CAZTBA010000411.1:0-5498 GCA_964611725.1 uncultured bacterium
TTCTTATTTGTCAACAACTTTCGACTATTCTACCTCTTATTAGGAATTCTCAGATAATGAACTCACTTCAAGCCATGGCGCATGGAGGAGCATTCACCGTTGGGATATTTCCGCTGGACAGGGAGAAAACTTCCGGAAGGAGGTTCAGAATAACTTTCGAGGATACTGGGGAGGGGATAGCGCCAGAGGATCTGGAGAAGGTGTTCGACCCCTTTTATACAAACAAGAATAACGGAACGGGGCTTGGACTTCCGATATCCTACAGTATCGTGAAAAGCCATGGCGGGGAGATAGATATAGATAGTGTCAAAGGCAAGGGCACGAAAGTCGTAGTCGAGCTGTAGGGAAGTGATAGTTTAAGGAATTTATTCCCGTGCAAGGCAATCAAAAACCGGGATTCGTAGAGGATGAAACCAGAAGCTCCTGATAAGGTCCTTGTGGTAGATGATGAGTCGAGGATACGTGTGATACTCAGCCGCTTGCTCAAAGATGAGGGGTTCGAGGTGGAGGTTGCGGATAGCGGTGAGAAAGCTATAGAAGTTTCGAGATCCTTTAAGCCGGATGTGGTCCTTATGGATCAGAAGATGTCCGGAATAGATGGGATCGAAGCGATGTCCTCTGTTCTTAAAGGCTTCCCTGATACAAAGGTGATAATAATGACTGCTTATGGAAGCATAGGAAACGCCGTCGAGGCAATCAAGAAGGGAGCGTACGACTACATCACCAAACCCTTCGATAATGAAGACCTCATTATAAATGTAAAAAGGGCCCTCGAAGTGAAGCACCTCTCCAGAAAGGTCGAGATACTGGAAGATCAGCTTGGCGAAATGTACAGCTTCGAAGGAATAGTTGCCGTGAGTGGAGCTATGGATTCGGTCCTCAAGGTCGCTTCCCGTGCGGCAGAGAAGGACGTCATGGTCTTCGTGCAAGGTGAAAGCGGTACCGGTAAGGAGCTTCTGGTCAGGGCGATCCACAGGTACAGCTCGAGGAAAAATGGCCCGTTTGTTCCCGTAAACTGTGCGGCTGTCCCTTCATCCCTTATAGAGGATTATTTCTTCGGTCATGAGAAAGGCGCATTTACCGATGCCAAAGGACAGAGGGTAGGGGCATTTGAGCGTGCCCAAGCCGGGACACTTTTCTTAGATGAGATATGTGAGTTTCCCCCAGGGGCACAGGTCAAGCTCCTGAGAGCGATCCAGGAAAAGGAGATAATGAGGGTTGGGGGGCAGAGAACGATACCCGTTGATGTCAGGATAATAACTGCCACAAACAGAGATACGGAAGAGGAGATATGTAAAGGAAACCTGAGGGAGGACCTGTACTACCGACTTAACGTCGTCTCGATCAGGGTACCACCTTTAAGGGAGAGACCTGAGGATATACCTCCTCTTGTGGATCATTTTATAGCGAAGTTCAATAGGGAGCTTGGGACCCGGATAAGGAAAGTCAGCGGAGAGATGCTGGAGGCATTTCGGCTCTATAAATGGCCGGGAAATGTCCGTGAGCTTGAAAATGTCATCAAAGGTGCAATGGTGATAGCCGACGGGGATGAATTGGGGATAGGGCATCTCCCTTCGAGCGTGCTTGGAGCTAACGGGACTGAATCTGCAGAAGGTTTCACAAGCCTTTGTGAAACTGTAGCTGGGGTGGAGCGGCAGGCAATCATTGATGTGCTTCGGCTTGAGGGTGGAAATCGGTCCCGGGCGGCACAGCGGCTCGGAATCACAAGAAAGACACTTGCTGCGAAGATGAAGACATATGGGCTCGATAGTGGCCAGTATTGAGCGAGGGGGCTTGATGACATGATATCGAAGATACTGATATGTGTTTTGGCTTTCGCCTGTTTTCTTGTGCAACCCTCCGCAGAGGAAGACTTTTTCGAGGGAAGGTTCAACAGAGATATGACCAAAGAGGAGCGCATAATGCTCCTCGAACTCCAGAAGGCAGATGTGGCATTAAGACAGGCTGAAAGCCAGCGGAATCAGAAAAAGTCCGAATACGAGCAGATGATCGATCTCAAAAAGCGCGGCGTTGTCACGGGAGATGAGCTCAACAGCGCAAGGGAGGAGTACGAAGAAGCTGAGGCACAGTACAAAAACGCCCAGATATCCCTTGAAGAGACCCTCCTTAACTTCCTCAAAGATGCCACCCACATCTCTGTCGTCCGTGGTGAGAAATACAAGAGTCGTGATGATAGGAGGATAGCCCGGATCGTGATAAAGAACAGCTCGGACGTGAGGCTTGCTTCGATGGTCGAAGAGGCCTGGAAAAACTACAGGAAGGACATCTCACTTCCGGATGTCAGAGCCCTTCTGAATATCGAAAATATATTTACTTCGATAATCTGGAATGGGGTGATGGTCGGAAGACCGTACGAAATAATCGTGCCATCACTACCTTACGGAAGTGATAAAACACTCGAGTTTGAGCTTGGAGAACAGGATATAGAGGAAGTGATCGTCTCAATGAGGTATCTGAATAAGAAGGATGAGAGACCCATCTATCTCCAGAAAAGCTCCGTTGAAGATATAGTTGGCGTTACTTCCCGTCAATTCTCACAGGAGGAATCCCTCGGTAAATCGGTCCTTTTCGACTTAGAACTTGAAAGGCTTGCCGAGACCGAGAAGACCTTCACTCTGAGTGTGGTAAATCTGCCGGAGAAGATCCGCTGGAACTTCGAGGACAGAGGGAAGCAGCTAACAAAAGTTAAATTCTCCCAAGGGATTCCGAAGATAAACCTTAACCTCCGCACATATGTGCCCGAGGAGATGCCTGAAGAGGAGCTTGACGAGCCTATCAGGTTCTACGCTGTTGTTGCCGATGCGCGGGCAGTCGAAAAACTGAGGGAGCTTGAGATACAAAGAGGGTCGGAGCCGATATCTAAGGATGAGCTGGAAGCTATGAGGATCGGGTTCGAGCTTCTGGAGCTTATCCCAAGGGGGATAGGGGAGATAGAGCTTTCATCGCCTAATCTCTACTATGAGATAAACCCCGGGGAAGTTATAGAAATGAGGTTCACCCTCGAAAATACCGGGACAGTTAGACTGAACAACGTGCGTGTTAAGATAGATCCCCAGGCTCCACTCTGGGAGGCAAGGGCAGCCCCAGAGGTCATCGAGACGATCGATCCAGTGAGGAAAGTCACTGTAGATATCGAGGTCACTCCCCCGGCGAATGTGGACGTTGGGAAATACGAAGTCAAGGTGAGCGCCAAGACCGAGCACAAGGGTAGACCAATAGAGTCGCTCGAAAAGAATGTAACGGTCGTTGTAAAGACAAAAGCAAACATACTGCTCGCGACAGCACTCGTATTACTCCTTGTTGGCCTTGTATTTGGAGTTGCTATATTCACAATCAGGTTAAGCCGGAGGTAGGGGAGAGATGAGGACAAGGGTGTGTTTCCGTGTAGCTATCTCTCTCGTTCTTCTCTCCCTGTTCTTGGCTCCTTCCTCTTACGGTAGGGAAGAGCTGACTCTGGAGAAATGCCTGAGTGTGGCTATGAGAAACAACAAGGCTATACTTAAAGCCCGAGAAGTTGTGGCCCAGAGGAAAGCTGAACTTATATCAGATCGCTCGGCAAGGCTCCCACATCTCGATGTCTACGGTGAATATGCCAGAGTCTATAGTCGTGGTGACAGCGTGGATACCGAAGATTACAGTGCTTCGCTTGTGGCAAGCCAGGAGATATTGCGTTTTGGCGATACCCCCCAACCGACTTTCCTGGCCCGGTGGGCGCTCAGGAAGGCGGGGTTCGATTACGAAAAGACGAGAATAGATGTATTCTACGAGGTCAGAAAGGCCTTCTTCTCGCTCCTGCTGACCAGGGACGAGATACAGGAGAGGCTGGAACTCCTTGAGGAGTTTCAGAGAAAACATGAAAGGATGAAGGAGAGATTTTCGGCAGGAAAGGTAAGGCCGATAGATGTCAGGGAGGCAAAACTCGAAGTTTTGGATGAACAGCTCAGAATCAACAACCTTCATAGAAAGGAGAGAGAACAGAAGTCCGAACTCCTGGGAGTGATAGGGATACTGGGAGATGTGTTCCCTGTACAGGTTGAAATAATCGGGGGCATCCCATCGCTCGAGGGTGAGGTGACAATATCCGAGGATTCGCTTAGAGTGCTGGTGAAAGAGGCATTTGAAAAGAGAATTGAGGTAGCTGAACTGGAATCGGACATAGAGGAGCAGAGAAAAGAAGTCAGGGAGACCTACTGGAGATGGTTTCCATCTTTCGCCGGTCAGGCCTATTACAGACGTGGTGAGACTGATCTCAGAGCCAATATGTATGAGTTGAAGCGATCCTCCTGGGGTATAGGGGCTTCCGCAGAACATCCAATCTGGGGGGAGAAACTTTCTGATCTCAAAGACGGCGACTGGGGTGCCAATATCTCGATGAGTTTTCCGATATTTGTGGGCCTTGAGGACTGGGGTGTTCTGAAGATGGAAAAGGCAAAGCTCAGGCAACTCGATTATGAGCTTGAAAATCTCAAGAACCGTATAGAACTGGAAGTAAGCACAGCCTACTATAATGTGATAGATGGCCGTGAGAAAGCTGAGATAGAGAGGGAGAGGGCGGAAGTGAGAAAGGAGAGGCTCGAAATAATTGAAGAGCTTATTGAACTGCCGGTACAGACATACCTCACCTTCGACGATATACTCCGTCAGAGGGAAGCATTCACCCAGGCCCAGAAGAGATATTTCGACGAGAGGTTCAACTACTTTATGGCACTTGAGGAACTAAGGAAAGCCATAGGTAGGATGGAGATCGGGATGTAGAAAAGGGGGCATTGGTCTATGACGTCTAAACAGCGGATGCTGATCGCTATGAAAGGAGGTCGGTCCGATTGTGTTCCGGTAGCACCGGACATGTCGAATATGATCCCTTGTCGTCTTACAGGTAAGCCCTTCTGGGATATCTATCTCTTTGAGGACCCGCCTCGATGGAAAGCATACATAGACGCTGTAAAATACTTCGGTTTCGACGGTTGGCTTGATGGTGTCCCGATAGAGTTCGACTATGAGGTCCAGGAGTCAGCGAACGCTCCTGGCTGGCAGGAGGCAATTGTCAGACGCACTCCCGATCGCATCTATACGCGCTACCACGCTGTAATTGACGGCAAAGAACAGTGGTCGGATTACTGCAGTGTATACTATATCGCAGACCCTCCGACCCGCAATGTATCTCTCTCCAAGGTTGGCTTGCCCGAAGGAAGGCCGTCGGAGTGGGAAGATGTTCACCCACATACGACTTCTCACGGGTTGGAGTCCTATTACAAGGCTTGTGAATACATGGGGGATCTGGGTGTGGTTGGATTGGGCACGGGGGTACCCGGGATTAACATCAAACAGACGGAGTCCATTTACGAATATTACGACAATCGTGAACAGGTAATTGCCCGATGTGAGAGGGAAAGTGAGCGCGTCTTGCGCAGGGTTCGTGAGATAGTGAAACTCAAACCCGATTTTCTCCTCATCGGGATGTCTGGTCATATGATCAG
>CAZTBA010000412.1:0-5449 GCA_964611725.1 uncultured bacterium
ATGGCATTCCTCCGCCGCTCACGAGCGGCGGTATCCTGCCATATATTTTATGAAGAGTTGTTGAAAGAAAAATATAAACTGTATTTGCTGGAACAACAGTATTTACGAGAACGTGGTGAGCCACAGGACTATATCAACGGATTAATAGATAATCCGTTGACAAGCCATCATTTGAATGAGGGAAAGAAGTGTGAGAGAAAGTTCGAATACAATAAAGCCGTTGAAGAATATAAGGAATGCTTGAACATACCAACTATTACCACATCAAATAAAGTAGCTACGAACATCTTAATTGGAAATTGTTATTATAGTTTGTCGAAGCTCAATGAAGCTGAAACACACTATATTAAAGCACTTGAAATTTCAAGAAAAGTAAGTATTGAGAATGAGAGGTTACTGGGTGAATCAGTTGCTCTTAGCAACATGGGACTCATACACAGTGATTTGGGCAAGCCTGAAGAGGCTTTGAAGTATCTCAACGATGCGTTGGTGATACACCGGAAGATCGGACATGAGAAGGGCATAGCGATTGCTCTTGTGAACATAGGAGGCATATACAGTCATTTGGGCAAGCCTGAAGAGGCGCTGAAGTATTTCAACGATGCGTTGGCGATAGATCGGAAGATCGGATATGAGAAGGGCATAGCGATTGGTCTTGGTAACGTAGGAGGCATATACAGTCATTTGGGCAAGCCTGAAAAGGCATTGAAGTATTACAACGATGCGTTGGTGATACACCGGAAGATCGGATATGAGGAGGGTATAGCAAGTGATCTTAGCAACATAGGACTCATATACTGTCATTTGGGCAAGCCTGAAGAGGCTTTGAAGTATTACAACGATGCGTTGGTGATAGATCGGAAGATCGGACATGAGGAGGGCATAGCAAATCAGCTTGGAAACATAGGAAGCATACACAGTGATTTGGGCAAGCCTGAAGAGGCTTTGAAGTATTACAACGATGCGTTGGTGATATACCGGAAGATCGGATATGAGGAGGGCATAGCAAATCAGCTTGGAAACATAGGAAGCATATACAGTCATTTAGGCAAGCCTGAAGAGGCTTTGAAGTATTACAACGATGCGTTGGTGATAGATCGGAAGATCGGACATGAGGAGGGCATAGCAAGTGATCTTGGTAACATAGGAGGCATATACAGTCATTTGGGCAAGCCTGAAAAGGCTTTGAAGTATTACAACGATGCGTTGGTGATACACCGGAAGATCGGATATGAGAAGGCCATAGCGATTGCTCTTGGCAAAATAGGACTCATACACAGTGATTTGGGCAAGCCTGAAGAGGCTTTGAAGTATCTCAACGATGCCTTGGTGATAGACCGGAAGATCGGACATGAGAAGGGCATAGCAAGTGATCTTGGCGACATAGGAGGCATATACAGTCATTTGGGGAAGCCTGAAGAGGCGTTGAAGTATCACAACGATGCCTTGGAGATAGATCGGAAGATCGGATATGAGAAGGGCATAGCACGTGATCTTGGGAACATAGGACTCGTATACATTCAGTTGGGGAAGCCTGAAGAGGCGTTGAAGTATCTCAACGATGGGTTGGAGATAGATCGGAAGATCGGATATGAGAAGGGCATAGCACGTGATCTTGGGAACATAGGGGGCATATACATTCAGTTGGGGAAGCCTGAAGAGGCGTTGAAGTATCTCAAAGATGCCTTGGAGATAGATCGGAAGATCGGATATGAGGAGGGCATAGCAAGTGATCTTGGCAACATAGGAGGCATATACATTCAGTTGGGCAAGCCTGAAAAGGCGTTGAAGTATCTCAACGAATCACTGGTTATTTTTAAACGCCTCGGAGCACAAAGAGGAATCAGAATTGTCGAAAATAATATAAGTATTATTGAGCAAGAGATATTGACTGACGAAATGAAATAGTTTATGCGAAACTATAAATTATCGTTGGAATTATAGCAAGTCTCAATCAACTAATGAGATTGCAATTTCACTTAATTAAACTTCTATTGAGAAAGATAAGATCGTTATGCCATACTGCACATTCTGTAACGAGCAGATTAAAGGGAATTTCCAGAAAGGCGCGGAGGTTTTAGGTTGGCGCTGCGTTCAGAAATTCTATGATGCTCGTAATCATATAGTCAAGGCAGCGATAGAAAAGTTAGAAGAGAAGGGCGATTACCGTAGAGCCGGGATATTGTCTCGGTGGTTAGTACCGGAGGTGACAGACGATGCCGAAGCCATCAGGAAGAGAAAACAGAATTTCGCTGCTCGGAGGAGAAGGCTTGCTCTCAGAGCTGGATCTCGCCGAGCTGCTGGATCTCCCACAGTCGGTCGTGGTAGACTATATAGATAGAGGGTTACTACCAGGTTGTAGGATTGGTCCCCAGAGGCCGAGGCGTGTGAGAACATTAACATCGATAAAAAAATTGATCGAGTTCGTCGAAAACAAGAGTAAGTCAGAGTAGTCAACTGAGAGGCTTTGAGATGCACTTGAACCACTATTCAACGTTAGTTTAAATCCACTCAACTTGACGATAATTTTCCGCCGAGGGTAAAACTACGACTAAGGGGCTTAGAAGGAGGCTACAATGAAATCCTTGTCTTTGTTTCTGTGCTTGTTTTTACTTCCCTCGTGCGCTCTGGCCGAGGAGGAGAAAGCCTCAAAGCCTGTCTTTAGTTCGAACGCGATCACTATTGGCGTATATGGTGGGATCCTTAAATATACCAGTGATAACGCTGATTTCAAGTATTATTGGGGATCTGATGCGAAGGTCATAGGGGGGTGGCTCACATACGGTATAAGGCCGGACGCATTGATAGGTATTGAAATTAGTCGATTTTCTAACACTTCGAGCCGTATTACGCGGTTTTCCGTAGATACGAAGAGTAATGTCTGTTCACTCCTGATGGGCTATCGGCATGCCCTCACACAGTATGACAGGCCACGCGTGGTGTATGGGATCGCCGGTATCGGCTTTTCCCGACTTGATGTTCATGCTTTTAAGCTGTCGGAGTCTTGGACGAATTTTGCATACCAGGTGGGAATTGGGTTATGCTTCAAACAATTTGTCACCGTGGAAGGAGTGTATTTCACAGGGCAGCGGAACGGAAATACTGGGCTACGACTGAGTGTTGGCCTGGTAATCAAATTTGCAGAGGTAGTCCAATAACCAACTAAGTAGTGCAACGTAGTGAAGGGGGGAGAGCACAGATGATAAAGAGAGATATTTATCTGTTCCCGGGTCTGCTTCCACCTGGACCCAGGGATCTTCCTACTGAGCTTAAAGTCTGGCGAGCGGACGATGAGGTAAACTTTGAACTGGGTAGACGATGGGAAGGTGGGGATAGAATAAAGTTAGACGCATTTAGACCGAAGCCTGGGGCACCGACAGAGGTAGAGAAACTCATAGCTGTGCTTCAAGGCTTACAGAGGGAAGTGGATGCAAGAAGGCAAAAAAAGCCAGCAAAGAGACGTGGTATGGTGCGTGAGCCATCGTTCACGTCGAAGATATAAAGGATAGTGCTGATCTAATTCACGTTTCCCAAGGTAGGCGAGGAATATGTGGGCAAATACTGGCTTCAAAATATGTGCCCGCTGCAAAGAGCGCAAACCACTGACTGAGTTTAGGCAAACTGGAGACACAAAGGATGGGTATGGAGTGTGGTGTAAAAATTGTCATTCAGAGTATGAAAAGGAATGGCGTGAGCGACGCTTGGAACAAGGGCTGTGTCTGATTTGTGGTCGTCCCAATGTGGATGCTGGAAGGCGTAGAGAGTGTCCGGTGTGCAGGGATAGAGAGAAAAAGCTGCGGGAGAAACGACTGAAAGAAGGGCTGTGCGTGACTTGTGGTCGGCCTAATCCCGATGCTCCAACGCATAGACAGTGTACAGCGTGTAGGAAGAAGCAGAAAGAGCGATATTGGTATTCGAAAGGCGGCAGAGTCGGATCTAACATAGGGAGCTATCCGCTATGACATCATACTTTGACTCATCAGTGTATGCACGCCGACAACACACCCCCTGGGCGCGGGTAAGCCTGGTCGCATTTATGAAGGAGATGTTGTATAACATGCCATTGGATGAGAACCCCTCCGATCACCGCGATTGATCGTGCGTAAAAAGGGTGAAAAGGAGAGGTAATTAAAGTGGAATTTAACAAACAATGGAGATACGGTAAAGAAAGACTACATTGAAGAGGTCGTTGGTGAATACAAACGAAGATGGCAAGGATAGCTGGCTATGTGAGAGTATCGACAAGCGGAGGATAGCATCATGTCTTGGATTACTGAGACTATTTCCTGGCTAAAGGGATTTATCAACGCCCCAGCAGCTCTGATCTTCATCGGTGTTATCATAAGTGCTATAGGTGCCCTATGGGCCTCCTCTGAGCAAACCAAATCGGAACGAGAGCTGCGTCGAAAGAGTGAAGAGATTGCGAAACTGAATAGGGAAATTGTGGCGTCGGTAACTGGTGGAGATAGTTTCTGCTATTTGATTGAGCTTCTGGGTGATCCAAACAGGCCATTTCGTTGTGTTAATCATCAAGGTCAATACCCACTTTACGACGTTACAATACGCATTTCTGATCTTGATAAACTTGAAGCGCTTAAGGGGGATTTGACATTAGAAAAAATAGCGCAAACCGAAACCTACTTGAAGGTAGGCAACTTGGGCCCTGGCCAAGGTCGGTTCATGGGTATGTGGGAGCTTGCCGACACAGATCAGAAAAGGTACAACATCTTTATCAGCGCACGTAATGGTTTCTTCACACAGTTACTCAGATTCCGACGTGTCAAGGGTCGTTGGGTGCGTGCCACAAAAGTGTATAGGGAGAGTGAAGAAGAAAAGGTTCTCCTTGAGAAAATACAACCGGAATTTCCCCGTGATGAATCGGGGCAGGTTCAGTGGTGAAGTATAGTGCGCTAATAGGAGGAATATCTGCCCTAAGTACTTAAATTGCGATTTCATAAAAGGAAGCTAAAATATGGCAACAAAGGGAGACATGAGATGGCTGAATACACCGAAGAACAGTTGCAGAAGTTAAGGGATCGATGGGAAGATCATAGTGGAGAACTAAAAGCTTTGATATCTGTCCTCAAGAGTTATTCGGTGTGGGAAGAATTGGATGAATATAAAACTCTAATGGTCGCATTAGAACCCCTACCTGAAGGTGTAGAGGAAGTTTTTCGGGACTTACGAGGAGCCAAACTGAAGGGAACTAACCTGTCAGGAGCCGGGCTGAGGGGAGCTAACCTGTCAGGAGCCCGTCTGTTGGAAGCTGACCTGTCAGGAGCCGATCTGTTGGAAGCTAACCTCTCAGGAGCCGAGTTGGGGGAAGCTAAACTGTCAGAAGCCAAGCTGGAGGGAGCTGACCTGTCAGAAGCCTTTCTGTTGGAAGCTAACCTCTCAGGAGCCGATCTGTTGGAAGCTAACCTCTCAGGAGCCGAGTTGGGGGAAGCTA